>NZ_JODF01000016.1:0-199589 GCF_000717945.1 Streptomyces sp. NRRL S-920
CTCCATCCCCGTCACCCCACCGCCCCCACCAGCCCCTCCCTCCCCGCCGACGCCTCGCCGAGCAGCGCCCGCACCGTCGCCACGACCGCGTCCGCCCGCGCCGCGTCGATCTCCTCGGCGAAACCCGGGAGGCCATCCCCTCCCACGGCGGCCCCGCCTCCGGTCGGCCCGCGTCTCACCAGTTCCCCCAGCGTCCGCCGCACCCCCGGCTCGTACTCCGAGAACGTGCGGCGCAGCAACGGCAGTACGTCGATGAAGGCGTCGGCCGACACCCCGCTCAGCCATTCGTCCACCAGGCCGAGGAGCCGGTCGTCGTGGACGAGCAGCATTCCGCCGCCGGATCCGCCCCCGACGAACCCCTCGATCCAGGCGGCCCCCTCCGCCGGATCACTCCCCCGGGACAACGCGAGGCCCATGAGGCGGGCGGCTTCCTCGTCCTCCAACTCCCCGGCGTCCAGCAGCAGCCGCACACCACGCCCCCGCACGACCCCGGCGACGGCCTCCCGCCGCGCGAGCACGCGCAGCACCGAGACCCACCGGGCCCGCACCCCCTGGGAAACCGCCCCGCCGGAGCCCGCATCCGGCGTCAACTCCCCCAACATGCCCACCGCCTGGTGAACCGCGTCGACATGACCCCGCAACTCCAGAGCCGCCTCCGCGCCAAGCCCCGTACAGGCGGGCGGCAACCCGACGAAGAGCCGTTCGGCGAGACCGAGGGCCACCTCGCCGAGAGCGGCCGTGTCCGTCCCCCGCACATCGCCGTACCGCAGCGACCGCACCAGCGCGGGCAACGCCTGTGCGAGGTGCCCGACGTCCGCGTCCAGCGCGGCCCGGTCCGCGAGCACCCGCATCACCACGGGCAACGCGTCCGGCAACGCTGCCAGCAGGCACCGCTCGGCGAGGGCTGTGACGTCGGCGAGGCCCGCCGCGCCGACCGCGTCGGCCGTCGCCTTTCCGGTGGCCGCGCCCAGCACCGTGGTCCCCCACACCCCGGCCTCCGTGACCCGTACGGAAAGCTCCGGCTCCCACCGCAGCCGCCAGGTCTCCCGGAACGTCCCCGTGCTCCCCCGGGACCGCACAGGATCGCCCCAGCCGATGCCGAGGAGCCGCAGCCGGTGCAGCAGCGTGCTGCGGGCCGCGTCCGTCTCCTTGCGGAGGTCCAGCTCCAGCTCCCGCTCCAGGGCGTCCGGCTTCAGCCGCAGCTTGCGCTGGAGGCGGGTGAGATCGCGCTGGAGCGGCACCGCGGGGGCCGCGTCCGGGACCTCCCCCAGCACATCCCCGACGACGAGCTTGTCGTGCACGAGGGCGAGCGGTACGTCCGAGCCCTCGCACATCACCGCCCGCACCGCATCGGTCGTCTCGGTGAGTCCGGCCAGCGGCCGCCCCCGCATCGCGGCGAGCGTGTCGGCGAGCCGGACAGCCTCGATGACGTGCGCGGACGACACGAGCCGATCCTCCTCGCGCAGCAGCCGAGCGACCTTCGTCATCCAGCGCTCGACCGGCCGGTCCGGGGCACCGAACAGGTGGCCGTACCAGCCGGGGGACGAGACGCCCGCCCCGTACCCACTGGCGCGGGACAGTCGGCGGTTCGTCCACGGCACCCACGTCATCTCGGCCTTCACCTTGGGAAGACCCTTGAGCAGCGCCCGGTCGGCGGCCACGGCGACCTTGCGCCGCAGCGCGGGCACGTGCCAGGCCCCGCACACCACGGCCACCCGGTCGGGCCCGAACTCCTTCTGCGCGGCCCGCACGCGCAGCCGCATATGGGCTTCGCGCGCCAGGTCTCGGCCGTGCCCACCGTCCCCGTAGGTCTCGCGCAGCGCCCCCATTGCCTCGCCCAGCGCCTCGAACGGCGCGAACGCGTCACCGCCCCCCTCCCGGTGCTCGACGGCGTCCTCCCACCAGCGCTCGGGATCGTCGTACCCGGCGGTCTCGGCAAGCACGGCGAGCGGATCGATCCGCACGGCGTCCCCGTCCCCGGGGGCCGGTTCACCGCCTCCCTCTTCACCGCCTTCCTCAGCTCGTGCCAGCGAATTCGCCGCCGGCAGGTCGATGAAGCGGACCGGCACGCCGCGCCCGACGGCCCACTGGATGGCCACCCACTCCGGGGAGAACTCAGCGAGCGGCCAGAAAGCCGAGCGACCCGGCTCGTCCACGACGTGCGCGAGCAGCGCGACCGGCGGCCGCATGCCCTCGTCTGCCGCGAGGTGCACCAAGGAGTCGGCCTCCGGAGGCCCTTCGATGAGGACGGCCTCGGGCCGCCCCTCGTCGAGCGCGGCCCGCACCGCACGGGCCGACCCGGGCCCGTGGTGCCGCACCCCGAGCAGCAGCGTCCCCCCGGCCGCGCCGCCCGCCCGTGCCCCCGTCATGCGCTCACCTCCCGGCACGCGCGGTAGAAGTCCTTCCAGCCGTCACGCTCACGGACGACCGTCTCCAGGTACTCCTGCCAGATCACGCGGTCCGCCGCGGGGTCGCGCACGACCGCGCCGAGAATGCCGGCCGCGATGTCCCCGGCGCGCAGGACGCCGTCTCCGAAGTGGGCCGACAACGCCAGCCCGTTGGTGACGACGGAGATCGCCTCGGCCGTCGACAGCGTGCCGCTGGGTGACTTCACCTTCGTACGCCCGTCCGCCGTGACGCCGTCGCGCAACTCGCGGAAGACGGTGACGACACGGCGTATCTCGTCGATTCCCTCGGGTCCCGTGGGCAGGTCGAGGGAGCGGCCGATCTGGTCGACGCGGCGGGAGACGATGTCGACCTCGGCCTCGGCGCTCTCCGGCAGGGGCAGGACGACGGTGTTGAAGCGGCGGCGCAGGGCGCTCGACAGGTCGTTGACCCCGCGATCGCGGTCGTTGGCGGTGGCGATGAGGTTGAAGCCCCGCAGGGCCTGCACCTCCTGGCCCAACTCCGGGATGGGCAGGGTCTTCTCCGAGAGGATCGTGATCAACGTGTCCTGCACGTCGGCGGGGATGCGGGTCAGCTCCTCGACACGCGCCGTCATCCCCTCGGCCATCGCCCGCATGACGGGGCTGGGCACGAGCGCGTCGCGGCTCGGGCCGTGCGCGAGGAGCTGGGCGTAGTTCCACCCGTACCGGATCGCCTCCTCCGGTGTGCCCGCCGTGCCCTGCACGAGCAGCGTCGAGTCCCCGCTGACCGCGGCGGCCAGATGCTCCGACACCCAGGTCTTGGCGGTGCCGGGCACACCGAGCAGCAGCAGGGCCCGGTCGGTGGCGAGCGTGGTGACGGCGACCTCGACGATGCGGCGGGGTCCCACATACTTCGGGGTGATCACGGTGCCGTCGGGCAGCGTGCCGCCGAGCAGATACGTCGCCACCGCCCACGGCGAGAGCTTCCACCGCTGCGGCCTCGGCCGGTCGTCCTGCCCGGCGAGCGCGGCCAGTTCGGCGGCGAAGGCGTGCTCGGCGTGCGGCCGCAGCACCCCGGCCGGATCGGCGGTCGCGGACGGATTCCCGGTCCCGGCCGGATCGGTGGACGCGGACGGATTCGCGGCAGCGGCCCAATTCGCGGTCGCGGACGTCGTCGAGTCGACGGAAACGGTCATGGAGCGATCCCCCTCCAGCTCGTCCGGGCACGTCTGGCCCGGATGTGTCTCCACCGTGCACCACGCCACTGACAATCGACCCCCACGCGCCTCTGACCTGCACGGATATCCGGTGCCGGGTCGATTGTCAGTGGTGGGACCTACCTTCGAGACATGACTCAGCAGGGGGTGCGCTGGACGGCGGATCAGGTGCTGGCACTAGCGCCTGACGTCCCGTCACGCAAGGCGGGAAGCAAACTCGGCGTCGCAGGGCCGTGGTCGGAGGCGGGCAGTTCTGACGAGGGGACGGTGTGGGGGCTGTGCAAGGGCAGTGGCAGCAAGCCGTATCAGACGGTCGTGGACATCGCGGACACGGCGGGTCCGGCGTACAAGTGCAGTTGTCCGAGCCGCAAGTTCCCGTGCAAGCACGCGCTGGGGCTGCTGCTGATCTGGGCGGGCGGGGACGGCACGGTGCCGGACGGGGAGCCCCCTGGGTGGGCGGAGGAGTGGCTGGCGTCCCGCCGCGAAAGAGCGGAGAGCAAGCGGAGTCCGGCCGCGCGGCCCGCGGCCCCGGCGGACGCTGAGGCGGCGCGCAGGAGAGCGGAGAAGCGGGCCGAGCGGATCACGGCGGGGGCGATGGAGCTGGAGCAGCGCCTGTCCGACCTGCTGCGCGCCGGTACGGCGTCCGCCGAGCAGTCGGGGTACGGCCTGTGGGAGGAGACGGCGGCCCGCATGGTCGACGCGCAGGCGCCGGGACTGGCCGCGCGGGTCCGGGAGTTGGGGGCCATACCCTCCTCGGGGCCGGGCTGGCCGGTGCGCCTCCTGGAGGAGTGCGCCCTGTTGCACCTCCTCGACCAGGGCTGGCTCCACCGCGAGCAGTTGCCGCACGACCTGGCCGCCACGGTCCGCTCCCGCGTCGGCCTGCCCGCCCAGCCCCAGGATCCGCCACTGCGGGACCGGTGGCTGGTCCTCGCGCAGTACGACACGGCGGACAGCAAACTGACCACGCGCCGCATCTGGCTCCACGGCACGGACTCCGGGCGCACCGCGCTGCTCCTCTCGTACGGTGCCGCGGGCCGCGCCCCCGCGCTCGCCCTGCCGGTGGGCCTCGCACTCGACGCGGAGCTGACCGGATACGCGGGCGCGCGGCAGCTGCGAGCCGACCTGGGTGAACAGTTCGCGACCCCGGCGCCCACCGCGGAGCGGCCACCGGGCGTACGGACGGACGAGGCCACCGCCCTGTACGGCGAGGCGCTGCGTGACGACCCGTGGCTGGAGTCCTGGCCGGTGACGCTCGCGGAGGTCATACCGGCCCAGGCCGAAGGCGGATGGCAATTGGCCGACGCGGACGGGGTCCTGGCGCTCCCCATCGCGTCCTCCGCCCCCGCTCAGGGCCTCTGGCGGCTGATCGCCCTGTCCGGAGGCGGACCGCTGACGGTATTCGGGGAGTGCGGCCACCGCGGCTTCACCCCCTTGGCGGCCTGGCCCCAGGGCGCGGGAGAGACGGTGCCGCTGTGCTGACGAACAAACACGAGAACAACCGCAAGAGCACGCACGAGAACGAGCGCGACCGCGAGGAGGAACAGATGCCCGTCCCCCCGGCGAAAGCCGCGCTTCCGCCTCCCTCCCGAGGGAAGCCGCGCACCCCGCACCCCCCATGGGAGGAGCTGGTCACCTCGGCCCTGCTCGGCACCGACCGCCGCGCGCTGCCGCCCGCCCTCCACACCCCCGGCAAGGAGGCACCGGTCGCGCTCCTGGACGAGGCAGCGGTGCAGACGGTCCGCCGCAGGGCGGGACTGCGCCCGGCACCGGCCGCCGCGCCGCCCGAGCCGGCGTTGCCGGATCCCAGACCGCCCCTGCCGCCCGCGGCCCGGCGCAGACTCGCCACGCTCCTCACCGACCATCCCGGCACCGGCAGCGGCGGCAGACGCGGCGCGGCCCCGGACCTGATGGAACTCCTCCCCCAGTGGCTGGCCCTGGCCAACGCCCGGGGGTACGGAGCACCACCCGAGCTGCTTCCCGCCCTCCTCGACGCGGCTCGCGGCCGCACGGACCTGCGCCCCCAGGCGCTCACGTTCGCGGGCCCCAGAGCCCTGTGGCTGGCCCGGCTCAACCCGGACTGGAAGTTCGCCCTCCGCGCCACCCCGGGCAGCGGTCTGGCACTGCCCTCCGCGGACGACACACCCGAGGTCCAACGACTCTGGGAAGAGGGCCTCTTCGCGGAGCGGGTGGCCCTGCTCGCCGCCCTCCGCGCGCACGACGCCGGCGCCGCCCGGCGGCTGCTCACCACGACCTGGCAGACGGAACGGGCCGAGGACCGCCTGATGTTCCTCGACTCGCTCCGCACCGGCCTGTCGGCCGCGGACGAGCCGTTCCTGGAGCAGGCGCTCACCGACCGCAGCCGCAACGTCCGCTCCACGGCGGCGGAGCTGCTCTCCGCGCTCCCCGAATCGGCGCTGGCCGGGCGGATGGCGTCCAGGGCGGCTTCCTGCGTGGCCGTGGACCACGTGTCGAGCACGCCGACCCTCACGGTCGAGGCGCCGCACGAGTGCGACGTGGCCATGGAGCGGGACGGCGTCACCCCCAAGCCCCCCGCCGGTCGGGGTGAACGGTCCTGGTGGCTGGGCCAGTTGGTGGAAGCGGCACCGCTCGCCACCTGGAGCACGCGACTCGGCCATCGCACCCCGGCGGAGATAGTGGCCCTCCCCGTGGCCGACGACTGGCGTGGCGAGCTGCACGCCGCGTGGTGCCGTGCGGCCGTACGGCAGCGGGACGCGACCTGGTCAAGGGCCCTGCTCGGCATGCCCGCGGCCCCGGACGCCGCGGGCCCGGGGGCCGTGTCGCTCGCCGAGCGCGCGAAGCTCCTCGCCGCGCTGCCCGCCGCGGAGCGGGCGGACTGGGTCGCCGGATTCATAGCCTCGCACGGCCTGTCCGAGTCGTTCCAGCTCCTGGGCGTATGCGCGGTCCCCTGGACCGAACCACTGGGCCGGGCGGTCGTGGACGCGCTGAACATCGCGCGGGACGCGGGCAGTTACCCCTGGAGCTTCAGCGGGGTCATGGGCCTCGCGGAACGCTGCCTCGACCCCGCGGAAGCGGTCCGCCTGGAGACGCTCACCGCGATACCCGACGAACCGGAGGACGCGTCACCGGGAGCGGGGAGCTACTGGTCGGAGGCGTTCCAACGCCTGGTCACGACCCTGCGCCTCCGCGCGGCGATACGCGACGAACTCCCGCCGCCGACTCCTGGAGCGTGACCGCGCGTCCCGCCCGCGAGGCCGCCGAAGCACCCGCCAGAGGCGCCCCGCCCGATCAGGCCCCGGCACGCTCCTGCACGTTCGCCCGCACCCACTCCACGATCGAAGTCGTGGTCGCCCCGGGCGTGAAGATCTCCGCGACGCCCTTCTCCTTCAGCGGCGCGATGTCCGCCTCCGGGATGATGCCGCCGCCGAACACCAGGATGTCCTGCGCTTCCCGCTCCTTCAAAAGCTCGAGCACCCGCGCGAACAGCGTGTTGTGCGCCCCGGACAGGATGGAGAGGCCGATCGCGTCGGCGTCCTCCTGGATCGCGGTGTCCACCACCTGCTCGGGCGTCTGGTGCAGCCCGGTGTAGATGACCTCCATACCGGCGTCACGCAGCGCCCGCGCGATCACCTTGGCCCCGCGATCGTGCCCGTCGAGCCCCGGCTTGGCGACCACCACGCGGATCGGCCCGGCTGCCACACCCATCACTGCCTCCATGTACCGATATCCGTACCGACATCCATCTGTCCAAGCATCTGCCCAGGCACAGATACCCCGCACCGCACGGGCGGGGGAAGTGAACGAACGTTATCTCCAGCATCGCGCAAGCGGCAGTTTCGCGGTGGAGAGGGAGGGGGAAATCACACGTTGGGACACGTTCGCTGCGCGCCGTCCACCACTCAGGGGTTCGCGCCCCGCATCCGGACCAGGCGCGAGGGGAGCCGCAACGAGATCGCCGGACCACCACACCGGCGCCCGCCAGGGCGTGGTGGTCCGATGCATCGGCGACGCAACGGGGGCATGGGGCCACCGCACCGCGGTGGCGTGGAACGCCGTCGCACAGCCGACTCCTTTCTCACGACTCCCCCTAGGGCACACGGGGGACGGAGCTGTCCTCCCGTGCGCCGATCGGGAGGTCGACGATGCCGGAGCCAGTCACAGGAGCCCACCCCTTTCGCACCCTCACCCTTCCGCGGCCGAGACTGCCAAGGCTGCCGGGACTCCCCGGCCGGTCGGCACCGCACGCGCCGGCCGCGCTCCCCGCACTACGCGCCGCACTCCCCACGCTCCCATTACCCCCCACACTCCCCCTGCTGTCGTCACTCCCCTCACTCCTCTCGCTGTCGTCACTCCCCTCACTCCCCTCCCTGCCCGCGCTCTCCGCGAAGATGGCGGGCCGCCTCTCCCTGGCCCTCCTGAAAGCGACCGCGCTGGAAGTGGCGATCCTCGCGGGCCATCTCCTCCTCTACCCCTCGGGCATCGCCCAGGAGCGCAGGACGACCCCTGTCCAGCCACCCCCCGACGCGCCGCGCCTCCCCCCGGACAGCAGGCCGCCGACCCTTCTCCTGCACGGCTTCATAGACAACCGCTCGGTCTTCGTCCTGCTCCGCCGCACCCTGTCCCAGCACGACGGACGCCGCGTGGAGTCCCTCAACTACTCCCCGCTGACCTGCGACATCCGTACCGCCGCCGAGCTTCTCGGCCGCCACGTCGAAGAGCTGTGCGAGCGCACGGGCCACCATCGGGTGGACATCGTCGGGCACAGCCTGGGCGGCCTGATCGCCCGCTATTACGCCCAGCGCCTCGGCGGTGACGTACGCGTACGCACGCTGGTCACGCTGGGCACACCGCACGGGGGCACCCGCGTCGCGCCGCTCGCGGACGCGCACCCGATCGTGCGGCAGATGCGTCCGGGCTCCGCCGTGATCGAGGAGCTGAAGGAACCCGCACCGGACTGCCGGACACAGTTCGTGAGTTTCTGGAGCGACCTGGACCAGATCATGGTCCCGCTGGAGACGGCGTGCGTGGACCACCCCGACCTGATCGCGCAGAACGTCCGCGTAACCGGAATCGGCCACCTCGCGCTCCCCGTGCACCCGGCGGTCGCGAACGGCATACGCCAGGCCCTCGACCTGGCCCATCCAGGGGCCGACGCCAAGGAAGCCCCGGACGGGCTCACGGTCGCCTGACCGCAGCGGAACACCGGACCGGGGGCCCACTCGGCGAGCCCCCGGTATCGAACGTAGCTCGAACGCAGGGCCAAGCCTGTGCCCGCAGTCCTCCGAAAGACGGCCGAATGCCCGTTTCCTGAGACCATGAAACCTGCCGAAGATTGTCGCGCCCGCGTACCGCCGGGTACAGTCGCCGCACTGCTCCGCCCTTGCTGCCGAGGCGAAAGAGAAGTTGGTGAACGACCGTCACCCGTCGGGGAGCTCGACTCCCCAGTCCTCGGCACCCGGCGCCGACTACCCCCTCAACGCGACGTACGACCAGCGAAGCGCCCAGCCCGGCGGTTACGGCTACGACACCTACTCCACCGGCGGTTTCGACACCGGCAGCATCAGCACCGGAAGCTTCGACACCGGTACCTTCGCCACCGATCCCCTCTTCGGCGACATGCCCGGCACCGAGTACGACACGGGCCAGTGGGCGACCACGACGAGCACCCAGCAGCAGACGACCACGTACGACGCGCAGCAGCACGCCGCCGCCTACGACACCGGCGGCTACGACACCACCTCCGTCTGGTCGGCCGGTGGCTATCAGCAGCTCGCCGACATCCCGTCGCAGCCGGGCCCCGACAGTACGGGCCAGTGGGACACCGGCTCCTGGGACCAGGGCCCGGCGACCGGTCAATGGCAGACGCAGACCTTCGACACGGGCGCGTACGACGCCACGGTGTGGAACTCCGCCGGCGAGACACACGAGCAGCACGAGTCACCCGAAGCACGCGAGTCTCACGAGTCGCACGAAACTTCGCAGCCGTACGAGCTGACCGAGCAGTACGAGATCTCCGCCGAGGCGCCGTTCGACAGCGAGGCCCCGTTCGACAGCGAGAGCCTGTACGACGGCGAGGCCGAGGACCCGTACGACACCGACGTCCCCTACGCGAGCGCGGAGCCCGAGTCCGTCTCGGGGATTTTGGCCCCCGGCCCCCGTACCGCCCGCGGCAAGAGCGGCGGATCCGGTGCGGGCCGGTCCAGGGCCCGGCGCCGTACCCCCGCCAAGCGCTCCGCCCTCCTCACCGTCGCCGTGCCGTCGGCCTGCGTGATGGGCGTCGCCGGGGTGGCGGCCGCGTCCGTGGGCAGCTTCGGCGGGGACGGCGAGAAGGAGACGACGGCCTCCGCACCGGACGCCACGTCCGTGAAACCCTCCACCGCCAACAGCAAGCTGGACACCCAGCTGGCCAACCTCTCCGCGGACGCGGGCGACTTCGCGGACCGCGCGAGCCGCACGCAGGAACGTATCGACCTGAAGGCCGAAAAGGTCGCCGCCCAGAAGAAGGCGGCCGCGGAGGCGGCGCGCAAGGAGCGGCTGCGCCCCAAGTTCGCGCTGCCGGTGAAGCAGCACGGTCTGAGCGCGCAGTACGGCCAGGCCGGCGTCAACTGGATGTCGGCGCACTCCGGCATCGACTTCCCCGTCTCGTACGGCACGGAAGTCTTCGCCGCGACCGACGGCACCGTGACCACGAAGTGGAACAGCGCCTACGGCAACATGGCGATCGTGACCGCCAAGGACGGCACGGAGACGTGGTACTGCCACCTCTCCTCGCACAAGATCTCCAGCGGTCCCGTGAAGGCGGGCGAGACCATCGCCTACTCCGGGAACTCCGGCAACTCCACCGGACCGCACCTGCACTTCGAGGTGCGCCCCAGCGGCGGCTCGGCGATCGACCCGCTGCCGTGGCTGCGCAGCCACGGCCTCGACCCGACGTAACTCCGCCGCCCCCGGCGCGGCTCCGGGCGCCGCCCGGAGCGTTACAGCTTCTCGACCGGCGCGTACCTCAGCAGGAGCCGCTTCGGCTTGGGCTCGCCGAAGTCCACCGTCGCCTCGGCGTTCGCCCCCGTGCCCTTCACCCCGACCACGGTCCCGAGGCCGAACTGGTCGTGCGTGACCCGGTCCCCCACCGCCAGCGAGACCACCGGCTTCTCCGAGGCGCGGCGCGTGGCGAAGCCCTGCGCGCCACCCGTGCGCGAACGCGACGACGACAGCGACGAGGCGATGCCCGCGGCGGGACCGGACGAGGCGGGGGCGCCGACGGAGCCCTTCCGCTTCCAGTCCAGATGGGTATCCGGAATCTCTTCGAGGAAGCGTGAGGGCGGGTTGTACGAGGGCTGGCCCCAGGCGCTGCGCATCGAGGACCGGGTGAGGTAGAGCCGCTCACGCGCGCGCGTGATGCCCACATAGGCGAGGCGGCGCTCCTCCTCCAGCTCCTTGACCTGGCCGAGGGAGCGCATGTGCGGGAAGACGCCGTCCTCCATGCCGGTCAGGAACACCACGGGGAATTCGAGGCCCTTGGCGGTGTGCAGCGTCATGAGAGTGATGACTCCGGAGCCGTCGTCCTCCTCATCCGGAATCTGGTCGGAGTCGGCGACGAGCGCGACGCGCTCCAGGAAGTCGGAGAGGGTGCCGGCCGGGGCGGGCCCCTCGTCGCCCTCCGCCTGCGCCGCCTGGGCCTGGGCGTACTCCTGCTCGAACTCCAGTGCCACGGCGGCGAGTTCCTGGAGGTTCTCGATGCGGGTCTCGTCCTGCGGGTCGGTGGAGGCCTGCAACTCGGCGAGGTAGCCGGTCCGTTCGAGGACGGCCTCCAGGACGACGGCCGGGCCCGCGCCGGACTCGACGACGGTGCGCAGCTCTTCCATGAGCGTGTTGAACCGCTTGACGGCGTTGGTGGAGCGGGCCGCCATGCCGTACGCCTCGTCGACGCGGCGCAGCGCTTGCGGGAAGGAGATCTTCTCGCGCTGCGAGAGCGCGTCGATCATCGCCTCGGCGCGGTCGCCGATGCCCCTCTTGGGGACGTTGAGGATGCGCCGCAGCGGCACCGCGTCCTCGGGGTTGGCGAGAACGCGCAGGTAGGCCAGCACATCGCGGACCTCCTTCCGCTCGTAGAAGCGGACGCCGCCGACGACCTTGTAGGGCAGGCCGACGCGGATGAAGATCTCTTCGAAGACGCGGGACTGGGCGTTCGTACGGTAGAAGATCGCGACGTCGCCGGCCTTCGCGTCGCCCGCGTCCGTGAGGCGGTCGATCTCGTCGGCGACGAACTGCGCCTCGTCGTGCTCGGTGTCGGCCACGTACCCGGTGATACGGGCGCCCGCGCCCTGGTTGGTCCACAGGTTCTTCGGGCGGCGGCTTTCGTTCCGCTCGATGACCGCGTTCGCGGCGGTCAGGATCGTCTGCGTGGAGCGGTAGTTCTGCTCCAGGAGGATCGTGGTCGCGTCGGTGTAGTCCTCCTCGAACTGGAGGATGTTGCGGATGGTGGCGCCGCGGAAGGCGTAGATCGACTGGTCCGCGTCACCCACCACGCACAGCTCCGCGGGGTCGTCGCCCTCGCCTCCGGAGGGGCCGACCAGCTCGCGCACCAGGGCGTACTGGGCGTGGTTCGTGTCCTGGTACTCGTCGACCATGACGTGCCGGAAGCGGCGGCGGTAGTGCTCGGCGACGTCCGGGAAGGCGCGCAGGAGGTGGACCGTCGTCATGATCAGGTCGTCGAAGTCCAGCGCGTTCGCCTCGCGCAGGCGGGACTGGTACATGGCGTAGGCCTCGGCGAGGGTCTTCTCAAAACCGTCGGCGGCCTGGGCGGCGAAGTCCTCCTCGTCGATCAGCTCGTTCTTCAGGTTCGAGATCTTGGCGCTGAAGGACTTCGGGGGGAACTTCTTCGGGTCGAGGTCCAGGTCGCGGCAGACCAGGGCCATCAGCCGCTTGGAGTCCGCGGCGTCGTAGATCGAGAAGGAGGACGTGAAGCCCAGCTTCTTGTACTCGCGGCGCAGGATGCGCACGCAGGCGCTGTGGAAGGTCGAGACCCACATCGCGTTGGCCCGGGGGCCGACGAGCTGCTCGACGCGCTCCTTCATCTCGCCCGCGGCCTTGTTCGTGAACGTGATCGCGAGGATCTGGCCGGGGTGGACACCGCGCTCGGCGAGGAGGTACGCGATGCGGTGGGTCAGTACGCGGGTCTTGCCGGAGCCGGCGCCGGCGACGATGAGCAGCGGGGAGCCCGCGTGCACGACGGCCGCGCGCTGGTTCTCGTTCAGCCCCTCCAGGAGCGTGGCCGGGTCGATGACCGGGCGCGGGGCTCCGTCGCGGTAGTGCGAGTCCCGGGTCATGGGCACGTCGAACTTCCCGCTGAACAAGTCGTCCGGAACCGGTTCCGGAGCGCTGTCCTCGGGCGGCGGCGGGGGTTCTTCGTCCGCGGCCCCGGAAGGCCGCATGTCCGCCAGGAAGCTGTCATCAAAGAGGCTGCTCATCGCCTCCCGAGTCTAGGCGGCCCCACTGACAACCCGCCCCGGGTTCCGGCCACCCCGGGGCTGTTCACGCCGCGGCCGCGCCCGGTCACGCTCCGCCACTCCGCTGCGGGCCTACGCCCTGACGCTCGTAGAGTCACGAAAATGTATCGGTCATATCGAACATCATCCTTCACACGTGCCTCACAAGTTGGTTAGCGTGCTCCGCGGGCCGCACGTCCCCCCACCGGCGAACCCCGCCGGGAACGGGTGGCCCCCGCCGAGTCCGACGTGTTCGGAACCGGGGACCCACCGAAAACTTGGGGTGAATCGGTCCCGTACTTCGTACGGGACCGTAGGGCAACCTTCCGGACCACCCGCCCGAACCCGACAGCTAACCCGGTAGGCGGTGTACGGAAGGAGTCGCCTCCCTTGGCGTCGCACCGCAAGCCGCGGGGCCGGTCAGCCGGCATACGCACCACCCCCGCCGTCGGTATCACCACGGCCGCCCTCACGTCCGTGGCGCTCCTGTCGCAGAGCGCGCAGGCAGCACCCTCCGCGCCGACAGCGCCCTCCGCGCCGGTGGAACCCAGCCTCGACGAGGTGAAGAAGAAGGTCGACGACCTCTACCGCCAGGCGGGCGTGGCCACGCAGAGGTACAACTCGGCCAAGGAGAAGACCGAGAAGCAGCGCAAGAAGGTCGACCGTCTGCTCGACGGCGTGGCCAGGCGCGCGGACAGGCTGAACGAGGCGCGCCAGGAGCTGGGCTCCTTCGCCGCCGCGCAGTACCGCACCGGCACCGCGTCCGAGACCGCCACGATGATGCTCGCCAACGACCCTCAGGGCTACTTCGACCAGAACCACCTGGCGGACCGGCTGACCTCGCGGCAGAAGAAGGCCGTCGACGAGTACCGGGCGGAGCAGGCGACGGCGACGAAGCAGCGTACGAAGGCGGCGAAGAGCCTCAAGACGCTGAGCGAGTCCCGGGACGACCTCAGGGCGAGCAAGCGGGCCGTCCAGAGGAAGCTGGGTGAGGCGCGCGGACTGCTGTCGCGGCTGACCGCCGAGGAGAGGGCGCGGCTCGCCGCGATCGAGCGGAGGAAGGAGCGGGAGGCCAAGCGCAAGGCCGAGGATCTGGCCCGCGAGCAGGCCGCGGAGGCGGAGCGCAAGCGCAAGGCGGAAGAGGCGGCGCAGAGGGAGCGGGAGCAGGAGCGGGGAGGGGGCCAGGGCTCCTCCGGGCCGGACACCGGCTCGGGTTCGGGTGCCGGGTCCGGCTCGGGTTCGGGTGCCGGGTCCGGCTCGGGCTCCGGTTCCGGTACTGGTACTGGTTCCGGCAGCGCGGAGGGCGGCTACGCCACGAAGGCCGCGAAGGTCATCGGCTTCGCCGAGGCCCAGATCGGCAAGCCGTACGTCTGGGGCGCCACGGGACCCGACTCCTACGACTGCTCCGGGCTCACCCAGGACGCCTGGAAGGCCGCGGGGATCTCCCTGCCGCGCACCACGTGGGACCAGGTGAAGGTCGGCACCACCGTGAAGACCGCCGATGCCGCCCCCGGCGACCTGGTCTTCTTCTACGACGACATCAGCCACGTGGGGATCTACATCGGCGACGGCAAGATGATCCACGCCCCGAAGCCGGGCGCCAACGTACGCGTCGAGTCGATCTACTCCATGCCGCTCCACAGCGTGGTGCGCCCGGCGTAACCACGAGAAGCATCCGCTGACGGCCCTCTATGCGAAACGGCCCTCTACGCGCGCGTGGCCCGCACTCTCCCGGGAGAGTGCGGGCCGCGCGCGCGTAGAGGGCCGTCAGCGGGGATCAGGTCCACAGAACGGCGATGAAGATGTTCGCCGTGGTCAGCAGCCCCACCGCGCCGAAGACACCCTTGTCGACCTTCTCCTCGTCCCGCTTCACGTAGACCAGCGCGAGGATCACGATCAGCACGGCCATCTTGATGCCGATCTTGAGGTTGTTGACGGCGTTGTCGTCCGCCTGGTTGAGGCCCACCAGGACCACTCCGGTGACGAGCATGGTCAGCGCGCCGTGGAGCATCGCGGGGCTGAAGCGGGCGCTGCCCTGGCCCATCTGCTTCATCTGGGTGAGGAAGCCGCCCAGGAGCGAGGCGATGCCGATGATGTGCAGGCCGACGAAGAGATGGATGAGTACGTCCATGAGGCCGGAGCCTAACCGGGCCCCCTGCCGCTTGCCGCAGGCGGCCCCTTACCACCCGCTGACGGACAGGCGGGCCGCAATCGACACATTGGTCATAGTTACGCGTGAACAGGGCTTCGATCGATGGTCGGCACGGACAGACACAGTCACCTTTCCGCCCACTCCCGCCCATTACGCGCAATCCGTCACCACGCCGTGACGGCCAGGTTTAGCGTCCTCCCCCAGGTGACCGGCTCCCCACCGCCGCCCTCCCGGGGCGGCAGTCGGCCACCACCGCCGAGAAACCCGGCGGCGGCCCGCTCCCCCTGTGTGGGTCGCCGCCGGCCAGCGAAGGAGCCCCTCGTGGCAGCGCACCGCAAGCCCAGACAGCGCTCGCTCAGCGGCCACACGGCCCGCACCGCCGCCATCCTCGCCCTCGCGGGAGCCGCCTCGGCGACCGCCCTCCAAGGCTCTGGGCACGCGGACCCACGGCTCAGCCCCGCCGCGGTGAAGGCGAAGGTCGACGCGCTCTACCGCGAGGCGGAGGTCGCCACCGAGAAGTACAACGGTGCGAAGGAGAAGGCCGACAAGACCGAGAATTCGCTCGGTGAGCTGCGCGACGAGGCGGCCCGCAAGCAGGAGGAACTCAACTCCGCCCGCGCCGCCCTGGGTTCCTACGCGGCCGCCCAGTACCGCGCGGGCGGCATCGACCCGTCCGTCCAGCTCGCGCTCTCCTCGGACCCCGAGCAGTTCCTGGACCGCGCCTCGCTGGCCGACCGGGCGGGCAGCCGCCAGTCCGCGGCCATCGGCGGCGTACGCAGAAAGCTCCAGGAGGTCGACCAGCTGCGCGCCGAGGCCGATGACCGCCTGTCGACCCTCCGCTCGCGCCAGGCGGAACTGAGGAAGCACAAGAAGACCGTCACCACCAAGCTCGGCGAGGCCAAGCGACTGCTGGCCCGGCTCACCGAGAAGCAGCGCGCGCAGTTCGCGGGCGACGAAGGCTTCGCGGGCGACGAAGGCAGGGCCACCCGCTCGGACGCCCGCACCGCAGCCCCCGGTGCCCGCGCCCCCGAGCCGGGCAGCGCGGCGAAGGCTCCCAACGCCCGTGCCGCCGCGGCCGTTTCCTACGCGTACCGAGCGATCGGCAGCCCCTACGTGTGGGGCGCGACGGGCCCGAGCGCCTTCGACTGCTCGGGACTGACGCAGGCCGCCTACCGCTCGGCGGGCGTCTCACTGCCCCGCACCACGTACGCCCAGATCGCCGCGGGCGAGCGCGTGCCACGCTCGGCACTGCGCCCCGGTGACCTGGTGTTCTTCTACTCGGGCATCAGTCACGTCGGCATCTACGTCGGGAACGGCCAGATGATCCACGCCCCGAACCCGAGCGCTCCCGTACGGCTCGCGCCGATCGACCGGATGCCGTTCGCGGGCGCCACACGGGTGGCGTGAACCTGCCCTCGCGGCCCACGTAATGTCGGGTCCATGCCCAGTCGTACGCTGCCGCCGCCTCCCCCTCCCGTACATCTGCGCACCTGGCCGGACCGGCAGACGATGCTCAGGGACCGCGGCCTGGCCCTCCACGATCTGCGCGGGCGGCACCTGGGCGTGCACCGGCTGCTCCTGCTGTGGCTGTGCGGGTTCGGCGCCGTCATCGGCTGGGCCCTGCTCGTGCAGCCGCTCAAGCTCATCGAGGAGGAGGACGCCACGGGGATCATCCTCGGCCCGGTCCTCGCCGTCCTCGGACTCGCGGCGCTCGGCCCGGCGGTGGTCGGCATCGTCCTCGGCATCCGCCGCGACCGGCGCATACGGGAACTCTCCGAAGCCTGGCTCGCGCTGGACCGCCATCCCGCGTCCGACGCCCGCCTGCGCTCCCCCGGCCTCAGCCTCCTGTGGCTCCTGTCCTCCCTCGCCCTGTGCACGCTCGGCCTGTGGGCGTCCTTCGCGGCGGCCGCGTACGCCGAACCGGGCCACGAGACCTACGCCGACGTCGCCCTCGGCATGGGCACGGGCCTGATCCTGTGGCTCACGGGCCTCGTGGGCTGCACGAAGGCCGCAGGCCACTACCGCTGGGCGCTCCGGAAGCTGGGCCCGGCCCCGACGCCCACCGGCCCCCGCCACCAAGGAGCGCTCTGACTATCTGAGAAAGCTCAGACCAGCCGTCGCGCCGTCGCCCACCGCGTCAGCTCATGGCGGTTGGAGAGCTGAAGCTTCCTCAGAACCGCCGAGACGTGCGACTCGACCGTCTTCACGGAGATGTAGAGCTGCTTGGCGATCTCCTTGTACGCGTATCCGCGCGCGATGAGCCGCAGCACCTCCCTCTCCCGCTGCGTGAGACGGTCCAGGTCCTCGTCGACCGGCGGCGCGTCCGTCGAGGCGAAGGCGTCCAGGACGAAGCCCGCCAGCCGCGGCGAGAACACCGCGTCGCCTTCCTGCACACGGAAGATGGAGTCCACCAGGTCGGTGCCGGTGATGGTCTTGGTGACATAGCCGCGGGCGCCGCCGCGGATGACACCGATGACGTCCTCGGCGGCGTCGGAGACCGAGAGCGCGAGGAAGCGCACCGGATTCTCCGCGTCGGCCATCAACGGCGAGCAACGGCGCAGCACTTCCACGCCCCCGCCACCGGGAAGGTGCACGTCCAGGAGCACGACCTCGGGGCGCGCGGTTGTGATCACCGTGACCGCCTGGTCGACGTCGGCGGCCTCGCCGACCACCTCGACGCCCGTGATGTCGGTCCGGCCGATCTCCGCCTGCACTCCGGTACGGAACATCCGGTGGTCGTCGACCAGCACGACTCGCACGCGACGCCCGCCCGCACCGCCCTCGTCCGACCCCGTCGGCTCCGCGGGTTCACTCGCCTCGGTCGCGTCGCTCATGTCGTCGCCGTCCTCTCCATTACCAGCTCGACTTCCGTGCCGCCGCCCGGCACCGCGCGCAGTCGCGCCGTGCCGCCGTTGCGCTGCATGCGGCCGATGATCGATTCTCGTACGCCCATGCGGTCGTCGGGAACGGAATCCAGGTCGAAGCCGGGGCCCCGGTCCCGGACGGACACGAACACCTTCTCTTCCTCGACTTCGGCGAAGACCTGCACCGCACCGCCTTCGCCACCGTACTTGGCGGCGTTCACCATGGCTTCCCGCGCGGCCTGCATCTGCGCGGTCAGCCGGTCGTCGAGCGGGCAGTCGCCGACCACGACGACCTCGATCGGGACGCCGTGCTTGTCCTCGATCTCCGCCGCGCTGTGGCGTACCGCCTCGGCGAGGGTGTCGGGCTCCTCGTCCTCGTCCTTGCCGGTGCCTTCGGGTTTGTAGAGCCAGACGCGCAGGTCGCGCTCCTGGGCGCGGGCGAGGCGGCGCACCTCGCTCGCGCTCTCCGCGTTGCGCTGGATCAGGGTCAGGGTGTGCAGCACGGAGTCGTGCACATGGGCGGCGACCTCGGCTCTCTCCTGGGCGCGGATGCGCATCAGCCGCTCCTCGGAGAGGTCCTGTGTCATGCGGACGAGGTAGGGACCGGCGAGCAGCGCGATACCGACGAGCACGGCCAGCGCGGCCTGCAACACGGCGCCGAGATGCGCGGCGGAGCCCTGGAGCACGAATATGCCGGAGACCCCGGCGCCGACCAGGAGCACCCCGGCCGCCGACCGGGCGAGCGTCAGCGTGCGCCGACGGCGGCCGACGGCCATCCAGCGGGCCCTGCGGGCATTGTCGGCCTGGCGCCAGACGAGAGCGACGCCGGCGGCGACGAGCAGTGTCGGCACGACGTACGCCTTGGTCGAGCCGTCCAGGTCCACATTGCCTACGAAGACCATGGAGACGACGACCATCGCGAGGAGCGCGACGATCTGGCCCTTGTCCGGCTTGCGGGCCACGAGTCTTCGGCGGCCGTCCGGTGACGTATCGGTCGTGACGGCCGCGGGTGGCCGCTCGGCGTCGACGCCGCCGATACCGAGCGGGACGAAGAACCAGAACGCCCCGTATAGCAGAGCACCAAGGCCGTCCGCCGTGAACAGGCCGACGAAGATGAGCCTGACCCAGATCACGGGCAGTCCGAGATGCCCGGCGAGGCCGCGCGCGACTCCACCGAGCCAGCGCCCGTCACCGCTGCGGTAGAGCTTGCGCAGCGGTCTGACGGCGTCGAGGGGAGGTGCGGCGGCTTCCGGCATGTCTCGATATTCACACGCGGGCGCGGACGCGGACATCAGGGTCGACCCCCGAGACTTCCCTGATCTGGGACCCTGCCCCGGCCCTGTCAGGGACGGTGCCGGAAGCGTCTCAGGGGCGATCTCAGGGTCGGACCAGGGTTTTCCCGACTGCCGCGGCGGGCCACGGGCCGTCACCATGGACACATGACAGATCAGCAGCCCGCCGAGACGGAGACCGAGGCCGCCATCCGCGACGCCCTGTCCGGCGCGCACGGCGAGCCGGACGACCCGGCGTACGGCCATGAGCCGGGCCTGCTCGCGCAGGAGCGGAAGTTCCACCGCGATCGCCGGCACAAAAGGCTCGGCGGGGTGTGCGCGGGGCTCGGGCGGTACTGCGACATGGACCCGGTGATCTTCCGCGTCGGCGTCGCGATCCTCGCTATCACCAGCGGACTCGGCCTGGTGATCTACGGCTTCGCCTGGCTCTTCGTGCCGTACGAGGGCGAGGAGGAGAACGAGGCACGCAAAGTCCTCTCGGGCCGGGTCGACGGCCAGGCCCTGACGGCCGTGCTCTTCGCGCTCGTCGGCTGCGGCGTCTTCCTCACCCTGTTGAACAACGGCGGAGCACTCACCTTCGCCGCGGTCCTCACCCTCCTCCTCGCGGGCGCGGGGTACTGGTCGCAGCAGCGCGCCGCCCTCGATCCCGACCCGGTCTCCGCGCAGGCCGCGGCGGACGCCCCGCCCGAGGCGAAGGCGCCGCCCGTCGCCGGGGGCCCGTCCTGGTGGCGTGACCCCATAGTCAAGGACGGCACGTACGACGGGATCTCCGGCTATTTCTGGGGACCAGAAGGCCTCGACATCGCCTACCAGCCGACGGGCCACCACCAGGGCGTGCACCGCGCCAAGGCGGCGGCGCCCGCCCCACCGCCCCCGCCTCGCGGGCCGCGCTGGATCGGCGGTTGGGTGTTCCTCCTCGCGCTGCTCGCCGGCGGCCTCGGCACCGGCTTGACCTGGGAGGACCAGCCGCTCGGCACGACGTTGCAGACGGGCCTGGCGTGCGCCCTCGCGGTGTTCGGTCTCGGGATCGCGCTCAGCGCCTTCCTGGGACGCACCGGGGCGGGTTCGATCGTGCTCGCGGTGCTTACCGCAGGCCTCCTCGCGACCACGGCGGCCCTGCCGAAGAACATCACCACGCACTACGCCCGCACCGACTGGATACCGGCGTCGGCGGCGGACGTCCGCCCGCAGTACGAGGTGGGTCTCGGCACAGGCAAACTCGACCTGAGCAAGATCGACATTGGCAAGGGCCGGACACTGGAGACCAGCGCCGAGACCGGCATGGGCGATCTCAAGGTAATCGTGCCGAAGGACGCCACCGTGCGGCTGAACGCGGAAGTGGGCATCGGCGACATCGTGTTGCCGGGCGACGAGAGCAAAGACCTGGACATCGCTCCGGACCGGGAGAAGAAGGTGACGCTGAAGCCGCCCTCGGGCAGCAAGGACGGCGGCACGATCGATCTGCGGCTCGAAGTGGGCGTCGGACTAGCGAAGGTGACCCGTGCTGCGTCATGAACTCCACCCCGGCAAGCTGGTGGCAGGCCTCTCCCTGCTGACGGTCGCCGTCGTGTACGCGGGTGATGCGGGCGGCGCCTGGGAAGCGCCGTGGTTCGTCGCACTCCCGCTCGTGATGGCGGGCCTGCTCCTGGCAGGCGTCACGGCGGCGATCCACGGAATACGCCCGCGCGGTGCGACCCGCCCGGACGGCAGCTCGGGCCGCGGAGCACCGCGGGGTTGAGGCTCTGCGCGGGGTTGGGGCTCTGCTGACCGAGCCGCTCCCTCGCGGGGGGCTGGGCCGGGCCGGGGCCCGCGTGGAGCGGGGCCGGTCGGATCGGCGGGGCGTGCTAGAGCTTGCCGGGGCTACTAGAGCCTGCTGGGGCCTACTGACCTGCTGAGGCCTGCCCGGGGTCGGCTACGGCTTGCTAGGTCCGGTGAAACCGTGGGGCTCTCCGCGGCGGGCGGCGAGCATGGCATCGGCGGAGAAGACCGATGCCCCGGCGAGCACCAGCGGCAGCCATGCCATCAGATACGCGAGGTCGTTGCCGTAGTAGTAGGGGTCGGTGGACCAGCTGACGGTCAGCCAGAGGCTGAGCGAGATCAACGCGCCGCCCAGTGCGGCGACCCGGGCGAAGAGGCCGATCAGGGTGCCGATGCCGACGAGGAGTTCACCGATGGCGATGGCGTAGCCGAAGCCCACGGGGTTCTTGAGGGAGAGGTCGACCAGGGCGGGGACCGCGGAGATGTCGCGGATCTGCTCCATCATCTGGCCGATCGAGCCCACTCCGTCCGCGCGCATGAAGGAGCTGTCCGTGAGCTTGTCGAGACCGGCGTAGAGGAAAGTGACGCCGAGGAAGATCCGCAGGGGGAGCAGGGCGTAGCGGGTGGCGGTCTCCCGCCACCCGTCGCGCCGGGGGTAACTGGTGTGCCGGTCCGTCCGCATGCCGTGAGCCATGGCCTTTCCGCCTCTCCCATCGACCCCGTCTTCTGACCTTACGTACGAGAAGAGGCCGCTGCTCACCCGACGTGCGGCGCAATTCCACAACACCGGCCGGAAGACCCCGAGTCGGTGATCGGAAACCCAGGGGGGGAGGCTTTAATGCGTCAGCCAAAGTGGTGCACGCGATGGCGGGGCTGGGTCAGGCGGTGGCCTTTGCGGGATGGCCGGTGGCGGGGCTGGGTCAGCCACCGGCCGATGCGGGACGACCGGTGGCCAATGCCGGACAGCCGGTCGCTGAGCTGGATCAGCCAGTGGCCGGGCGGAGACAGCCAGCAGCCGGGCAGGGACAGCCAGCGGCCGATGCGGGACGACCGGTGGCCAGCGCGGGACAGCCGGTCGCTGAGCCGGACCAGCCAGTGGCCAGCCTCGATCAGTCGGTGGCTTATGCGGGACAGCCGGTCGCTGAGCTGGATCAACCAGCGGCCGGGCTGGCTCAGCCAGCGGCCGGACAGGGTCAGCCACCGGCCGACGCTGGGTGGCCAGCGGCCGATGCGGGACAGCCGATGGCCGATGCCGGACGGCCGATGGTCGAGCCCCTTGGTTCAGTCCGTGACGTCGATCGCCACGCGGTTCGTTTCCAGGCCCGCGGCGGTGACCACCTGGACGTCGACGCGGCCCGGCTCGACGTCGACGGGGACGGGCACGGTCAGTGTCACGTCGGCCGGATTGCTGAAGCCACCGGGTACGGGCACGAGGGGGACGTGGACGTGGACGGCACCGATGCGGACGACCATGCGGGCGAGGCGGTCCGCGTCACCCGCCCCGGGCGGGACGAAACCCGCGCCGCGGATCTCGATGTCGTCGCCTGTGCGGATCGGTGCGTCGAGATCACCGGCCTCCCGCGCGCGGACGACGGAGAGGATCACGGGGCGGCCGCCTTCTGAGTACTTCCCCGCCAGGTATGTCGCGGCCGACACCAGCACCAGTACCGCCAGCCCCCATGGCAGATCGGGCAGTTGCTCGGGCCGCCGCGCGAGGCGTACGGCGCTGAACACGACGGCGGCGGCGCTGATCAGGACGTACTGCGCGTCGGTGAAGCTGCCGCGGCCCGCGTCGTCGGTGAGCGGGTCGGCGGCCCGGGGCCGGTCCGCGGGCACCTTCTGTAGCCGCTGGCCCAGCACACGCAGACCGACGACCCGGCGTACGAGGACGGCGACCCCGCACACCACGGCGAGGACGGTCACCATCCCGGCGGCACGGCCTAGTTCGAGCCCGGCGATCAGCTCGTCCCGTCGGCCGTTCCCTGAGGCCACGGCCAGCTGGCCGATGAGGACGAGGACCGCGAAGACCACGAGGAGCACCCAGGAGGCGGCCACGGCACGCGAGGTGGAGAGCCGGTTGTCCTCGCCGACCACGGGTGCGAGGACGCCGCCGCGCTCCCGGTGGACGTATGCCACACCGGTCAGCAGTGCGCCCACCGTCAGCCCGGCGAGGAGCCCGGCCGTGCGCGCCGCGGTCCAGCCGGTGCCGATCGCGGTGAGCGCCTGGGCCAGGAGGAGTACGAGGAAGGAGCCCCAGACGACGCCGAGCGTGCGCGTCCACAACCGCCGCAGCCAGGCCTCCCCCTCGGCCCTGCCGCGCTCGGCGACGGCCCGCGCGGACTGCGTCAGCTCGTCCGACACCCACTGCCGCGACGCGCCCGCCGAGTGCGCGACGGCCGCAGGCAGGCCCTGCCCGGCCGCCAGTTCGTCGCGCTTGGTGAGGAACGCGGCCACGGCACGCCGGTGCCCCTCGCGCGCGCCGTGCGGGCAGCCGCCGCACGTGCAGCCGCCCCCGTGCGCGCCCTGTCTCGCCTCCTGCACCGCCAACGCGTACGCCGCCTTCCCCACCCTCGGAGCCCCTGAGGGGCGTTGTGAACTTCCTTGCAGAGAAAGGGAATTGTGCCGCACTGAGGGGCGAATGAATCCCGTGGGTCAGGTCAGCGGGGGTGAATGGGCCAGCTGCGCGTTGACGGACGGGTGGCGGGTGGCCGGGGTCTCAGGTCAGCAGGTCCGGTTCGCTGCGGCTGATGTCCTGCCACAGGGGCTGGTAGTTGATCCACGCGACCAGGTCGCCGCCGAGCTGCTCCCGCGTCTGTACCGCCTGTTTATGGCCGATCAGCACCGGGCGGCCCGCGGCCCGGGCGCTCAGCTGGACCTGGCAGGAGCGTTCCATGGAGAGGAACCACCAGGCCGCGGCGTCGACGGAGTCGCCGACGGTGAGCAGGCCGTGGTTGCGCAGGATCAACGCTTTGTGGCCGCCGAGCGCGGAGGCGATCCTGCGCCCCTCCTCGGCGTTCACGACGACGCCCGTGTAGTCGTCGTACAGCGCGTGACTCTCGTAGAAGGCGCAGGCCTCCTGGGTGATCGGGGCGAGGAGGTCGCCCAGCGTGGAGAGCGCGCGGCCGTGCAGGGAGTGGCAGTGCGCGACGGCTACGACGTCGGGCCGCGCGAGATGGGCCTGGGCGTGCACGGTGAAGGCGGCCTGGTTGACGTGATAGCGCCCTTCGACCACCTGGCCGTCGGCGTTGGCGAGGACGAGGTCGCTTACGGTGACGTGCTTGAAGGGCATTCCGAACGGGTTCACCCAGAAGCAGTCCGTGTGTTCCGGGTCCCGGGCGGTGATGTGCCCGGAGACGCCCTCCTCGTATCCGAGCCGTCCGAAGATCCGCAGGGCCCCGGCGAGCCGCTCCTTGCGATACCGCCGTTCGTCCTCCGGCGAGTGGTGCACGGGCGGCATCGCGAACCGCAACCGCTCGACGGGTATCGGCGTGGGCGCCTGCATAGGACCTCCATCCTCGGCTGTACGGGGCGGAAGTTACCGGCGGTCCGCGCAGGAGGACAGGGGCGCCAGGTGAGAAGACAGGGGCGTCAGGTGAAGGGAGTGCGCGAAGGAGTCTCGATACCGGACAAGAGGTGTCGGGTATTGATGTCAGACTTGGCGTATGACGTCGAACTGGGCGGCCTTCGTTGCCGCGGAACCTGCTCTCGCCCGCACCGTCGAGGACCGATTCGGCGCCTTCACCCACCATGCCCTCGCCACGCTCCGCAAGGACGGCTCGCCGCGGACCACGGGGATCGAAGTGCGCTTCCTCAACGGGGAGTTGTGGCTCAGCATGATGCCGGGCTCCCTCAAGGCGCTCGACCTGCGCCGCGACTCGCGCTTCGCGCTCCAGGCGAATCCCGGGTCCGGTACGGAGATGGGGGGCGGCGATGTCCGCGTCGCGGGCCGCGCGGTCGAGGTGCGAGACCCGCGGGAGATAGCGCGCTATGCGGAGGTGGTCAATCCGCCGGACCCGGACGCGTTCCACCTCTTCCGTGCCGAGCTGACGGAGGTGGTGCGCACGTACATCGAGGACGAGAAGTACCTGGCGGTGCAGCTCTGGAAGCCGGGTGCACCGCTGCGTACGACTCGGCGGACGTGAGGCGCAGGACGCGAAGCGGCAGACACCGGCTATGCCTGCGGACACCGTCGGCGACGCAAGCGGCCGGACGTGAGCGGCCGGGTGTGAGAAACGCCGGTGCCGCCACTTCCGTTCGGGAAGTGGCGGCACCGGCGTTCAGAGAACCTCGGGGAGGACCGTGGTGGTCACTCCCACTCGATGGTGCCCGGCGGCTTCGACGTCACGTCGAGGACCACGCGGTTGACCTCGGCGACCTCGTTCGTAATGCGGGTCGAGATCTTCGCGAGGACGTCGTACGGCATGCGGGTCCAGTCGGCCGTCATGGCGTCCTCGGACGAGACGGGGCGCAGCACGATCGGGTGGCCGTAGGTGCGGCCGTCGCCCTGGACGCCGACGCTGCGGACGTCGGCGAGCAGCACGACCGGGCACTGCCAGATGTCCCGGTCGAGACCGGCGGCCGTCAGCTCCTCGCGGGCGATGGCGTCGGCTTCGCGCAGCAGGTCGAGGCGTTCCTTGGTGACCTCGCCGACGATGCGGATGCCGAGGCCGGGGCCGGGGAAGGGCTGGCGCTGGACGATCTCGTCCGGCAGGCCCAGCTCGGCGCCGACCATGCGGACCTCGTCCTTGAACAGCTTGCGCAGCGGCTCGATGAGCTTGAACTCGAGGTCCTCGGGGAGGCCGCCCACGTTGTGGTGGGACTTGATGTTCGCGGTGCCGGTGCCGCCGCCGGACTCGACCACGTCGGGGTAGAGCGTGCCCTGGACCAGGAACTCGACCGGCTGGTCGCCGGGGGCCTCGGCGACGATCTCCGCCTGGGCCTGCTCGAAGACGCGGATGAACTCGCGGCCGATGATCTTCCGCTTCTCCTCGGGGTCGGAGACCCCGGCGAGCGCGGCCAGGAACCGCTCCTGGGCGTCGACGACCTTGAGCTGTACGCCGGTCGCGGCGACGAAGTCCTTCTCGACCTGCTCGGTCTCGTCCTTGCGCATCAGGCCGTGGTCGACATATACGCAGGTCAGCTGCGAGCCGATGGCCTTCTGGACGAGCGCCGCGGCGACGGCGGAGTCCACGCCGCCGGACAGGCCGCAGATGGCGCGCTTGGTGCCGACCTGCTCGCGGATCGCGGCGACCTGCTCGTCGATGACGTTGCCGGTCGTCCAGTCGGGCTTGAGGCCCGCGCCGCGGTAGAGGAAGTGCTCCAGGACCTGCTGGCCGTGCGTGGAGTGCATCACCTCGGGGTGGTACTGCACGGCGTACAGCTTCTTCTCGTCGTCCTCGAAGGCGGCGACCGGTACGACGTCCGTGGACGCGGTGACGGTGAAGCCCTCGGGCGCCGCGCTGCACGCGTCGCCGTGCGACATCCACACGGACTGCTCGGTCGGGGTGCCCTCGAAGAGGGTGGAGCTGGGCTTGGAGACGGTCAGGGGTGTCCGTCCGTACTCACGCGCGCCGTTGTCGTCGACGGTGCCGCCGAGCGTGGTCGCCATCAGCTGGAAGCCGTAGCACATGCCGAAGACGGGGACGCCGGCCTCGAACAGGCTGCGGTCGACGGTGGGCGCGTGCTCCGCGTACACCGACGAGGGGCCGCCGGAGAGGATGATCGCCGCCGGCTCCTTGGCGAGCATCTCGGAGACGGGCATCGTGCTCGGCACGATCTCGCTGTAGACCCGGGCCTCACGGACGCGACGGGCGATGAGCTGGGCGTACTGCGCTCCGAAGTCGACGACCAGAACGGTGTCGGGAGCGGCGGCAGCGTGGGGCGCTGATGGCACGGCGGCGGCCTTCCGGCGTTGAGCGTTGAGCGAGAGGCTCAGTGCGTGTGCAGGGGGTCTGTTTTGTCGATTCTACCGGGCGCGGCGGTGCCTCCCTCGTCGCATCCGACGGAAGTCCGCGGCAGAGAGCGCGCCCGCGGACAGGCGTCTCAGCATGCGAGCGGCCCGCCGTATCCGATTGACCCGGCACGCGCGCGGGAGGGCATACTGGCCCCGTGAACAAGCACCTCGGCTTCCTCTTTACCTATGGCACCCGGCCCGCCGGCTGCCATGGTCGAGCTGCTTGATCCACTGACAAGCGACTTCCCAGGCGCCCCGGGCCGACAAGGCCCGGGGCGTTCTGTCTTTTCCGGGCCTCATCGCTCCGGGGCACCTCGCCCGCGAGAACCCCAGGAATCACAAGGAGCCCCCACATGACCGCCACCGTCACCCCCGTAGCCACCGCCACCTCCGCCACCTCCGCCGCCTCCCTCGCCTCCGCGACCGCTGAGAAGACCGGCGCCCGCACGCCCGAGGCCGTCGGCGTGATCGAGAACGCCCGTGAGCGGATCGACGCGCTCGACGACCGCATCATCGGGCTCGTCCAGGAACGGATGGCCGTCTCGGCCGTGATCCAGGAGGCCCGCATCACCTCGGGCGGGCGCCGCGTCAGCCTCTCCCGCGAGATGGAGATCCTCGGCCACTACAGGGACGCGCTCGGCAAGCCCGGCACGACGCTCGCGATGACGCTCCTGGAGCTGTGCCGGGGCCGCGTCTGACCTCCGCCGCGCCCAGGTAGGGCCGCCCGGGCGCCTGCGGATCTGAGTTCGGGTCGCTTCTCACCCGTACGGCGCGTGACCGGGCCCGGGCGGGCTTCGTTGGTCCCGATGTCCGTCTCAGCCAGGGGCGGGCCCGCAAGAACCACGCGTGGCTCCGCTGGAGCGATGAGGCGTACGGCTCGCGTCGTACGCCGTGGGACCTCGCTCCAGCGATGTGACCGGACGGCAGGGGACAGCAGCCCGGTCACCCAAGAGAACGGTCGGCTCCGGGGACGCCCGGGGTCGGCCGGCCTCCGTCCCGACTCCCCTGCGCCACCCCCGTAACCCCCGTAACCCCCGTAACCCCCTGCCATCCCACCCCTTTGCCTATAGATGTGGTCGAAACGGTTGCGCCCCCGACAACCCATCGAGCACGATGCCTAGGAGGGCGGGCAGCCTAGGAGGGCGGACAGTTCCCGGGCCCCCGTCCGCCATGGCACTGCCAATGGTCGATACCACGCGAGCGCCCCAAGTGCGCCGGGTCGGCCACCGGCGCACTGAACCACCGGCACGCACCGCGTCGCTGGCACGCACCGCACCACCAGCCCGCCCCGCATCACCGCCCCGCCGAAGGACCAGCGGCGCACTCCCCCAGCGCCGCCCCGCGGCACCGACGCTGCCCTGACGTCGGTGCTGACGGCCAAGGGCCCCGCGGATCCGTCCCGCGGGGCCCTTCGCTCAGCACCGAACCAGGCGGGCTACAGCTTCGCGAGCTTGTCGACCTGCGCCTCGACGATCTTGGTCGGCACGCCGAACTCCTTCGGCTTGAGCAGGTTGATCGAGTAGAAGGCGGCGAGCGTCGAACCACTGCGTACGACGGTGAAGCTCATCGGCGTCTTCTGGCCCTCGATGAGACCCACGACCTTGTACGACACGGCCTCGTCGCCCGACTTCGGGGCGGGCAGGGCGGCGACCTCGCGGTACTTGGAGCCGGCGTGCTCGTACGCGTCGCAGTTCTTGGTGGCCGTACGAAGGCCGTCCATGACCTTCTCCGCGTCGCCCTTCTCGTGGGCGAGCAGCGCGAGCGTGATGACCGTGGCGTCCAGCTCGTCGGGGCCGGTCATGGTCCGACCGACGCGGGCCTTGGACGCCGGGTCGGTGGCGAGCATGAACATGTTCGCGAGCGGCTGGCACGTGGCCGGTTCGGAAGGCACGGTCTGGGCGGGCATGTCCGCGGCGGACAGCTTCTCCAGCTTGTAGCCCTTGAGGTCGCCCTCGGCGAGCACCGCCTTCTCCAGGTCGGCGGTGGTCAGCGCGCCCGACTTCTCGCCGGCCGGCTTCGCATCCCCCTCGCCCTTCTCGCCCTTCTCGCCCTTCTCGCCCTTCTCGCCCTTCTCGCCCTTCTCGCCCTTCTCGCCCTTCTCGCCCCCGGAACCCTGCGCGGACTTGGCCGGTTCCGACGGCTTCTTGCCGTCGTCGTCGCTGCCACACGCTGCGGTCAGGCCCAGCGCGACCGTGACGGACGCGGCCACGACGGCCCGAGACACAGATGACTTCACGTTTCCTACCTTCACTCGCACGGCGTGGGCGACGGCCCGCGCCGAGGCGAAATGAAAGCTGCAAACACGCCATCTTTGCCAGCGATTCACGTAATGATCGGAAACCGCCGGAAAGGTTGTACGCGGCGTATGTGAGGTTGCACCACGCCCGCCCGGGACTTCACCAGCCCCAGATCCAGAACCGGAACGGGCTGAGTACCGCGATCGCCAGGGCCATGCAGCCGATCACGATCACCACGCTCCACACCCGGCGGCGGCGCTCGGACCGTGCGTCACGGCGCGGGCCCACGGGCGCCGAGCGCCAGTCGTCGGGCCGCCATCGCACGGACTCGGCATCGCGCCTGGCGCGCCTGCGGCGCAACCGCCCGGCCCGTTGCACCTGCTGGCGCGCGGCCTCCTCGTCCAGGCGCCGCAGCCTTTCGGCCACCATGCGGGCCCGCGCGGACGGCTCCTTCGGCGCGGACGAGCGGATGTCCCGCTCGCTGTCCTTCTCGAACTTCTCCCACACCTCGTCGGGTATGGCCAACGCTGTTCCCTCCCCGTATCTCTCCATCACCCCCTCGGGCGGGGGCAGTTCTACGGCACCCCGTCCCGGCGGCACAAGCGATGTGACTCACGCCATATAGGGGTTCTGCGAATGCGAAGACAACCATTCCCAGGGGTCGCAGGTCATGCATGCAGCAACAACGACCACATCCGCGCTGCCGTCCGGCGGCGCGCCGGACTTCTTGAGGACTTCATGAAGCTTCGCCGTGCCATGGCAGCAGCGGCCGTTACGGCTGTCCTAGCCCCGATGGCGCTCCTGTCCGCCCCCGGCGCGTTCGCCGTCGAGGGCACCGAGCCCGCCAAGCCCGCCCCGGCGTCCGGCCCGACTCCGGGCCCGAAGCTCGACCCGGCGAAGAAGCCCACCCTGCCGAAGCCCCCGGCCGACAAGCCGACGAAGGCCGAGGAGCCCAAGAATCCGGATGATCCGGGGAATCCGGAGGACCCGGGGAATCCGGAGGACCCGGAAGAGCCCGGCGAGCCGGGCGCTGAGCCCACCGAGCACGGCTCGGACGACGAGCAGGAGCCGCAGCCCGTCCACTGCCCGGTCAACGGCAAGGGCGTCGACCCAGACTCCGAGCTGGAGATCGATCTCGCCGGGCTGCCCAGCAAGATCGTCGCGGGCAGCGGCTGGCACCGGTTCGAGCTGACCGCCACCAACCCCACCGGGGAGGCGTTCGGCGAGGTCAACTGGCTTGTGACCGTGGACAACGACGTGGACAGCGAGGACGAGCGGGACTATGTGAGCACCCACTCCGATCTCCAGTTCATCGACCCCGAGACCAAGGCCTGGAAGTCGGTCGACGAGTTCCCCGCCCACGGTGTCGTCGAGCTGGGCGCCGAGGAGACGGTCGACATCCAGCTGCGGCTCAAGGTCGGCGCCGGGGCCCCGGTCGGCAAGGCCTACGCGACAGGCGTCGGCCATTACGTCGACTCCGAGCTGGACTGCACGCACAACTCGGCCGACGAGGAACCGCTGAAGATCCTCAGGCCCCGCAGCGAGAACAAGCACCCGGGCACGCCGAAGCCGACCAATAAGGCGACCAAGAAGCCGTCCGTCGTCACGCAGCCGCAGGGCGGCGCCGACGACCTCCCCGTGACCGGCAGCCTCGCCGACACCGGGTCCAGCTCGGCGCTGCCGGCCATCGGCCTCATCGGCGGCGCCGCCGTGGTCGTCGGCGCGGGCGCGGTGTTCGTCGTACGCCGCCGCAAGGGCGACACCGCCGGATAGCAGCGGCCGCCGCACGACAGCGGCACCCAAGCACGCGGAAGGACCTGCGCTCGGAGGGGGGCGCAGGTCCTTACGTGTATGTCCCTACGTGTATGTCCTTACGTGTATGTCCTTACGTGTGTGCGACCGCACGACGGTGCACGCAGCGGACGTACGCCTACTTCTTGGGCGGCACCGTCGGCATCCCGAGGAACGGCAGCCTCAGCGCGCCGAAGGCGTCCGCCGGGACCGCCGGGGTCTTCGGTTCCACGGCCGCGAGCCGCACATACCGCTCGCCCTGCGCCGGACGCGGGTCCTCGCCGCCCTTGTTGGGCCAGAACGACATCGCCCGCTCGGCCTGCGCGGTGATCGTCAGGGACGGGTTCACGCCGAGGTTCGCGGAGACCGCGGCGCCGTCGACGACCGAGATCCCCGGGTGGCCGTAGAGCCGGTGGTAAGGGTCGATGACACCGGTGTCGGCCGAGTCGCCGATGGGGCAGCCGCCCAGGAAGTGGGCGGTCAGCGGGGTGCCCATCAGCTCGCCGATGTTCGAACCCGCGAAGCCGTTGATCTCCTTCGACAGGAGTGTCGCCGCGCGCGTGGCCTCCGGGATCTGCCCGGGGTTGGGCGCGCCGTGGCCCTGCCGGGCGGTGAGCAGGCCCTTACCGAGCCCCTTCTCCTTGCGGTACGTGGTCAGGGAGTTGTCGAGCGACTGCATGACCAGGCCGATGATGGTCCGCTCCGACCAGCGCCGGTTGGAGAGCGAGCGGACCAGCAACGAGGGGTGGCGGGCGACGTTGCCGAGCCAGCCGGCGACCCGCGCCTTGCCGCCCTTCGCGCTGTACGGGACCTGGAGCACGGTCAGGCTGCCCATGGCGTTGGACTTCTTGCCGTAGCGAACGGGTTCGATGTGCGTGTTCTCGTCCGGGTGGATCGACGAGGTGATCGCGACGCCCCGGGTGAAGTCCGCCTTCCGCGCGCCGTGCCGCTTGCGGTAGCGGCGGTCGGTGGTCTGGGCGCCCACCAGGGCCTCGGAGTTGGTGCGGGTCATCGTGCCGAGCCGCGAGGAGACGCGCGGGAGCAGGCCGCTGTCCTTCATGCGGTGCAGCAGCGTCTGCGTGCCGTACGTACCGGCGGCGACGACGACCTTGCGGGCCGTGAAGACGCGGCCCCTGCCCTTGCGCTTGTCGTCCGTGGGCAGCGTCGCCACGGCGTAGCCGCCCCGCGAGTCCTCCGTGAGGGAGACGACCGACGTCATCGGGTGGATGACCGCCCCGCCCTTCTCCGCCAGGTAGAGGTAGTTCTCGTTGAGGGTGTTCTTCGCGCCGTGCCGGCACCCGGTCATGCACTCGCCGCACTCGGTACAGGCACGCCGCGAGGGCCCCGCGCCGCCGAAGTAGGGGTCGGGGACCTCCGCGCCGGGCCGCGCCGTCGACGTACCGTCCGCGTCGTCCTCGTCGCCGAAGAAGACGCCGACGGGCGCCATGTGGAACGTGTCCCCGACGCCCATCTCCTCGGCGGTGGCCTTCAGATGGACGTCCGATGGCGTGGTCGTCGGGTTGAGCCGTACGCCGAGCATGCGCTTGGCCTGCTCGTAGTAGGGGCGCAGCTCGTCCTGCCAGTCGGTGATGTTCTTCCACTGCGGGTCGTTGAAGAACGGGGCGGGCGGTACGTAGAGGGTGTTGGCGTAGTTCAAGGAGCCGCCGCCGACGCCGGCGCCCGCGAGGACCATCACGTGGCCGAGCAGGTGGATGCGCTGGATGCCGAACAGGCCGAGGGCCGGGGCCCAGAGGTAGTTCTTCAGGTCCCAGGAGTTCTTCGGCAGCGTCGCGCGCGTGAAGCGGCGGCCGGCTTCGAGGACGCCGACGCGGTAGCCCTTCTCCGTCAGGCGCAGGGCGGACACCGCGCCGCCGAAGCCGCTGCCTACGACGATGACGTCGTAGTCGTACGCGTCGCCGGGCACGTCGGTGCCCTGGTTTTGGGCAGAGCTCTCCTGTGACATCGACCTCTCCTCGTCAAATTGCCCGCGGGCCGTCCGTGGTTGCTCGCGCAGTTCCCCGCGCCCCTTACGGGGCGCTGCTAACGCAGTCGGAGCGCCTTCATGACCTTGAGGCTCGTGCTCATGAACGCCGCGTACTTCTCGTCGTCCAGACCGAAGGCCGGGGCGAGCGGCATGAGCCGCTGCTGGGCGACGGTCTGCGCCTCGGTGAACTTGAGGATGCCCTCGGAGCCGTGCCGGCGGCCGAGGCCCGATTCCTTCATGCCGCCCATCGGGGACTGCACGCTGCCGTAGGCGGGCGCGTACCCCTCGTTGATGTTCACCGTGCCGGTGCGCAGCCGGGCGGCGATCGCGCGGCCGCGGCTGCCGTCCTTCGTCCAGACCGAGGAGTTCAGGCCGTACGGCGTGGAGTTGGCGAGTTCGATCGCCTCGTTCTCGTCCGTGAAGCGGTAGAGGGAGACGACCGGGCCGAAGGTCTCCTCGGCGCAGACCGCCATCGGGGCCTCGACGTTGTCCAGGATCGTCGGCTCGTAGAAGTAGGGGCCGATGTCCGGGCGCGCGACGCCGCCCGCGACGAGCGTGGCGCCCTTGGCAACGGCCTCCTCGACGTGCCGGGTCACGGTCTCCAGCTGCCGCTCGCCGACGAGCGATCCCATGTCGGCGCCGTACGCGAGGGACGTGCCGAGCCGCATCGCCCTCGTCCGCTCGGCGAAGCGCTCCACGAACCGGTCGGCTATCGACTCATGGACGTACAACCGCTCGATCGATATGCACAGTTGCCCGGCGGAGGAGAAGCAGGCGCGCACCGCGCCCGCCGCGGCCTTGTCGATGTCGGCGTCGTGCAGGACCAGCATCGCGTTCTTGCCGCCCAGTTCGAGCGAGACGCCGACCAGGCGGGCCGCGGCGCCCTGGGCGACCTCGCGGCCCGTGCGCGTGGAGCCGGTGAAGGAGACGTAGTCGGCGTGCTTGACGATCTCCGGGCCGACGACCGGGCCGTCGCCGAGGACGACCTGGAAGACCTCGGACGGCAGGCCCGCCTCGATGATCAGGTCGCGGGCCCACAGGGCGGTGAGGCAGGTCTCCGTGTCGGGCTTCATCACGAGCGCGTTGCCCGCGACGAGGGCGGGCAGCGCGTCGCCGATGGAGAGTTCGAGGGGGTAGTTCCAGGGGGCTATCTGCCCGACGACTCCGCGGGGTTGGCGGTTCTCGGTGACCTTGGTGAGGGTCGGGACGACGCCGGTGTGCCGCTTGGGGCCCAGATAGGAGGGGGCCTTGCGGCCGTAGTGCCGGGCGGCGACCACCACGGCCTGGATCTCCTCGTGCGCGTGGAGGCGGGCCTTGCCGGTCTCCAGCTGGATCAGGTCGAGCACCTCGGCCTGCCGCTGGAGCACCAGGTCGTGGAAGCGGAGCAGCACGGCGGCGCGCTGCCGTACGGGCGTCCTGGCCCAGGCGATCTGAGCGATGCGGGCCCGCTGGAAGGCGGTCGCCACGTCCTCGGGGGTGGACTCGGGCAGGTCGGCCAGCCTCTCGCCGGTGAGCGGCGTGTGGTTGGCCGTGCGCCCCGAACCGATGACGTCACGGGTGAGCTGGGCTATCAGCTCGGGCGTGACCACGTCGGCGGCGGTACGCGCGCCTGCGGGGGCCGGGGCGGTCGGGTTCGTTCCGAGGGGCGCTGCGGTGGCCTGCGAGTCCGTCATGCTCGTGAGAGTAGGCCTACGTCAGGGTTTTGGGTACCCATCGGTAACGGGCTTCACCGGCCCCTCGCACGGCGCCAGTGATTGCTGGCGACAAAGGCGCTGATCAGGGCGTTGTCGCCAGCGAGGCGGGGCGTCAGCGAGGCGTGGCGGCTGTGGGGAGAATTCTCAGAGCCGGTCGAGTTCCAGGTCGGCGACGGCCCTCTCGGCGACCTCGCGGCCGCGGGCGGTGAAGTCGCCCTTGCCCGGGTAGCTCACGAGCAGCTTGTACATGTCGCCGCCCTTCGTCTTGTAGTAGAAGGCCTTCAGTTCGCGCGGGAGGGGGTTCTCGCTGTCCGTGGTGGAGTAGACGACGGTGTTCTCCGCGGCCTTCTCCCCCTTGAACTCGGTCTCCTTGGGGTCGCTCCTGGGAGCGGGGTCGGAGGCCATGCCCATGGTGTAGTTGCCGGACTCCTTGAAACCGGCGTCGTCGTCGTACATCTCGGCGGCCGCGGTCGCGGCGATCTCGCCGCTGGTGTTCGTGGACTTCTTCAGGAGGGAGAGGCTGATCCAGACGCTGCCGCTCGGGTCGGTGTACCGGACCCAGTCCTCCTTCTCGTTGGAGTTGTCGTCCTCGGCCTTCCGGTAGCCGGCGGGTGCGGCGACGGTCGCCGCCAGCTCCTTCACCTCGTGCTTCCGCCACCCCTCGGCGTCCTGCGAACCGGCGAACGGGTTCAGCGCCACCAGCACGCCCGCCGCCACCGCCACGACGACCACCCCGGCGATGACGGACAGGGCCTTGCGGCTCAGGAAGACCCCCTTGCCGTTCCGTCCGTCACCGCCGCCCGCGACCGTGACGACCTGCGTGGGCGCCGGCTGCGGCGGCCTCGCCGCCTCCTCCAGGAGGGCGCGGACCCGCGCGGCGTCGGGGCGGTGCGCGGGGTCCTTGGCCAGCAGGCCGTTGATCGCCTCGGCGAGCGGGCCGGAGGCGGAGGCGGGCGCGGCGGGCGTCGCGTTGAGGACGGACTGGAGCGTCGCCGGGGTGTTGTTGCGGCGGAACGGCGAGACGCCCTCCGTCGCCGCGTACAGGACGACACCCAGCGACCAGAGGTCGGAGGCCGGGCCGGGGCGCTGGCCCAGCACCCGCTCCGGGGCGATGAACTCGGGGGAGCCGACGAAGCCGCCGGTGTCGGTCAGACTGGTCTCGCCCTCGATCTGGGCGATGCCGAAGTCGGTGAGGACGACCCGGTCGTGCCGGCCGAGCATGACGTTGTCCGGCTTCACGTCACGGTGCAGGACGCCCGCGTGGTGCGCGGCGTCCAGGGCGTTCAGGACGTCGAGGCCGATGCGCGCGGCGTCGCGGGCGCCCAGCGTGCCCTCCTGGAGCGCGGCGCCGAGCGAGCGGCCCTGGACCAGCTCCATCACGATCCACGGCTGCCCGTCCTCGACCGCCACGTCGTGGACGTTCACGACGGCGGGGTGGTCGAGGCGGGCCGCGGCGCGTGCCTCGCGGCGCATCCGCTCGAAGGCGTTGGCGCGCTCACGCTCGGGCAGGTGGTCGGGAAGGCGCGGCTCCTTCACGGCGACCTCGCGGTCCACCGTCTCGTCCTTGGCACGCCACACCGTGCCCATCCCGCCGTGGCCGAGCTTGGCCAGCAGCCGGTAGCGGCCCGCGATCAGCCGGCCCGCGCCGGGGTCGGGCTCGGACGGCTGGTTCGGCACGGCCTGGGTGGGCACGGCAGGGGCGGGCTGGGCGTAGGGGTTGTCGGGCTGCCCGGGAGCGCCGGGTTCTCGCGGTGGCCGCAGACCGTAGCTGGTGGGCTCGTACGGGCCGTATGAGGTGCCCCCGTCATTACTCATGCCCCCATGACTACCGTGCCGGGCACCTCTGTTTCCAGCCAGGCCCCCCACTTGTGACCTGCGTGATGCACGCGACCGCACCGAGGCACGCCGCAGGGCTCCCCTTAGCAACGTACGAACATGCCGCGCGCTACCGGCGTACGACGTGACGCCCGCTACCGGCGTACGAACGTATCGACCGCCGTGTCGAAGTACTTCCGCGTCTGCTCCGCCTGCTCCGCCGGGCCCGAGACCCACACCTCGTACATCCTGCCGCCCTCCTCCCAGCACAGGTCGTACGTGTGCCGCTCGCCGCGGCTCTTGCTGGGACCGTCCCAGGTGAACTCCCACAGGGCGGCGGGCCTGCCGTTGCGTGTGGTCTCGGTGACCTCGCCGTTGCGGTAGCCGGGGTTGTTCCGCGGCCCCTCGGTGTCGGCGCGGCGCTGCGCGGCGAGCGGGCCGCCCGGCTCGGGGTCCGTCTCCTTGATGCCGATGCGGTAGGTGTCGCTCGGCGAGACGTAGAAGATCCGCGGCCCGTCCGTCTCCCGCGTATAGCCCTTCGGTACGGCGATCGTGAAGCCCTCGGGGTCCTTCGCCAGCCGGTAGCCCTCGGGGGGCTGGGGCGTGGAGGGCCCAGGCGTGGACGGCCGGGGCGTACGCGTGCCCTGAGTGACCGTCACCGTGGGGGTCGCCCTGCTGACGGTGGTGGAGGGCGAGGCCGAGTTCGGTGGCGTATCGCCGCCCCCGTCCCTGCCCAGCAGGAGCGCGGTCGCCGAGACCCCGGCCCCGGCCACGGCCGCCACCAGCGCCGCGGCGATCAGCATGACCCGGCTCTGGCGGCTGCGCGGCCCGTCGGACTCGGCTCGGCCCGGCGGCAGTTCGCGGCGCACGCCGATGAAACCGCCGTGCGAGGCCGGGCCGCCGTTTCCGGGCCGCTCGGGCATGCGCCCCGTCTCGACGTACGCCCGCAGCAGCCGTTCCGCCTCCGCCGCGTCCAGGCGCCGGCGCGGGTCGCGTTCCAGGAGGCCGAGGACGGCGGGGAGGAGCGGCGCCGCGCTGTCCGGTGGGCGTATCTCCTCGTAGACGACCGCGTGCAGGACGCCGCCGATGGAGTCCCTGCGGAAGGGCGACTCACCGGCGAGCGCGGTGACGAGCAGCGCGCCGAGCGACCACAGGTCGGACTCGGGGCCGGTCTGCTCGCCCGCGATGCGCTCGGGCGCGGTGTACTCGGGGGAGCCCACGAACGACCCCACTTCCGTGAGCGTCGTCGCCCCGGTGACCTGCGCGATCCCGAAGTCGGTGAGGACGACACGGCCGGTGGCCCGCTCCAGGAGCACATTGGCGGGCTTGAGGTCGCGGTGCAGGATGCCCGCCTCGTGGGCGGTGCTCAGCGCGCCGAGGAGGTCGATGCCCATGCGGGCGACGGTGTCCGCGTCGATCGGCCCGTGCCGCGCGATGCGCGCCGCCAGCGAACCGCCGTCGATCAACTCCATGACGATGAAAGGCTGTTCGTCCTCCACGACCACGTCGTGCACGACGACGATGTGCGGATGCCGCAGCTGCGCGACAGCACGCGCCTCGCGCAGGGACCGCTCATGCTGCTGTGTGGCCTCGGTGTCGGAGAGCGTCTCGTCCCGCTCCAGTTCCTTGACGGCGACCTGCCGCCCGAGGAGCAGGTCGGCGGCCCGCCACACGACCCCCATGCCGCCCCGGCCGAGCCGCGCCTCCAAGCGGTAGCGGCCCGCGATCACACGGTCGCTGTCGCTGCTCCCACCTGCGCGGTCTCCCAGGCTCCCCATGCGGCCATCATGCCCCACAGGTGTGCGAACGGAATGCGTCTCACCGAGCGGCGGGCGGGTTCCGGCCGCCGCCGCTTGGCGCACCGGGGGCGCACCGCATGCCCCAGGGGCGCGCGGGGGCGCTCAGCCCTCACGCCATCCCCGCAGCATCGCGTCGAACCGCTGCCGCGTGACGGCCCAGTTGTCGGCGGGGGCCGACATGTAGAGGGCGTACTCGACTCCGTCACGGCTGAGATACGTCTGTTCGATGGCGCGGCGCGGGCCCGCGGTGGTGTCGTTGGAGCCGGCGGTCCAGCTGAACTCCCAGAGGGCGCCCTGCTGGTCGCGGAACGTGTTGGAGTTCAGGTGCAGCCGCCGGTAGTCGTGGAGCTTGTCGCGCAGCGGCTTCTCCAGGGACAGCTGGTGCAGATACGGAGACTCGTACTGCGGCTGCTTGTCGACGGCGATGCGCAGGAAGCGGCGGCCGCCGTCGGGCGTGTAGTCGACCTGGTTGCCGTCGACCTCACGCTTCCAGCCCTTGGGCAGCATGAGGCTGAAGCCGTTCGGGTCCTTCACCCGCTCCCAGCTCCGGGGGATGCTGCCGACGGTCCTGCCGGCGTCGTCCTCGGCGGCGCGGGACCTCTCCTGGCCGTCGCCACCGCCCGTGAAGTGCAGAAAGCCGAAGACGCCACCGCCGCCGAGCAGCGCGGCCACGACGGCGAGGGCGACGACGGCAAGCGGGCGACGGCTCCCGGACCCGGGGGCGAGCGCGGTGGGAGCGGGCGCGGAGGAGGACCCGTGCGCCACCGTCCCGGAACGCGCCGCCGGCCTCCCACCGGAGCCCTCGCCCCCGCGCCCGGCCGCCCCCTCCACCACCACGGTCGCGGGGTCCACACCGACCGGCCCGGCGACGGGGTGCCGCCCCTGGGCATGGGCCTGTGTCGGCACGTACGCCTGCGCCCCGCTCGGCCGCCGCCCCTCCGCGGCCTCGGCGAGCATCAGCTCGGCCTCCTCCGCGGTGGGCCTGGCCGCCGGGTCCTTGCGCAGGAGGGCGCTGATGACGGGTGCGAGGACGCCCGCGTGCTCGGGCCGCGCGGGCTCCTCGGTAACCACGGCCTGCATGGTGCCGATCGGTGACGTACGCCGGAACGGGGAGTTCCCCTCCACCGCCGTGTACAGTGTGGCGCCGAGCGCCCACAGGTCGGACGCCGGGCCGGGGTTCGCGCCACTGACCCGCTCGGGCGCCAAGTAGTCGACGGAACCGACGACTTCCCCGGTCCGGGTGATCGTCGAGTCCCCCTCGATCGCCGCGATCCCGAAGTCGGTGAGCAGGATCCGCCGGTCCTCGGACAGGAGTACGTTGCCGGGCTTGACGTCGCGGTGCAGTACCCCGGCCGCGTGCGCGGCGCGCAGGGCCCTGAGGGTCCACAGGCCGATGCGGGCGGCCTCCACGGACTCGACGCGGCCCCGCTCCTTGACGGCGTCCGCCAGCGAACAGCCCTCGACCAGCTCCATCACGATCCAGGGCCGGTCGTCGTACTCCACTACGTCGTGGACGGTGACGACGGCGGGGTGGTTGATCCTGGCGGCGGCCCGCGCCTCGGTCTGCGTGCGCGCGAAGAGGACCGCGCGGTCGGCCTCCTGCACGAACTGCGCGGCCGTCAACTCCTTGACGGCGACGGCACGGTGCAGCACCTCGTCCTGGGCACGCCACACCCGCCCCATGCCACCGCGGCCGATGGGCTCCCCGAGTCGGTAGCGGCCCGCGAGGAGCAGGCCCTGGCTCTGATTCACGTTCCCCCGCAGTGGTCTTGGCGCAAGGCCAGGTTAAGGAGGGGGAGGCCCCCAGGGAACCGCAGGGGGTGGGTGTCACGGCTGATGCGGGCTCAATGTGGTGCTGGTGGCGCGCTGTGCGGGCTGCGGCCTAGCCGGAGACCTGGTAGGACTTCGCCGCCTGCTCGTACAGCCGCGACACCTCGTCCCGCTCCGCCTCGGGCCCCCGCACCTGCACCACGTGGTACTTCCCGCCGACGACCATCGCGAGATTGCGTACGTAGATCTCGCGGCCCTGCGCGTCCTGCCAGGTGAACTGCCCCTCGGCCATGGCCCGCCCGCCGACGTCGATGCGCCGCATGCCGCTGGACGTCGCCCAGGAGGAGTCGCGGAACGGCTGCAACTCGCGCTCGTGCTCGCGCTGGTACTTCATGGGGTCGCTGCCGTAGCTGTCCGTCGTGTCACGTCCCGGCACGACGAGCAGTTCGAAACCGCCCTGGGTGTAACGGACCTGACCCCGACCGTTCTTGGGCTGCCGGTCCCAGCCGCTCGCCACGGCGACGCGGAAGCCCTCCGCGTCCTTGCGCAGGGCGAAACCACGCGGCACCTCGGGCCCGGACGTCTGCGGCTCTTGCGAACTGGGGCTCTTGCCGGCCTCGTCATCACCGGAGCTGCCCTTGCCCGGCTCGTCCTTGCCCGGCTTGTCGTCGCCGGGTTTGCCGTCGCCGGGTTGCTCCTCGTGGCTGGGGCCCGCGCTCGACTCACCGGCGGTCCCCGCGCGGTCGCCCGACCCCCCGTCGTCGGACTCGGGCAGGAACAGGATGGCGTACGCGACCGCCGCGACGAGCCCGACGAGGATGGCGATGAGCAGCAACCGCCCGAGGGAGCGAGGCCGCGCGGGCCCCCGGGCCTGCGGCCGACGGGCCGACCCGGCCTCGCGTAGGGGGCCCCTGGCCTCGCGGAGGGGGCCGGGCTCCCGCTCGCGTGGCGGCGGGTCCTCGCGCAGCCGCCGCGGCTCGCGGCCATGGGGCCCGCGCGCGGCCTTCACATCCCTGCCGCGCCCGCGCTTGTGCCGACCGTGCCCCTGGCCCGTGGTGGCGGGCGCGGCCGCACGGCGTTTGCGCACGACCTCCCCCCTGCGGCGTACGACGGGCAGGCGTCCGGCGTCGTAGGGCGGCACCGGCACGACGTGCGCCCCGGCCTCCGGCTCCGGCGCGGAGCGCACCAACGAACGCAGCCAGCCGCTCAGTTCCTCGAAGTCCAGCCGGTCGGTGGGGTCCTGGCGCAGCAGGGACTCGACGACGGGCCGCAGCGGGCCGCACTCCTCGGCGAAGGCGGGCGGCTCGGCGCATACCAACTGGACGAGTTCCGCGGTGTTGTCCTCGGGGTAGGGCGCGTGTCCCTGAACCGCGCGGAAGAGCAGCGCCCCGAGGGCCCACAGGTCGGTGGCGGGGCCGATGGGCGCGGCGAGCTGCCAGTTCTCGTGCACCGGGCCCGCCTGCTCGGGCGCCCACCGCTCGGTGACGGCGCCGACGACGACCATGCGCGCGTGGCGGGCCCGCTCGGCGTCCAGCGCGGTGGTGGGACCGCGCCGCCCCGCCGCCTCGCCCTCGGCCGCGCCCCAACCGCCGGGCTCCCGGCACTCCTCGCCGCTCTCCCCGTACCCGTCGTACGCCCCGGGCGCGCTCCGCCCCCGGCCGTCACCCGCACTCCGCCGGTGCGCGACGGGCGCCGGGCCCTGCCCCGGGACCGCGCCTTCACGGCGGGCCGTGCCCTCCAGATGGGCCCCGCTCTCACGAGTGGCCGCACCCTCGCGCCGGGCTACGCCGCCGCCACCCACAGGCATCCCCGGCCACCCAGTCCCACCGGAACCGGCACCGGGCCCATCAGGCCTCTCTCCACGTCCCGCCGAGCCGGTCGCGTCCCCGCTCCTTGCCGAGGGCACCCCGCCGCGCGGCAGCGCCCCGTGCCAAGACTTCGTCTCCCCGACTCCATAAGGGTCCGAGATCCGGCCGGCCGTGTTCGAGGCCTCCCCGAAGCCGCCGCCCTCGGCGCTCCGCGGGCCCGGCACCCCGGACGTCTCCTCGTCGACCCTGGCCGCCGCCCGCGCGGCCCCCGCGCGGTACGCCGCGATGGACCCGCCGCGCGCGCCCCGCGCCTCACCCCAAGCAGCCCCCGCGGCCCCAGCTGCCTCCGCCGCTTCCGACGCCTCGGCAGCCCGCCGCGCCGCGAACTCCCCTGCTCCCCCGGGCCCCCCGGGGCCCCCATACGCTCCGTACGTCTCCGGCGCAGGCTCGATCGGCACCTCGTCGGCCTCGTACGCGGCATCGGAGGCATCGGCCTCCTCGTACGCCCCGGCGTACGCTCCCTCATACGCCGCCACGTTCCCGACCGATCCCGCCGACCCCGCGGCCTCCCCCGCCTCCACGGGCCGTGGGTCGTATCCGCACAGCGCCTCCTCGGCCGCCCCGGCCGCCAGGCCCGTCAGCATCACGCGGCCGTCGTCGCAGATCAGCACCGTGCGCGCGGTGATGTTCCGATGCACCCAGCCGTGCGCGTGCAGCACCCGCAGCGCCGCCAGGACGTCCGCCGCGACCTCCGCCGCGCGGTACGGGCTCAGCGGCCGGTCCGCGAGGAGCGCCGCCAGTGGCCTCGCCGCCACCAACTCGCTCACTATCCAGAGCGAGCCACCCTCCGCGAACACGTCGAAGACCTGGTCCAGGCGAGGGTGGTCCGGTATCTGCGCGGCCGTCTGCGCGGCCTCCATCGCGCGCCGCACCGCCGGGTCCGTGGGCCTGCGCGTCGTCCGCGCCGAGGTCCGCCGCACCCCGGTGCCGCCCGCCCCCGCCCGGGGCACGAACCCCTCGGGCAGGTCGTCCTCGTCAAGGACCTCCGCCTCGACGATCTCGGGCAGCGGAACCTGCCTGACCAGGACTTCCTGCCCGCTGTACGTATCGAAGGCACGGGATTCGGCGAGTTCGTACTCGTCCGAGGGCGGTAGCGGCAGGCGGTAGCGGTCGGCGAGCACCCGACCCGCGTAGTCGTCCACGACGCCTCCCCCGTCCGCCCGGTGGTCAATTCCGTTCGTCTTGTGGCTCGTTGCGGCTGCGTACGGTCCGCAAGCACTCACGATACGTGCCGTTGGCGAACCGCAATGAGGGGATACGAGATCTCAGGGCCCGAATCTCAGGCCCCGGATCTCAAGCCCCGCATCCCCCGCCCCGACTCACGACTTCGGCTGGAACGTCTTCGTGAAGGTCCGCCACGTGTCCCGCCGCTGATCGCTCTTCCACTCGTCAGCCTTGGCCGTGTACATGATTCCGTAGCCGAGCCCGCCGTTGACGACGAAGCCGCGGTCGACGGAGCGGTACTTGGTCCCGCCCTCCACGTAGGTGAACTCCCAGTCAGCGGTGTTCCACCCGCGGAAATCCACCTTCTCTATCCGTATCCGGTCATACTGCGACCGGACCATGCCGTTCTCCTGGTTCTTCCAGTCGCGCACCGGGTTGTCCTTGGGCGAGGTCGTCCAACCGATCAGCAGCTTCTGGCCGTTGGGGCCGGTGAACCGCGCGCCCGCGATTCCGGTGGACTGGTACTTCCACCCCTTGGGCAGCCCGATCTTGAAGCCCTGGTCGTGCTCGTACGTCGACTCGGCGCCGTCACCTGGCTTCTCGCCGTCGTCGTTCTGGCTGGGGTCGTGTCCCTCGCCCTCGTCCGAGTCCGAACCCTTGCCCGGGTCGGTGCCCTGGCCCTGGCCCTCTTCCTTGTCGTCCCCGGACCCGGACCCTGACCCGGAACCGGAGCCCTTGCCCGTGTCCTTGCCGGCGTCGTCCTTGCCCTGGCCGCCGGCGCTCGCCCCGCTGGACGCCGCCTTGTCGCCGCCCTTGCTGTCCTTGCCGGACGTGCCGTCCTCATCGTTCGAGAGCGCGAAGGCCAGCACCGTACCGAGCACCGCGAGTACGGCCACCACGGACACGATCACCAGCGTGCGGCGCGGCACCACATCGGTGAGCGATGCCTTCGGGGGCACCCGCGGCGGCGTGCCCGGCGGTGGCGGCACGGCCGCCCCGGCCCCGGCGCCTGCCGTGGTCCCGTAGCCCGAGCCGGCCGCCGACCCCGTCGCCGGGCCGGACCCCGCGCCCGAACCGGACGCCGCGCCCACCGCGGTCCCGGTCACCGCCGAGGTCGCCTTGCGGACCGACCGCAGCGCCCCCTTCAGCCGATCGGCCGCCTCCTCGCCCTTGCGCCCCGCGACGGACCCGGAAGCGGCGGCCGAACCCGCGGCGCCCGCGGCAGCCGTGCCCGCGCCCGGCTTCTTCGTCAGCCTGGCCGGGGTGCCCGACCTGAGCGACTTGGCCGTCTTGGCCTGCTTCTTCGGCAGCGGTGGCAGTGGAGGCAGCGGCACGACCTTGGTCGCCTCGACCGGTTCCGGCTCGGCCTTGGCCTCCGGGGCGTGGATGACGTCCATCAGGAGCGCTCGCGCCCCCGCGTCGTCGAGCCGCTGCTCGGGGTCCTTGGCGAGGAGGCCGTAGATGACCTTCTCCAACGGCCCGGCGTTCGTGGGCTGTTCCACGTCCTCGGTCATCACCGCGGTGAGGGTCGCGATCGCCGACCCCTTGTCGTACGGGGGTACGCCCTCCACCGCCGCGTACAGCAGGCCGCCCAGCGACCACAGGTCGGCCGCGGGACCCGGCTTGTGCCCGCGGGCACGCTCCGGGGAGATGTACGAGGGGGCGCCGACGAGCATGCCCGTCGACGTGATCGACGGGTCGCCCTCGACCTGCGCGATGCCGAAGTCCGTGAGCACGACCCGGCCGTCCTCGGCGATCAGCACGTTCGACGGCTTCACGTCGCGGTGCAGGATGCCCTCGCGGTGGGCGGACCGCAGCACGTCGAGCACGGCGAGGCCGACCTCGGCCGCCCGCTTCGGCGTGAGCAGCCCGTCCTCGCGGATCGCCTCCGCGAGGGACTTGCCCTCGACCAGCTCCATCACGATCCACGGCCGGTCGTCCTCGTCGACCACGTCGTAGACCGTCACCGCGCTGGTGTTGCGGATCCGCGCGATCGCCTTCGCCTCGCGCAGCGTCCGCGTGATGAGCCGCCGCTTCTCCTCCTCGTCGATGCTCGAGGGGAACCGCAGCTCCTTCACCGCGACCGTACGGCCCAGCGTCTCGTCCTTGGCGCGCCACACGGTGCCCATGCCGCCGCGGCCGAGCACCTCTCCCAGCCGGTACCGGCCGGCAAGGAGACGTTCGCTCCTGTCCCGACGGGACTCACCCGTCTGCTCCGCGTCCGACATGCGTCCCCTCTGCTGCTACCGCTGCTACCGCGCAACCCGCCCTGACAGAGCCTTCATTGTCCCCTACCCGGGGACCGGCCGACGCCCAGGGTCCACCGTCCCGCATGATGGACCGCGCACAAGGAGGGAGCGCCATGCCGACACCGCGCTCACTGGCGGCCATCGTCCTGGCGGCGACCCTCATCAGCCTGACGGCAGGCCCGCCGCAACCCACGACGACGACCACGGACGCCACTCTTCCGCTGCTCATCGGCCGAGGCAAGGCCCCGGCCGCGGCCCTCCTGACCCGCGAACTGACCGCACCGCTCCCGAGCACCGCGGGACCGCTCGGCCAGCGGGCCCCCGCAGAGCCACAACAGCCCCACCGGACAAGGCCCGCACGCTTCGCCACGCCGGTCGCCGGTACGCCGCGACCGAAGCCACCCCGGGCGATGACAGCGGCCCCGAAGCCGGTCAGACGGCCCCGCGTTCACTTCGCCCACGCCGCCCGCACCGGCCCCGCCCCCACCCGCGCCGACCACTTCCGGGTGGGCAGCATCACCAAGACGTTCATCGCGACGGTCGTCCTCCAACTCGCCGCCGAACACCGGCTGTCCCTGTCCGACCCCGTGGAGCGCCACCTCCCCGGGCTCGTACGCGGCCCCGGCGCCGACGGCCGGCGCATCACCCTGCGCGCTCTGCTCACCCACACCAGCGGCCTCGCCGACTTCACCGCCGTCACCCACGGCACCCCCCCCCCCCCCCCCCCCCCCCCCCGGGGGGGGCCCCACCCCCCCCCCCCCCCCCGCCCCCCCCCCCCCCCCGTCACTCCCATCCGGGCGGTCCGCACCGCCCTGGCCCGCCCCGCGTCCCCCAAGGGCCGCTGGGCGTACTCCAATACGAACTACGTCCTGCTCGGCATGGTGATCGAGCAAGTCACCGGCCACACCTACGCCACCGAGGCCGAGCGCCGTGTCCTCGGACCCCTCCGTCTCACCGGCACCTCGTTCCCCGGTGCTCGCACCACGCTCCCCTCTCCCCACGGTCGCGCGTACACGAGGGACGGCGAGGACGTCACCCGGCTCGACCCCCGCGTCGCGGGCGCCGCGGGCGAAGTGATCTCCACCCTCGCGGACCTGAACCGCTTCTACGCCTCCCTGCTCACCGGCCGTCTCCTCCCCGCCCCCTTCCTGCGCGAGATGCTCAACACCCGCACCGCACACGGCCGCTACGGCATGGGGCTGTACCCGTACAAACTCCCCTGCGGCACCACGGTGTGGGGCCACAACGGCCACATCGCCGGCAGCTACGTCCGCACCGCCGCCACCCGCGACGGCCGACGCGTCCTCACTTTCCGTGTCAACACGGACAAGCTGGCCGACCCCGGTCTGGAAACGGCCCTCCTGGCGGCCGAGTTCTGCCCCCGCGCCGCGCAGCGGCCGTCTCGCTAGGGCCTGTCCGGCGGATCAGGCCGCACTTGGGTGGCGGTCACCTTTCTGTGCAGATCGGCGTGCCAGGCCCCGCGGCCCGCGGCATGATCCGCCGGACAGGCCCTAGGCGAGCGGCACGATGTCCGGTGCGCCCAGCCGCGCCGCGTCCGCCGTCAGGTCGTCCGGCTGCCGCTGCGACTCCCGCTCGGCCTCCACCCGCTTCTCGTAGTGCTGCACCTCCCGCTCGATCTGGTCCTTGTCCCAGCCGAGGACGGGCGCCATCAGCTCGGCGCACTCCCGGGCGCTGCGCGTGCCCCGGTCGAACGTCTCGATCGAGATGCGGGTGCGCCGGGTCAGCACGTCGTCGAGGTGCCGGGCGCCCTCGTGCGACGCGGCGTAGACGATCTCGGCGCGGAGGTAGTCGTCGGCGCCCGGCAGCGGCTCGCCGAGGGCCGGGTCCGCGGTGATCAGTTCGAGCACCTCCTCGGCCAGTGCGCCGTACCGGTTCAACAAGTGCTCCACGCGCACCACATGGAGGCCCGTGCGCGCGGCGGTCCTCGCCCTGGCGTTCCACAGCGCCCTGTACCCCTCGGCGCCGACCAGGGGGATGTCCTCGGTGACGCACTCGGCGACCCGCTGGTCCAGCGCGTGCACGGCCTCGTCGACGGCGTCCTTGGCCATGACGCGGTACGTCGTGTACTTGCCGCCCGCGACGACCACGAGGCCGGGCGCCGGATGCGCGACCGTGTGCTCCCTGGACAGCTTGCTCGTGGCGTCCGACTCCCCGGCGAGCAGTGGGCGCAGGCCGGCATAGACCCCCTGGACGTCGTCCCGGGAGAGGGGCACCGCCAGGACCGAGTTCACATGCTCCAGGAGGTAGTCGATGTCGGCGCTGGACGCGGCCGGGTGGGCCTTGTCGAGGTCCCAGTCCGTGTCGGTCGTGCCCACGATCCAGTGCCGTCCCCAGGGGATGACGAACAGGACGCTCTTCTCGGTCCGCAGGATCAGTCCGGTCGTGGAGTTGATGCGGTCCTTGGGCACGACCAGGTGGATGCCCTTGGACGCCCTGACGTGGAACTGCCCGCGCTCGCCGACCATCGCCTGTGTGTCGTCCGTCCACACGCCCGTGGCGTTGACCACCTGCTTGGCGCGGATCTCGTACTCCCCGCCGCCCTCCACGTCCTGCACCCGGGCGCCGACCACGCGCTCGCCCTCGCGCAGGAAGCCGGTGACGCGCGCGCGGTTGGCGACCTTCGCGCCGTACGCCGCCGCGGTGCGCACCAGGGTGGCCACATAGCGGGCGTCGTCCATCTGCGCGTCGTAGTACTGCATCGCGCCGACCAGCGCTTCCTTCTTCAGGCACGGGGCGACGCGCAGGGCGTGGCGGCGCGTCAGATGGCGGTGCATGGGCAGGCCGCGGCCGTGCCCGCGCGACATCGACATGGCGTCGTAGAGCGCGACGCCCGATCCGGCGTACAACCTCTCCCAGCCCTTGTGCTGCAAGGGGTAGAGGAACGGCACGGGCTTCACGAGGTGCGGGGCGAGCCGCTCCAGGAGCAGGCCGCGCTCCTTCAGCGCCTCCCGCACGAGCGCGAAGTCGAGCATCTCCAGATAGCGCAGTCCGCCGTGGATCAGCTTGCTCGAACGGCTGGAGGTGCCCGACGCCCAGTCCCTGGCCTCGACCAGGCCGGTGGACAGGCCGCGGGTGACCGCGTCGAGAGCCGTCCCCGCGCCGACCACCCCCGCGCCCACGACCAGGATGTCCAGCTCCCGGTCGGCCATTCCCGCAAGTGACTCGGCACGCTCGGCCGGCCCCAGTGTCGCTGTCCTCACCGCTGCCTCCCGCTGTGATCGGGTGTGGTCGGACTCACATCATGCCCAGATTTCGTCCCCGCCCGCCGATCTCACCCGCAGCCTGTGGACAACACTCCGGACTTCGGCGCGAGGCAATACCGCAAATCGGTCATATTTACTCCTAGTCTGACATTGCGCTGGTCCGCCTTGTCCACAGGGCTTGCGCGCTCGTCCCGCTCCGGCTATTGGGAGGACGGCCCACCGCCATGCCCGCAGATCTCGCAGTCATCGGTCTCGGCCACCTCGGCCTGCCCCTCGCGCAGGCCGCCGTCGCCCGCTCCATCGCCACCATCGGCTACGACCCGGTCCGCGCCACCGACCTGGCAGGCGGCCGCCTGCCCTGCGACGGTGCCGAGGGAACCCTCACCGCCGCCGACGTACGCCGGATGCTCTCGGGGGGCTTCCGGCCGACCACCGACCCGGCCGAACTCGGCAGGGTCCGCACCGCCGTCATCTGCGCCCCCACTCCGCCCGCCGCCGACCGCTCGCTCGACCTGAGCCAGGTGGCCGAGGCCGCCCGGGCGCTGGCCGCGCGGCTGCGCCCGCACACCACCGTGATCCTCGAATCCCCCGCGTACCCGGGGTCCACCGAGGAATTCGTCCGTCCGATCCTCGAATCCGGCTCGGGCCTGCGCGCGGGCCGCGACTTCCACCTCGCCTACTCCCCGGGCCGCCTCGACCCCGGCAACCGCTCGCACGGCTACGCCGGCACCCCGAAGGTCATCGGCGGCCTCACCCCGGCCTGCACCGAATCGGCCGCCACCTTCTACGGCCGCCTCACCGACAAGGTCGTCCGCGCCCGAGGCCCCCGCGAGGCCGAGACCGTGCACCTCCTGGAGACCAACTACCGGCATGTGAACATGGCGCTGGTCAACGAGATGGCGGTGCTCTGCCACGACCTCGGCATCGACCTGTGGGACGTCATCCGCTGCGCGGAGACCAAGCCCTTCGGCTTCCAGGCCTTCCGGCCCGGCCCCGGCGTCGGCGGCCACGGCGTCCCCCTGGACATCCCGAACCCGTCCCGCGGGGCCCGCCCCCTGCGCATGGTCGAACTGGCCCAGCAGGTCAACGACCGCATGCCCCAGTACGTCATCCAGCGCTCGGCGACCCTGCTCAACGAACACGGCAAGTCCGTCCGCGGCGCCCGCGTCCTGCTCCTCGGCGTCACCTACAAACCTGACCTGGCCGACCAGCAGGGCGCCCCCGCCCAGGAGGTGGCGACCCGCCTCATGGAGCTGGGCGCGGCCGTCAGCTACCACGACCCCTACGTCTCCAACTGGAGCATCCTCGGCAGGCCCGTCCCGCGCGCGGACTCCCTCTACGAGGCGGCGGCCGACGCCGACCTCACGATCCTGCTCCAGCACCACCGCACGTACGACCTGCAAGGCCTGGCCGTGAAGGCCCAGCTCCTGCTGGACACCAGGGGCGCGACCCCGGCGGGCGCGGCTCACCGCCTCTGAGTACGCGGAAGGGCCCCGGTACGCACGTACCGGGGCCCTTCCGTAGAGCAGCGTCCAGAAACTGGACCCTCAGATGCTCACCGCTTGTGCTGCGAGTCCGCGACCGTCACCTCGACGCGCTGGAACTCCTTCAGCTCGCTGTAGCCCGTCGTCGCCATCGCGCGGCGCAGCGCCCCGAAGAAGTTCATCGAGCCGTCCGGGATGTGCGAGGGACCGGCGAGGATCTCCTCGGTCGTGCCGACCGTGCCCAGGTGGACCTTCTTGCCGCGCGGCACGTCCTCGTGGACGGCCTCCATGCCCCAGTGGTGGCCCTTGCCGGGCGCGTCCGTGGCGCGCGCCAGCGGGGAGCCCACCATCACGGCGTCGGCGCCGCATGCGATGGCCTTGGGCAGGTCACCGGACCAGCCCACGCCGCCGTCGGCGATGACGTGCACGTAACGGCCGCCGGACTCGTCCATGTAGTCACGGCGGGCGGCCGCGACATCGGCGACGGCGGTGGCCATCGGCACCTGGATGCCCAGGACATTGCGCGTGGTGTGCGCGGCGCCGCCGCCGAAGCCGACCAGGACGCCCGCGGCGCCCGTGCGCATCAGGTGCAGGGCGGCGGTGTAGGTGGCGCAGCCGCCCACGATGACCGGCACGTCCAGCTCGTAGATGAACTGCTTCAGGTTCAGCGGCTCGGCGGCGCCGGAGACGTGCTCGGCGGAGACGGTGGTGCCGCGGATCACGAAGATGTCCACCCCGGCGTCCACGACGGCCTTGGAGAACTCGGCGGTGCGCTGCGGGGAGAGCGCGGCGGCGGTGACGACGCCCGCGTCGCGCACCTCCTTGATGCGCTGCCCGATCAGGTCGGCCTTGATGGGGGCCGCGTAGATCTCCTGGAGGCGCCGGGTCGCGGTCTCCGAGTCCAGCTCGGCGATCTCGTCGAGCAGCGGCTGCGGGTCCTCGTACCGCGTCCAGAGGCCTTCGAGGTTCAGGACGCCGAGGCCGCCCAGTTCACCGATGCGGATGGCCGTCTGCGGCGAGACGACCGAGTCCATGGGGGCCGCCAGGAAGGGCAGCTCGAAGCGGTAGGCGTCGATCTGCCACGCGATCGAGACCTCCTTCGGGTCGCGGGTGCGCCGGCTCGGTACGACGGCGATGTCGTCGAAGGCGTACGCGCGGCGGCCGCGCTTGCCGCGCCCGATCTCGATCTCAGTCACGTTGTGGGGCCTTTCCCTCTTGGTCTGCCTGTCCAGTATCCCCGACACACACGGAAGGGGCGGCCCCGGTGAGCCGGGACCGCCCCTCCACGCGCGCGTGGAGCCGCAAGGCCGTGTGATACCGCTGAAGCTACTTACTACGGCTGTAGTTCGGCGCCTCGACCGTCATCTGGATGTCGTGCGGGTGGCTCTCCTTGAGGCCCGCGGACGTGATGCGGACGAAGCGGCCGTTGGCCTGGAGGTCGGGGACGGTACGCCCGCCGACGTAGAACATCGACTGGCGCAGACCGCCCACCAGCTGGTGGACGACCGCCGAGAGCGGGCCGCGGTAGGGGACCTGGCCCTCGATGCCCTCGGGCACCAGCTTCTCGTCGGAGGCGACGCCCTCCTGGAAGTAGCGGTCCTTGGAGAAGGAGCGCTGGTCGCCGCGGGACTGCATCGCGCCGAGCGAGCCCATGCCGCGGTACGACTTGAACTGCTTGCCGTTGATGAACATCAGCTCACCCGGGGACTCCTCGCAGCCGGCGAGCAGCGAGCCCAGCATGACCGTGTCCGCGCCGGCGACGAGCGCTTTGGCGATGTCTCCGGAGTACTGGAGGCCGCCGTCGCCGATGACCGGGACACCGGCCTCCTTGGCGGCGAGCGACGCTTCGTAGATGGCCGTCACCTGCGGCACGCCGATGCCGGCGACGACACGCGTCGTACAGATGGAGCCGGGACCGACGCCGACCTTGATGCCGTCGACACCGGCGTCGATGAGCGCCTGGGCGCCCTCGCGGGTGGCGATGTTGCCGCCGATGACGTCGACGCCCGGGGCGTCCGACTTGATCTTGGCGACCATGTCGCCGACCAGGCGGGAGTGGCCGTGCGCGGTGTCGACGACGATGAAGTCGACGCCCGCGGCGACCAGGGCCTGGGCGCGCTCGAAGGCGTCGCCCGCGACGCCCACGGCGGCGCCGACCAGGAGGCGGCCCTCGCCGTCCTTGGCGGCGTTCGGGTACTTCTCGGCCTTCACGAAGTCCTTGACCGTGATGAGGCCCTTGAGGACGCCCGCGTCGTCGACCAGCGGAAGCTTCTCGATCTTGTGGCGGCGCAGCAGCTCCATGGCGTCCACGCCCGAGATGCCGACCTTGCCGGTGACCAGCGGCATCGGCGTCATGACCTCGCGGACCTGGCGGCCGCGGTCGTTCTCGAAGGCCATGTCGCGGTTGGTGACGATGCCGAGCAGCTTGCCCGCCGCGTCGGTCACCGGGACGCCGCTGATGCGGAACTTCGCGCAGATCGCGTCGGCCTCGGCGAGCGTCGCGTCCGGGTGCACCGTGATCGGGTCGGTGACCATGCCGGACTCGGAGCGCTTCACCAGGTCGACCTGGTTGGCCTGGTCGGCGATGGAGAGGTTGCGGTGCAGCACGCCGACGCCGCCCTGGCGCGCCATGGCGATCGCCATGCGGGACTCGGTGACCTTGTCCATCGCGGCCGAGAGCAGCGGGACGTTCACCCGCACGTTCTTCGAGATGTACGAGGAAGTGTCGATCTGGTCGGGCGCCATGTCCGACGCGCCCGGCAGCAGCAGCACGTCGTCGTAGGTCAGCCCGAGCGTCGCGAATTTCTCGGGCACCCCAGTCGAAGAACCGCCGTTTGCAGTCATGACACCTTCCCCAAATGGCCTTGATCGGTGCGGATGTCCATGCTAACGGGAACGAGGGGTGTCTCATTCCACGACCAAGATCATCGGCAAGCTTTGTACGTTCGTACGTCTCTGTGTTCGCCTGCGGTTACCGCTCCGTCTTCGCCTGCGGTTACTGCTCGGCGAGCGCCCGCAGGCGGCTCAGCGCCCGGTGCTGGGCCACCCGCACCGCCCCCGGGGACATCCCCAGCATCTGGCCCGTCTCCTCGGCCGTGAGCCCGACGGCGATCCTGAGGAGCAGCAGCTCGCGCTGGTTGTCCGGGAGGTTGGCGAGGAGCTTCTTGGCCCACTCCGCGTCGCTGCTGAGCAGGGCGCGCTCCTCGGGGCCGAGCGAGTCGTCGGGCCGCTCGGGCATCTCGTCGGAGGGCACGGCGGTGGAGCCGGGACGGCGCATCGCCGCGCGCTGGAGGTCGGCCACCTTGTGCGCGGCGATCGCGAAGACGAACGCCTCGAAGGGGCGTCCCGTGTCCTTGTAGCGCGGCAGGGCGAGCAGGACGGCGACGCAGACTTCCTGCGCCAGGTCCTCCACGAAGTGGCGAGCGTCACCCGGCAGTCGGGACAGCCGGGCGCGGCAGTAGCGCAGCGCGAGGGGGTGCACGTGTGCGAGCAGGTCGTGCGTGGCCTGCTGGTCGCCCTCTACGGCGCGAAGGACGAGGGCACCGATCACCGTCGTCTTGTCATCGCGCATCGGTCCATGGTGCCTTGACGCTGACTGATCTGTGGCACCGCGTCCGTAGTTGTGCACTGAAGCGTTATGAGCAGGTGCGCCGGAACTCATCTCCTGCGCCCTCCCCTCCCGCTCGATCGACTCGTCCCCGAGGAACTCCACACCTCAAGGATGCGGCATCGGCCGCGAAGCGACAGCAACCGCTCCCGAGAGGGGGTGCGGCGGGCGTCGGGCACCCCGCCCACCACATGGCGGGCGGGGAGGGCCGGGCCCCCGCTGCGGCACACTCAGCGGACCAGACCCCAGCGGAAGCCGAGCGCCACCGCGTGCGCCCGGTCCGAGGCGCCGAGCTTCTTGAAGAGCCGCCTGGCGTGCGTCTTCACGGTGTCCTCGGAGAGGAACAGCTCGCGCCCGATCTCCGCGTTCGAACGGCCGTGACTCATGCCTTCCAGGACCTGGATCTCACGCGCGGTGAGCGTGGGCGCGGCGCCCATCTCGGCCGAGCGCAGTCTGCGCGGGGCGAGCCGCCACGTCGGGTCGGCGAGCGCCTGCGTGACCGTCGCGCGCAGTTCGGCGCGCGAGGCGTCCTTGTGCAGATAGCCGCGGGCACCGGCGGCGACCGCGAGCGCGACCCCGTCCAGGTCCTCGGCGACGGTGAGCATGATGATGCGCGCACCGGGGTCGGCGGACAGCAGCCGCCGGACGGTCTCGACGCCGCCCAGACCGGGCATGCGTACGTCCATCAGAATCAGGTCCGAGCGGTCGGCACCCCAGCGGCGGAGGACTTCCTCGCCGTTGGCCGCCGTCGTCACACGCTCGACACCGGGCACGGTCGCGACCGCGCGGCGGAGCGCCTCTCGGGCAAGCGGGGAGTCGTCGCAGACGAGGACGGATGTCATGACTGTCCTCCGCGGCTCTCACAGCTGCTGCGCGTCACCTTGAGCCTCCAGGCTGGTACATATTCGTCACCTGTGCGGTTGACGCTCTCGGACACCTGCCCGAGCGCTTCTTCTTTCAACCGCCTCGCACTCTCAACGACGGTCACCCGAAAGAGTTACGGGGCAGTCAGCCATCTTCGGCACTCTACGTGAGGGCGCGGACACAGCGCAGAGCGTGCGGCACACCCTCAAGGTTTCATCACAAGCTATGCCCCATTTAGCGCCTTTTGTTCCCTTTTGCCGGTGTCTATGGCTAGATTCGCAATGAGTCATATTTTCATCTCCTTAGACAGTAGATGTACGGTCATAACGGTCATGGACACCGTATCCGCGTCAGAACGGCTTCAAGGGGACCAGCAATGGCAGATTTCTCCCGCCTTCCCGGACCGAACGCAGATCTGTGGGACTGGCAGCTCCTCGCGGCCTGCCGCGGGGTCGACAGCTCGCTCTTCTTCCACCCGGAGGGCGAGCGGGGCGCGGCGCGCAGCGCGCGAGAGAACTCCGCCAAGGAGGTCTGCATGCGGTGCCCGGTGCGCGCGGAGTGCGCCGCTCACGCACTCGCGGTGCGCGAGCCGTACGGCGTATGGGGCGGACTGACGGAGGACGAGCGCGAGGAACTCATGGGGCGGGCGCGCAATCGCCTGGTGACGGCGGCGGCGTCGACATCGGCTTCGGCTTCGGCTTCGGCTTCGGCTTCGGCAGGGAGAGCCGTCTCGCACCACTGAGGCGCCGTGTCACCTCTCTGAAGGAACGTTTCTTCGAACTTGCGGACGGGTGGGCGCCCTCAGCGCCCCACCGTCGGCGCGCTCCCCCATCAGCGCGCCGCAGCCCGCGCGAGGTGGTCCAGCGTGGCGGCGACGGCCGGTACCTGCGCCAGGTCCGGAAGCGTGAGCGCGACGATCTCCCGTCGCACCGCCGGCTCCACCGTCACCGTGCGGGCACCCCTGGGACGTACCGAATCGATGGCGAGTTCGGGCAGGACCGCGACCCCCAGGCCCGCGCCGACCAGGCCGATCACCGTCGGGTAGTCGTCGGTCGCGAAATCGATCCGGGGCGCGAAGCCGGCGGCCTCACAGACCTCGACCAGTTGCCTGCGGCAGCGCGGGCAGCCCGCGATCCACGGCTCGTCGGCGAACTCCCCGATGGTGACCGCCTCCGCCCCGGCCAGCCGGTGCTCCTCGGGTACGAGACCGACGAGCCGGTCCGCGAGCAGGGGCCGTACGACGAGGTCGTCCCACTCCTCCGCCGCGGACGCGCCCTCGGACGCGCCGTCGTAGCGAAACGCCAGCGCCACATCGCAGTCGCCCTCGCGCAGCATCTCCACCGAGCGCGGCGGCTCGGCCTCGACGAGGGAGACACGCGTGCCCGGGTGCGCCGCGCGCAGCGCCGCGAGGGCGCCGGGGACGAGCGTCGAACTGCCGCTCGGGAACGAGACGAGCCGGACCCGGCCCGCGCGCAGGCCCGCGATGGCGGCGACCTCCTCCTCCGCGGCGGTGAGCCCGGCGAGGATGCCCGTGGCATGCCTGACCAGGGCTTCCCCCGCCTGCGTCAGACGCATCTCGCGGCCGGTGCGGATCAGCAGCGGCGTGCCGGTGGAGGATTCGAGGGCCTTCATCTGCTGGCTCACCGCAGGCTGGGTGCAGCCGAGTTCACGGGCCGCGGCCGAGAAGGAGCCGGTGGTGGCCACGGCGCGCAGGACACGGAGATGACGGGCCTCGATCATGCTTCGAGCATAAGTGATGCTTGGGCCTGTCACGAAATGTCATGACGCGCCTTTGAGACAGTGGGGCGCGTGTGTCACACGCTCGTTATCGGGGCTCACTAGCCTTGGGCCATGACTACGGCTCTGATTACGGGATCCACCGCCGGCATCGGCGCCGCCTTCGCGCGACGCCTCGCCGGCGACGGCCACAACCTCGTCCTGGTGGCGCGCGACACCAAGCGGCTGCGCGAGCAGGCGACCGAACTGCACGACCGGCACGGCATCGAGGCGGAGGTCCTCACCGCGGACCTCGCCACCGACGGCGGCATCGAGTCCGTCGAGAAGCGGCTGGCGAACCGCAGGGACCCGGTCGATCTGCTGATCAACAACGCGGGGTTCGGCAACAAGGGCCGGTACCTGGAAGTCCCGATGAGCGACGAGCTGACCATGCTCAAGGTGCACTGCGAGGCGGTGCTGCGGCTGACGTCGGCGGCCGCGGGGCCGATGCGGGAGCGCGGGCGGGGCGGGGTGGTGAACGTCGCGTCGGTCGCGGCCTTCGTACCGCGCGGCACGTACGGCGCCTCGAAGGCGTGGGTCGTGCAGTTCACGCAGGGCGCGGCGAAGGACCTGGCGGGCAGCGGGGTGCGGCTGATGGCGCTGTGCCCCGGCTTCGTGCGTACGGAGTTCCACGAGCGGGCCGGGATGGGCACGTCCAACATCCCCAACTGGATGTGGCTCGACGCGGACAAGCTGGTGGCCGCTGCGCTGGCCGACTTGGCGCGGGGCCGGACCGTCTCCATCCCCGATCCGCGCTACAAGGCCCTGATGGGCCTGGTGAAGGTGACGCCGAGGTCCCTGCTGGGGGGCGTCACGTCCCGCACGGGCCGGAAGTACGGGCCTCAGTAGGTCTTATAGGCCTCGCGTCTGCCGGGTCGGTGCTCGTCGCCGACCGCGGGCCGTGGTCCGTCCTCGCGCAGTTCCCCGCGCCCCTGACGGGGCCCGGTGGTGCGCCCCTTCAGGGGCGCGGGGAACTGCGCGACCGGCCAAGAACAGACTCGCACCCGGTACGGACAGAGCAACCCGGCAGACGCGCCCCCGAAAAGGGCTGAGGCCCGGCTCCCCCCGCAAGCAAGGGAAGCCGGGCCTCAGTCACCGTTCAAGCGAGCGCAGCGGTCAGTGCGAGTGACCGTGGCCGTGGCCGTGCCCGGCCTCCGCCTCGTCCTCCGCCGGCTTCTCGACGACCAGGGTCTCGGTCGTCAGGAGCAGGGAGGCGATCGACGCGGCGTTCTCCAGCGCGGAGCGCGTGACCTTGACCGGGTCGATGACGCCGGCCTTGACCAGGTCGCCGTACTCGCCGGTCGCGGCGTTGAAGCCGAAGCCCTTGTCCAGCTCGGCGACCTTCGAGGTGATGACGTAACCCTCGAGGCCGGCGTTCTCGGCGATCCAGCGCAGCGGCTCGACGGCGGCGCGGCGGACGACCGCGACACCCGTGGCCTCGTCGCCGGTCTTGTCGAGGTTGCCCTCGAGGACCTTGACGGCGTGGACCAGGGCGGAGCCACCACCGGAGACGATGCCCTCCTCGACCGCGGCGCGGGTCGCGGAGATGGCGTCCTCCAGACGGTGCTTCTTCTCCTTCAGCTCCACCTCGGTGGCGGCGCCGACCTTGATGACGCACACGCCGCCGGCCAGCTTCGCGAGGCGCTCCTGGAGCTTCTCGCGGTCCCAGTCGGAGTCCGTGGCCTCGATCTCGGCCTTGATCTGGGCGACGCGGCCCTCGACGTCGGCCTTGTTGCCGCCGCCGTCGACGATCGTGGTGTCGTCCTTGGTGATGGTGACGCGGCGGGCGGTGCCGAGCACGTCCAGGCCGACCTGGTCGAGCTTGAGGCCGACCTCCTCGGCGATGACGGTGCCGCCCGTGAGGGTGGCCATGTCGCCGAGCATCGCCTTGCGGCGGTCGCCGAAGCCGGGGGCCTTCACCGCGACGGCGTTGAAGGTGCCGCGGATCTTGTTCACGACCAGGGTCGACAGGGCCTCGCCCTCGACGTCCTCGGCGATGATCAGGAGCGGCTTCGAGGAGTTGGCCTGGATGACCTTCTCGAGCAGCGGCAGGAGGTCCTGGATGGAGGAGATCTTGCCCTGGTGGATCAGGATGTACGGGTCGTCGAGGACGGCCTCCATACGCTCCTGGTCGGAGACCATGTACGGGGACAGGTAGCCCTTGTCGAAGGCCATGCCCTCGGTGAAGTCCAGCTCCAGGCCGAAGGTGTTGGACTCCTCGACGGTGATGACACCGTCCTTGCCGACCTTGTCCATCGCCTCGGCGATCAGCTCGCCGACCTGCGGGTCCTGGGCCGACAGACCGGCGACGGCCGCGATGTCGGCCTTGTCGTCGATCGGGCGGGCGGTGGCGAGCAGCTCCTCGGAGACGGCCGCGACGGCGGCGTCGATGCCCTTCTTCAGGGCGGCCGGGGAGGCGCCGGCCGCGACGTTGCGCAGGCCTTCCTTGACCAGGGCCTGGGCGAGCACGGTGGCGGTGGTGGTGCCGTCGCCAGCGATGTCGTTGGTCTTGGTCGCCACCTCCTTCACCAGCTGGGCGCCGAGGTTCTCGTACGGGTCCTCGACCTCGACCTCACGGGCGATGGTGACGCCGTCGTTGGTGATGGTCGGGGCGCCGAACTTCTTGTCGATGACGACGTTGCGGCCGCGGGGGCCGATCGTCACCTTGACCGTGTCGGCAAGCTTGTTGACGCCGCGCTCAAGGGCGCGACGGGCGTCCTCGTCGAACTTCAGGATCTTCGCCATGGGAGCGATTCAGCCCTCTCGAAAACTCGGGTGAACGAACCGCGCCCCTCGCCGCCCGGCAATCAGCGGGGTGACCAGGGGCGCAGCTCAAAAAGCAAATCTGCTGGTGAAGCAGGTGATGCAGGTGAAGCGGTGAATTACTTCTCGACGATCGCGAGCACGTCGCGAGCCGAGAGGACGAGGTACTCCTCGCCGCTGTACTTCACCTCGGTGCCGCCGTACTTGCTGTACAGCACGATGTCGCCGGTCTTCACGTCGAGCGGCAGACGCTCGCCGTTCTCGAAGCGGCCCGGGCCCACGGCCAGGACGACGCCCTCCTGGGGCTTCTCCTTGGCGGTGTCCGGAATGACCAGGCCGGAGGCCGTGGTCTGCTCGGCGTCGAGCGGCTGGACCACAATGCGGTCCTCGAGCGGCTTGATGGCAACCTTGGAGCTGGTGGTCGTCACGATCCGGTCTCCCCCTTCGGAGATCTCACGGGGTTAACAGTCTTAGGTGTGGCGACCAGGTGGATCCGTCGTCGCGGGTGCCGGACCTGCCCGTCGCTATTGGCACTCTCCAACGGGGAGTGCCAGAAGCGAGACTAGGACGGCGATTAGCACTCGGTCAAGCGGAGTGCCAATCGACTGCGTCCGGCTTCAGCGGATCGCGGCGCCCCGGGCGGGCGGGGCGGGCGGTGTTTTCCCTCGTTCGGGGCAACGGCTCTCGATGACTCCGGGTTCCCCGCCCGCGGCTCGCGGAGGCCTCGTTTCCCCACAGGCGGAGGCGGACGGCTCCCTGTCGGGGAGCTTCTCCGCCGCCTTTCTGCCCAGTCGCTCGATCGGGTCGACCGATTCGGCGCAGGACGTCAGCAGCGCGGGCGCGAGTACTCCGCACAGGAGGGCCCCGGTGAGGAGGCGGCGGTGGGCTCGCGCCCGCCGGGTCACAGGTAGTCCTCCAGCCTGGCCACCGCGTACCCCTTGGCCGTGACCGTCCTCATGAGCCTGCGGACCATGTCGGGCATGGTGCCCTTCCAGTCCTCGCGGCCCCTGAAGTGGGTGAGGATGATGTCGCCGGGGTGCAGGTCGCGGTCCCACTCGCGGTACTCCATGCGGTCGGCGAAGACCTCCGCGTTCCACAGCGGCACGGCCTTGATGCCGCACGACCTCGCGGCGCGCAGGGTGTTGGCGTTGTAGTTGCCGTACGGCGGGCGGAAGAGTTCGGGCCGCTTGCCGTAGCGCTTCTCGATGGTGTCCTGCATGCCGCAGATCTCGCGGCGCTGGCTCTTGTACGAGAGGCCGGGCATATAGCGGTGATTGAGGGTGTGGTTGTTCAGGGCGACCCCGTGCGACTGCATCTTCTTGAAGTACGCGTAGTCCTCCTTGACCAGGTAGTCACTGAGGAAGGCGGTGTACGGGATCCTCAGGTCGCTCATCATCCTCAGCAGCGCCGGATCCTTCTCGGCGCCGTCGTCGATGGTGAGGAAGACGACCTTCTGCTTGGTCGGGATGCTCGTGAAGACCGGCGGCAGCTTGGCGTGGCCCTTGACCTCGAAGCCCTTGCGGGTCTTGAGCCGCGGCTTCTTCCTGGGGGGCGCGGGCGCCGCCAGCGGGGTCCTTGCGAGGCGCCAGCGCTTGGCGGCCGCGACCCGGGCGGCCTGGGAGACGCCGAGCTGATGGGCGTAGGAGTCGAGGGCCCTGGCGGGCGGGGCCTTGAGCGGCTGCTGGCCGTGGGCGGGCTTCACGGCGTCCGAGCCGCCCGCGGAGGCGCAGCCCGAGGCGATCGCCGTGACGGTCAGCACCGCCACGACGGCACGCGTCTGATTCTTCCGCCGTGCGGCGGATTCTTCCTTTTGTCGTACGAGTTGCATGGCGCCGGATCCTCGCAGCTCACCGGCGTACCCCGGGGTCGACACCGCCACCGGCCGCGCACCATCCACCGACTGGCCCACAATGGGGCGGGTGAACGACCCGAACACGCCGAGCACCCCTGCCGCCGACCGCACCTCCGAAGGCGCCGAGGACGCGGGCCTCGACGATCCCCTCGCCGCCTTCGCCGCCCTGCGCACCGAAGCGGGGCGGGCCCTGCTCGACGAGGTGCGGGACGTGGAGCCCGCGCGGGAACTCGCCGCCGCCACCCGGCTGCGCCGCGAGCACCCGGCGCCGCTGGTCTCGGCCGCGCTCGCCCAGGCGCGGCTGCGCCAACGGGCCGTGGCGAAGTTCGGCGCCGAGGACGCGGCCCGGATGTTCTTCACGCCGGACGGCGTCGAGCAGTCCACCCGCGCCTCCGTCGCCACGCACCGCGCCGAGAGTTTCAAGAGGCTCGGGGTGCGTTCCCTCGCCGACCTGTGCTGCGGCATCGGCGGTGACGCGATCGCGCTGGCGCGGGCCGGGATCTCCGTGCTGGCCGTCGACCGGTCCCCGCTGACCTGCGCGGTCGCCCGTGCCAACGCCGAGGCGCTCGGGCTCGCCGACCTCATCGAGGTCCGGGAGGCCGATGTCATGGACGTGGACACATCGGCGTACGACGCGGTGTTCGTGGACCCGGCGCGGCGCTCCTCCAAGCGCGGCCGCATCTTCGACCCGGAGTCCTACTCCCCGCCGCTGTCCTGGGCGGTCCGGGCGGCCCGCAAGGCCCCGCGCGCCGCGCTGAAGATCGCCCCCGGGATCCCGCACGAGGCGATCCCCGCGGGGACCGAGGCCGAGTGGATCTCGGACGGCGGCGATGTGAAGGAGGCGGTGCTGTGGTTCGGCACGGACGCGCCAGCCTCGCACCGCGCGACGCTCCTGCCCCAGGACGTCTCCCTGTGGAGCGCCCTGGACGCGATGCTTCCCGACCCCGAGGTGCGGCCCGTGGGGCGGTACCTGTACGAGCCGGACGGCGCCGTCATCCGTGCGCATCTGGTCGCCGAGGTCGCGGCGCGGGTCGGCGGCGGGCTGATCGACGAGACCATCGCGTACGTCACGTCCGACGCGCTGCACACGACGCCCTACGCGGTGGCGTACGAGATCACCGACCGGCTCCCCTTCGGTGTGAAGAAGCTGAAGGCCCTGCTCCGGGAGCGGGAGGTCGGGATCCTGACGGTGAAGAAGCGGGGTTCGGCGGTGGAACCGGAGGAGCTGCGCCGCAAGGTGAAGCCGCAGGGGAAGAACGCGGCGACGGTGTTCCTGACGCGGGTGGCCGGGGCGCCCACGATGCTGATCGGCCACCCGGTCCCGTAACTCGGCCGCCCGGCCCCGGAAAGGAGCGCGGGGGCCGGGAGGGAGCCACGAGGGGGGAGCCTCAGGCGCGGGCGACAGGGTCCGGGGCGGTGTCCCGAGCCGGCGGCACGGGCGACGACGCTCGGCGGCCGTGCAGCACGGCTGTCCCCAGCGCGGCCGCCACCAGCAGCCCCGCGGACACCGCGAAGGCCGCCGCGTGCCCCTCGGCGAGGGCGGCCCGGCCGGTCCCCGTGCCGGTGACGTTCGCCGCGACCGTGACCAGGACCGCGAGGCCGAGCGAGCCGCCGAGCTGACGCGAGCTGTTGAGCAGCCCGGAGGCCATGCCGGCCTCCTCGGGGGCGACCCCGCTGGTCGCGGCCGTGCCCAGCGGTACGAAGCACATGCCGATGCCGACGCTCGCGACCAGCGAGGGCCCGAGGATCGAGCCGAGGAACGTGCCGCCCGCCTCGACCGTCAGCGCGAACCAGCCGAACCCGGCGGCCCCGAGCAGCCCGCCCGCCACCAGCAGCGCCCGTTCGCCGACCCGCCCGACCGTGCGGGCCGCGACCGTCGACCCGGCCACGACGCCCGCGCAGAACGGCAGGAAAGCGGCACCGGCCGCCGTCGGCCCGTACCCCATCACCTGCTGGAGGTAGAGCGAGGTGAAGTAGAAGGCGGCGAACTGCCCCGACGACATCAGCAGCGAGAAGACGTTCGCGGAGAGCACGGGCCGGTGGGCGGTGCCGAGCAGGCCGAGCCGCAGCAGCGGCTCCCGCTTGCGGGCCTCGACGGCGACGAAGGCCGCGAGCAGGACGGCCGCGACGCCGAGCGTGCCCAGCGTGGTGCCGGATCCCCAGGCGTACGTCTCCGTGCGCACGAGGCCGAGCACAAGTGCCGCCGTCCCGGCCGTGACGAGCAGGGCACCGGTGACGTCGAGTCGGGGCGCGGGCCCGGTGCGGCGGTCGACGGGCACCCCGCGGCGGGCGGCGAGGAGCGCGGCGAGCACCACGGGGACGTTGACGAGCATCACCGATCGCCAGCCCACCCAGTCGGTGAGCAGCCCGCCCGCCATGATCCCGACCGCGCCGCCGAGCGCCCCCGCGACGCCCCAGAGGCCGAGCGCCCGCGAACGAGCGGGCCCCGCCGCGTAGTTGACGGTGATCAGGGTGAGCGCGACGGGTGCGAGCGCCGCCGCGCCCGCGCCCTGTACCGCCCGCGCCGCGATGAGCTGCCCCGGTGTCAGGGCGAGCCCGCCCGCGAGGCTCGCCACGCCGAAGACGACGAAGCCCCAGATGAGGGTGCGCCGGCGCCCGGCCAGGTCGGCGAGGCGTCCGCCGAGCATGAGCAGGCCGCCGAAGGCGAGCGCGTAGGCGTTGACGACCCAGAGCAGCGAGCCGGGGGCGAAGCCGAGGTCGTCGTCCATGTCGGGCAGGGCGATGTTGACGACGGAGACATCGAGGGAGACGAGGAACTGCACGGTGAGCAGCACCGGCAGTAAAGCCCCTTGCGGGGTACGCGAGTTCACCTTGTTCACCATGGGCGGCACATTACTATACGCGTATAGAAATTAGGCAGGGGTCCGTGCGGAGCGAGCGCGCGACAATGAGCCGGTGGCAGCAGAAGAGAAGGCGAAGAAGCGCGGCGTGGGGCGACCCCGGCGCCTGGAACCGGAGACGATCGTCGCGACCGCCCGCCGGATCCTTCAGGAGGAGGGCGTGGCGGCCCTGAGCATGCGCCGGGTCGCCAAGGAGGTCGGCACCACGCCGATGGCGCTCTACCACCACGTACGCGACAAGGACGAGCTGCTGATGCTCACGCTCGCCGGTACCGCCGCCACGGTCCCGCGCCCCGAGCTGCCGGCCGACCCGCGCGAGCGCCTCCTCGCCGTCGCCCTGCATATGCACGGCACGCTGGCGCGGATGCCCTGGGTGGTCGAGGTGCTCAGCCTCGGCGACCTCACCGACAGGGGCGCCCTGTGGATGGTCGAGGAGATGATCGGCGCGGCCGTCGACTGCGGCCTCACCCCCGCGGAGGCGGTCCGCGCCTACCGGACCCTGTGGCACTGCGTCTACGGAGACCTGGTCTTCCGCCGCGCGATGGAGCGCCGCGCCGCGGACCCGGACCGCAAGCGGCACTTCCCCGGCATGCTCACGGACGCGGACGCGGCCGAACTCCCCCACCTCGCGGCGCTCGCGGACCAGTGGACCGAACTGACCGAGGACTACGACGTGGCCCGCCAACTGGGCGCGGTCGTCGACGGGTTGCTGGGGCGGGCGGGAGCGGAGCGGGCGGAGTGAGCCGTGTGCCAGGCTCGCCGCCATGCCCTTCGACCACAACGACCACTACCACCCGCTGCTCCTGAGGCACCTGCCGCCGCACGGCCGCACCGCCCTCGACATCGGCTGCGGCACCGGCCGCTTCGCCCGCCGCCTCGCGGCCCGCGGCTACGAGGTCGACGCGCTCGACCCGTCGGCGGAGGTCGTCGCCGAGGCCGAGGCGCTGGGTGGAGGCCCCCGCTACCGGCGGGCGGACGTGACCGCGCAGGACCTCCCCGAGGGCCACTACGACGTCATCACCTGCCTGGCGAGCCTGCACCACATGCCGTTCACCACGCTGACCCGGCTGCGCGCCGCCCTCGCGCCCGGCGGCACCCTGCTCGTCCTCGGCTGCTACGCCGGGACGACCTGGTGGGACCTCGCGGCGACCCCCGCCAACGCGCTGGCGCGCCTGACGGTGTACGCGGGCGAGCGCGTGCGCGGCACGCACGCGCCCCCGCTCAAGGCCCCCGTACGACAGCCGGACATGACGCTCCCGCAGATCCGCGCCGAGGCGACCCGCCTCCTGCCCGGCAGCGACGTCCGGCAGCTGCTGTTCTGGCGGTACCTGTTGACGTACCGCCAGCGGTGAGCGTCAGTCCGCGTCGACCGGCTCGAACCGCCAGCGATGCACCGCCCGGGTCACCAACTCCGGTGCGGGCTCGGGCAGTTCGGGCAGCTCGGCGTCGTACGCGGCGTCCCACCAGGTGATGACCAGGACCCGGTCCTGCGGCGCGCGGAACGTCTCCCGCCGCAGCGGCACGACGTCGAACCGCTGCTCCCGCGCCCACGCGAGCAGCTCCGCGCCGCGCCCCTCGACGGCACGGGCCTCCCACATCAGCGCGACGGTCACGAGTACAGGTTCCCCTTGCTGACCTCGTGCACATGGTCGTGGTCGTGCGTGTGGCCGTGCCCGTGGCCCGGCACGTGCGGTTCCGTCACCGGCAGCGACGAGTCCGCCGACAGGTCCCAGGACGAGGCCGAGCGGTTGCGCGCCACCATCTCCGCGCCGAGGGCCGCGACCATCGCGCCGTTGTCCGTGCACAGCTTCGGACGCGGCACGCGAAGGCGGATCCCGGCCTTCTCGCAGCGCTCCTGCGCGAGGGCGCGGAGCCGCGAGTTGGCGGCCACGCCGCCGCCGATCATGAGGTGGTCGACGCCCTCGTCCTTGCAGGCGCGGACCGCCTTGCGGGTCAGCACGTCGACGACCGCCTCCTGGAAGGACGCCGAGACGTCCCGCACCGGCACGTCCTCGCCCGCGGCCCGCTTGGCCTCGATCCAGCGGGCGACGGACGTCTTGAGCCCGGAGAAGGAGAAGTCGTAGGCCGGGTCGCGCGGGCCGGTCAGACCGCGCGGGAACGCGATCGCCCGCGGGTCGCCCTCGCGCGCGTACCGGTCGATGACGGGGCCGCCGGGGAAGCCGAGGTTCAGCACCCGCGCGATCTTGTCGAAGGCCTCGCCCGCCGCGTCGTCGATGGTCGAGCCGAGCGGACGGACGTCCGAGGTGATGTCGGCGGACAGCAGCAGCGAGGAGTGGCCGCCGGAGACCAGGAGCGCCATGGTCGGCTCGGGCAGCGGCCCGTGCTCCAGCTGGTCCACACAGATGTGCGAGGCGAGGTGGTTGACGCCGTAGAGCGGCTTGCCGAGCGCGTACGCGTACGCCTTCGCGGCCGAGACGCCGACGAGCAGCGCGCCCGCGAGTCCGGGCCCGGCGGTCACCGCGATGCCGTCGAGGTCCTTCGCGCTCACCCCCGCTTCCTTCAGGGCGCGGTCGATGGTCGGCACCATCGCCTCCAGGTGCGCGCGGGAGGCGACCTCGGGCACGACGCCGCCGAAGCGGGCGTGCTCGTCGACGCTGGAGGCGACGGCGTCGGCGAGCAGGGTGGTGCCGCGGACGATGCCGACGCCGGTCTCGTCGCAGGAGGTCTCGATGCCGAGGACGAGGGGTTCGTCGCGCGAGTCAGCCATGAATCTCGGTTCCTTGTACGCCAGTCGGAGCGGAGGTGGAGGGATCGGTACGGCGCATCACCAGGGCGTCCACATTGCCGGGCTGGTAGTAGCCGCGCCGGAAGCCGATGGGCTCGAAGCCGAAGCGTTCGTACAGCTTCTGGGCCCTGGTGTTGTCGACCCGCACTTCGAGCATGACCTCGGGGCACTCGAAGGCGGTCGCGGCCTGGAGCAGGTCGGTGAGCAGCCGGGCACCGAGCCCGGTGCCCCAGTGGTCGCGGGCGACGGCGATGGTCTGGACGTCGGCGAGGTCTCCGGAGGCGGCGAGCCCCGCGTAGCCGACCAGGCGGTCGCCGTCCATGGCCACCACATAGCGGCGGGTGGCCAGCGGCCCGCGCGCGTGGGCCAGCTCGGACCAGAACATGCCACGCGACCAGGCGTCGTCCGGGAAAAGCTCCTTCTCCAGGGCGAACACCGCGTCGATGTCCCACCAGCGCATCTCGCGCAGCACGGCGGCCGCGGTCGCATCGGTCCCATCGGTCACATCGGTCACTTCGGGGTGACCACCTTGTAGTTCTTCGGCACCTGCGCGTCGGGGCGGCGCAGATACAGCGGCCGGGGCTCAAGGAGTGCCTCGCCCCCGGCGAGCTTCTCGGCGGCCAGGGACGCGAGCGCCGCCGCCGAGACGTGCTCGGGGGCGCGGGCGTCGGGGAAGGTGTCGGGGTAGAGCAGCGCGCCCGCGCCGACGGCGGGCAGGCCCTCGACGTCGGCGGCGATGTCCGCGGGCCGGTCGACCGCGGGCTCGCTGACGCGCGTACGCACGTCCTGGTAGCGCGCCCAGTAGACCTCCTTGCGCCGGGCGTCGGTGGCCACCACGAAGGGGCCGGAGTCGATGCCGGAGGCGTAGGCGAGGCCGTCCAGCGTGCAGACCCCGTAGACGGGGATGCCGAGGGCGAGGCCGAAGGTCTCGGCGGTCATCAGTCCGACGCGCAGCCCGGTGTAGGGGCCGGGGCCCACACCGGCGACGAGGGCGGTGACGGCGTCGAGTCTCAGGCCGGCGTCGGCGAGCACGCGGTCGACGGCCGGAAGCAGCAGTTCCCCATGGCGCCGGGCGTCCACCTGGCTCGACTCCGCCACGACGGAGGAGCCGTCGTGGAGGGCGACGGTGACGGCGGGCGTTGCGGTATCAAGAGCGAGCAAGAGCACGCGAACAGCCTACGGCTCCGGCGCCCGGCGCACGGCCGCCCCGGGATGAGCGGTGCCTGCTGCTACCGTCGCTCCGTATCCGTACGCCGTACGAAGAGTGGGAGCGCAAGGTGTCAAGGAGCAGCTCGGGATTCGTGGCCGGGCTCACCGCCGCCGCGCTCGCCGCGGTCGGCTTCCTCGCCTACCAGGCTTCGGCCAACGCGCCGGACCCGGCCAAGCCGGAGAAGTCCGCGGGCGCCACCGCCTCCCGCTCCCCCAAGGACAGGGCCGACCCGATGGCGGTGCCGGCCGAGTCCGGCGCGGGCGAGCGGGTCGTGTACTCCGTGGGCGAGGACCGGGTCTGGCTGGTCGAGGCGTCCGGGAAGCCGCGGATCACGTTCAAGGTCACGCCGGGTTCGGTGGACCCGGCGCCGGGCACGTACGCGGTCACCTCGCGCTCCGGGACCGTCACCGGTACGGACGGGGTGCCGATCGAGCACGTCGTGCGGTTCACGACCGTCGACGGGATCACCGTCGGCTTCAGCGCGGCGGTCGACGGCTCGACGCCGAAGCCGGACCCGGCGAAGAGGACCGGTGGCATCCGCGAGTCGCGCGCGCACGGCAACGCGATGTGGGAGTTCGCGACGATCAGCAAGAAGGTCGTCGTCGTTCCGTAGGCCTCTTCCCGGCGGGTGCCGGGTCCCTGGGCGGAGTGGAGACCGCGGTCGCCGCGGCGCACGACGCGAGCAGATCGCTCATCGACAGGTGCGACAGGCCCGACAGCTGCGAGAGGCCCGAGACGGCCGAAGGTCCCGGCAGCCCGTGCGCATGCGCGTGCGGCTGCGGCTGTGCGTCACGTTCTGAAGCCGGCATGGATGCCTCCTGGGCTCCCGGGGACAGACGTGGTTAGGTAGACCTAACCAGGACCTGTACCCATGTGACCACGCGCGGCGCGTGCAACGCAAGATTTTGCCGACGACTTGTCGGAACCTTCGGCGGAACGCCCCGTGGCGTCAGGCCGCGAGCGAGGCCAGGTCCGCGTCCGTCCACCGCTCGCCGAGCCCGGTCAGCGTCACCTCGCGCACCTCGTCCGCCGTGTCGCCGACGGCGCGGTCGATGACGACGTGCAGCCGGTCGTCCGACAGCTCCTCGACCTTGCCGTCGCCCCACTCGACGACGACCACCGAATCGGGCAGCGAGACGTCGAGGTCCAGGTCCTCCATCTCGTCGAGCCCGCCGCCCAGGCGGTACGCGTCGACGTGCACCAGCGCGGGCCCCTGACCGAGCGGCGGGTGGACGCGGGCGATGACGAAGGTCGGGGAGGTGACGGCGCCGCGCACGCCGAGGCCGTCACCGAGGCCGCGGGTCAGCGTCGTCTTGCCGGCGCCCAGCTCGCCGGTGAGCATGACGAGGTCGCCGGGGCGCAGGAGTTTCGCCAGGCGGCGGCCCAACTCGCCCATCCGTTCGGGGGAGTTGACGGTGATCTTGAGTACGTTGGCGGGGGCCTGGTGGTGCGGTGCTTCCATACCGTCCACGTTAGCCGCTGGACGACCCCGCGTCGGCTGCCGCCCGCCCGGCGCCCGCCCTGGCCAGCAGCTCCGCGAGCCGGTCCGTGACCGCGTCGGGGTGCTCCAGCATGACCAGGTGCCCGGCGTCCGGGACCAGGACAAGATCGGCGTCCGGCAGCAGCGCCGCGATCGCCTCGCTGTGCTCGCTCGGCGTGACCAGGTCCTCCTCCCCCGCGAGCACCAGCACCGGCAGCCCGGCGAAGCGTTCGAGCGCCGCCGCCTTGTCGTGCTCGGCGAACGCCGGGTAGAACTCCGCGACCACGTCGATCGGCGTCGACTCGATCATCCGCTCCGCGAACCGCGCGATCGCCGGGTCCACGTCCCTGCTGGAGAACGAGTAGCGCTTGATGACCCCGGCGAAGAGGTCGGCGGTGGCCCGCCGCCCCCGCTCCACCAGCTCGGCCTGCGAGCCGAGCGTCCGCAGTACGCCGGGCAGCACCCGCCGGACCGCGTTCATCCCGGCCACCGGCAGCCCGAAGTTCACCTGACCGAGCTTCCCCGACGACGTACCGACGAGGGCGACGCCCACGACGCGCTCGCGGATCAGTTCGGGGAACTGGTCGGCGAGCGCCATCGTCGTCATGCCGCCCATGGAGTGCCCGACGAGGACGAGCGGCCCCTCGGGCGCGGCCGCGTCGATGACGGCCCGCAGGTCGCGCCCCAACTGGTCGATGGAGACCGGCACACCGCGCTCCGCCTGGTCGACGCCCCGCCCGGAACGGGCGTGGCTGCGCTGGTCCCAGTAGACCGCGCGGACCGCGCCGCGCAGGGCGTCCCGCTGGAAGTGCCAGGAGTCCTGGCTCAGGCAGTAGCCGTGGCTGAAGACGACCGTGACGGGCGCGGGGACGCGGCGCCCGAGGAGACGGCGCCTGCGCGCGGCCTGCTCGCCGTCCGTCTCGACCTCCTCGACCTCGTACGACAGCTCCGTGCCGTCGTCCGCGTACGCCGTGCCGGGCATGCCGCGCAGCGAGCCGTACGGCCCGGCGGCGTCCAGTGCGAGGCGGGCCTTCTTGCGCATGCCGCGCCCCACGGTGAGCCGCTCGATGGCGACGCCCGCGGCCGCGCCCGCGGCGAGCACACCGAGCGCGGCGCCGGCCACCCCGGCCCGGCGCCAGTTCCCCGCCGCGGCGGCGGCCTCCGTCACCGCTTCCGCCGCGGCAGCCCCCGTGCTGCTCTCGCTCACGTGCCGCTCCTCGTCAGTGGTCGGACTGCTCGTTCACATCTCTCCGATGCCGGGCCGCTCATTCACGTAGACGCGCGGGACACGCGATCCGATGCGGGTGACGATCTCGTACGCGATGGTGCCCGCGGCCTGCGCCCAGTCCTCGGCGGTCGGCTCGCCGCGGTCGCCGGGCCCGAACAGCACCGCCTCGGCGCCCACTTCGGGCTCGTCGCCGCCGAGGTCGACCACGAACTGGTCCATCGCCACACGGCCCGCGACCGTACGCCACTTGCCGTCGACGAGGACCGGGGCGGTGCCCGAGGCGTGCCGCGGAATGCCGTCGCCGTACCCGGCGGGGACGAGGCCGAGCGTGGTCGCGCCCGGGGTGACGTAGTGGTGCCCGTAACTCACCCCGTGGCCCCCCGGAGCGTGCTTCACATGGGCGAGCGAGGCGGTCAGCGTCATGACGGGCCGCAGTCCGAAGTCCTCGTGGGTGCCCACCTCGGGGCTCGGCGAGACGCCGTACATCGCGATGCCCGGCCGTACGAGATCGAAGTGGGTCTCCGGGAGCGTGAGGGTCGCCGGGGAGTTGGCGATGTGCCGCACCTCGGGCCGTATCCCCTCGCCCTCGGCGTACGCCACCATCTCGCGGAAGACCGTGAGCTGGGCGGCGATCGACGGGTGCCCCGGCTCGTCGGCGCACGCGAAGTGCGACCAGAGCCCGGTGACCCGGACGAGCCCCTCGGCCTCGGCGCGCAGGGACGCGGCGACCAGCTCGGGCCAGTCGGCCGGCATGCAGCCGTTGCGCCCGAGGCCGGTATCGGCCTTGAGCTGGATACGGGCGGTGCGCCCCGCCTCCCGGGCGGCGGCCGTCACCTCGCGCAGCGCCCACGGCGCGCTCACCGACATGTCGAGACCGGCCTCGACGCCCTCGCGCCAGGGGCCGCCCGGTGTCCACAGCCAGCACATGATCCGCCCCGGCAGTCCCGCGGCGCGCAGGGCCAGGGCCTCCTCGGGTGTCGCGGTCCCGATCCAGGCGGCCCCGGCCTGGACGGCGGCCTTGGCACAGGGCACCATTCCGTGGCCGTAGGCGTCGGCCTTCACCACGGCCATGAACGCGGCGTCCGGCGCGTGGGCACGCAGCGCGCGCACGTTGGCGCGGAGGGCGGCGAGGTCGATCTCGGCCCGGACACGGAAAGGTGCAGTCTCGTTCATCGCGCACAAGTGTCTCAGAGCGCGCCCCTTGCCCCGCTGGGGCGGCCCTCTCTGCGATCGGCACCCCCGAGGGGGGCGCGCTGCGGCGCCGCCCGCAGGGGCGCGGGGCTCGGGCGCCGCTAGTGGGCGGGCGCGGGGCTCGGGCGCCGCTAGTGGGGGGCGCGGGACTCGGGCGCCGCTAGTGGGGGGCGCGGGGCTCGGGCGCCGCTAGTGGGCGGGCGCGGGACTCTGGTGCCACCAGCCAGGCAGCGCGGGAACCTCGGCGCCGCTACCGGCGGCGCGGGACTCCAACGCCGGCGGCGCCAGCGTCGGCGCCGGCGAGCATCCCGCCCCCGCACCCGGGCTCACCCCCGGCCCTCAGCCCCGGCATCGACGGCCCGGCCCGCCGCCGGCCGGCTCAGTCCGCCCGCCGCACATCCCGCCAAGCGGCCAAAATCGCGTCCGCCACGTCCTGGGCCGCCACCGGCCCCCCACTCGACGCGTGCCGCGCGGCGAGGCCGTGCAGATAGGCGCCGACCGCCCCCGCGTCCCGCGCGTCCAGGCCCGCCGCCAGGAGGGAGCCCGCCAGGCCCGACAGGACGTCGCCGCTGCCCGCGGTGGCGAGCCATGGGGTGCCGGTGGGGTTGACGCGTACGGGCCCCTCCTCGGAGGCGACCAGCGTGGTGGACCCCTTCAGCAGCACGGTCGCGCCGTACCTCCCCGCCAGTTCCCGCACCGCGGAGAGCCGGGCCGACTCCACCTCCTCGCGGGAGACCCCGAGGAGCGCGGCGGCCTCCCCGGCATGCGGCGTGAGCAGCGTCGGCGCGCGCCGCGCCCGCACCTCCCGCTCCCCCGCGAGCCGCAGGCCGTCCGCGTCGATCAGCACGGGCACATCGGCGGCGACCACGTCCCGCAGCCGCTCCCCGTCGTCCCCGAGGCCGGGCCCCACGACCCAGGCCTGCACCCGCCCCGCCTTCGACGGCGGCCCCGCGGACACCAGCGTCTCCGGGAACCGCGCGATGACGGCGTCCGCGGCGGGCCCGACGTACCGCACGGCACCCGCGCCCCCGCGCAGCGCACCGGCCACGCAGAGAACGGCGGCGCCCGGATACCTCGCGGACCCCGCGACGACCCCGACGACCCCGCGCCGGTACTTGTCGCTCTCCCCGCTCGGCCGAGGCAGCAGCCCCGCCACATCGGCGTACTGAAGGGCTTCCAGAACCCGCTCGCCCGCGGCCGGTTCGAGCCCGATGTCGACGAGCCGCACCGCACCGGCGTACGCGCGCCCCGGATCGATCAGCAGCCCCGGCTTGTACGCCCCGAAGGTCACCGTCACATCCGCGCGCACCGCCTCGCCGCGCACCTCGCCCGTGTCGGCGTCGATGCCGCTCGGCAGGTCGACGGCGACGACGAGGGCGTCCCCTGCGACGGCGGCGACGAGGCGCGCGGCCCGCTCCCGGAGGCCGCCGCGGCCCCCGATGCCGACGATCCCGTCCACGACGAGCCGGGCCCGCGCGACGACACCCTCGGCCCTGTCCTCGCTCCCGTCGACCACCGTGCCCCCGGCGGCCCGCAGCGCGGCGAGCCCACCGGCGTGGGTCCGCTCCGGAGCGAGGAGCACGGCGGTGACTCCCGCGCCGCGCCCGGCCAGTCTGGCCCCCGCGTACAGGGCGTCGCCGCCGTTGTCCCCGCTGCCCACCAGCAGCGCGATCCGGGACCCGTACACCTTGCCGAGCAGCTGCGCGCACTCGGCGGCGAGCCCGGCCGCGGCCCGCCGCATCAGCGCTCCCTCGGGCTCCCGCGCCATGACCTCGCGCTCAGCAGCCCGGACACTCTCCACGCCATACGCATTACGCATGCCCCCAGTGTGCCCGCCGGGCAGCGCGGAGAGCTGTGCCCCTACTTCACCGTGTCAGCGCGGCGAGACGGGCGGGTGGGCGGGAAGCATCCGCCGCGAAGCGGCGGGCTGGAACGGCGAGCGCCCCAAGACGCCCGCAGCCGCGAAAGCACCCTCGCCGAGGCCGCCCCCCAAGGCCCAGGGGCCAGTCACCCCTCCGCCACCACCACCGCCGACGCCACCCCCGCGTCATGGCTCAGCGACACGTGCCAGGCCCGGACCCCCAGCTCGGCAGCCCGCGCGGCGACCGTCCCCCGCACCCGCACCCGCGGCTGCCCGCTCTCCTCGACATACACCTCGGCGTCCGTCCACCGCAGCCCCCCGGGCGCCCCCAGCGCCTTCGCCAGCGCCTCCTTCGCCGCGAAACGGGCCGCCAGCGAGGCCACCCCCCGGCGCTCCCCGCTCGGCAGCAGCAACTCGCTCTCGACGAACAGGCGTTCCGCCATTCCCGGCGTCCGGGCCAGCGCCGCCCCGAACCGCTCGATCTCGGCGACGTCGATACCGACCCCAATAATCACAGGCTCACCCCAAGAATCACCGGCTCAGCGTGACACACCCCACCACACGCCCAACCCCCTCGCCGTTCAAACAGCCGTAACAATGGACTGTGATCTCTTCGGTCTCCGCGCCTGCGAAGGCGCCGCGGAGCGCCCACCGGCACCGGCCGGAGGCGACTCCCTACGTCGACCTGACCCGTAACGAGTGGAGCGCTCTCCGGGAGAAGACGCCTCTGCCCCTGACGGCGGAGGAGGTGGAGAAGCTGCGCGGCCTCGGTGACGTCATCGACCTGGACGAGGTCCGCGACATCTACCTCCCGCTCTCCCGCCTCCTGAACCTCTACGTAGGCGCGACGGACGGCCTGCGCGGAGCCCTCAACACGTTCCTGGGCGAGAAGGGATCCCAGTCCGGAACCCCCTTCGTCATAGGGGTCGCCGGCTCCGTGGCCGTCGGCAAGTCGACCGTCGCCCGCCTGCTCCAGGCCCTCCTCTCCCGCTGGCCGGAACACCCCCGCGTAGAACTGGTGACGACCGACGGCTTCCTGCTGCCCACGAAGGAGCTGGAGGCCCGCGGCCTGATGTCCCGCAAGGGCTTCCCCGAGTCGTACGACCGCCGCGCCCTCACCCGCTTCGTGGCGGACATCAAGGCGGGCAAGGCCGAGGTCACCGCCCCCGTCTACTCGCATCTGATCTACGACATCGTCCCGGGCAAGCGCCTGACGGTCCGCCGCCCCGACATCCTCATCGTCGAGGGCCTGAACGTCCTCCAGCCCGCGCTCCCCGGCAAGGACGGCCGCACCCGCGTGGGCCTCGCGGACTACTTCGACTTCAGTGTGTACGTCGACGCGCGCGCGCAGGACATCGAGCGCTGGTACCTGAACCGCTTCAAGAAGCTGCGCGGTACGGCCTTCCAGAACCCGTCCTCGTACTTCCGCAAGTACACGCAGGTGTCGGAGGAGGAGGCCCTCGACTACGCCCGCACCACCTGGCGCACCGTCAACAAGGTCAACCTCCTGGAGAACGTGGCGCCCACCCGGGGCCGCGCCACCCTGGTCGTCCGCAAGGGCCCCGACCACAAGGTCCAGCGTCTGAGCCTGCGCAAACTCTGAAGATCCCACCCGCCGCACCCGACTACCCTGCCGGGATGCTGCACTTGCGCCTGATCTCCCCCGCGGACAAGACCGACGACGTACTGCGCCTGATCGAGGGGACGACCGGCACCACGCACCTGGCCGTCGTCCCCGGCGCCGCCCGCGACCCCGCGGGCGATGTCGTCATGTGCGACGTCGCACGGGAGGCGGGCGACGAGCTGATCGCCGGGCTGCGCGACCTCGACCTGGACAAGTGCGGCTCGATCGCGGTCGAGAACATCGACCTCTCCCTCTCCGAGCGTGCCGACGAGGCGGAACACGAGGCGCCGGGCGAGGGCTCGGACGCGGTCCTGTGGGAACAGCTGACCGACGCCACCCACGAGGAGTCGACGCTCTCGATCACGTACGTCGCGTTCATCACGCTCGCCACGATGATCGCGGCCTGCGGTGTCGTGCTCGACAACGCGATCCTGATCGTCGGCGCGATGGCCGTCGGACCGGAGTTCGGTCCCCTCGCCGGATTCTGCACGGCCCTGGTACGGCGCGCGCCCCGGTTGGCCCTGCGCTCCCTGATCGCCCTGCTGGTGGGCTTCCTCGTGGCGATGGTGGTGACGACCGGGTTCAGCTACTTCATGGACGCCACCGACCTGTTCAGCCACGAGGCCCTCAAGGCGGAGCGGCCGAACACGAACTTCATCTACCGCCCGGACTGGTTCTCGTTCGTGGTGGCGGTCCTCGCGGGCGCGGCGGGCACGCTCTCGCTCACCTCGGCGAAGTCGGGGGCGCTGGTCGGCGTGGCGATCTCGGTGACGACGGTCCCGGCGGCGGCGAACGCGGCGGTCGCCTTCAGCTACCACGAGTACAAGCAGGCGTGGGGCTCCACCGAGCAGCTCCTGCTGAACCTGCTCGGCATCGTCCTCGCCGGTACGCTCACGCTGCTGGCCCAGAAGGCTCTCTGGGCCACGCAGCGCGAACGTACCGCCAAGTCCCGGCGGAACGCTCAGGACTCGGTGACGGGCTCCTAGGGCCTGTCCGGCGGATCATGCCGCGGGCCGCGGGGTCTGGCACGCCGATCTGCCGCGTTGTCGTCGGTTGACAACGCTCCGCGTTGCCGCCCTCCTCCGCCTTGCATCTCGACGCACCAGACCCCGCTCACCAGCGCAGAAAGGTGACCGCCAAGGGCCGCAGCAGCACCCGCCCGGTGGAGCCCAGCTCACGCTCGGCGTCGGTGACGGCCGCGGAGAGTTCGGCGGAGGTCTTCACGCGCGACTTGTCGACGTCGGGGACGTTGATGAGGACCTGCGGCAGGCGCTCCATGACACTCGCCAGGTCCGCGAGCGTCCGCCCGGTCTCGGCGACGCGGGCCGCGAGCAGCAGGCCGGTCAGCGTGCCGTCACCGGTCGTCGCGTGGTCGAGGACGATCACGTGCCCGGACTGCTCGCCGCCGAGGGCGAAGCCGTGCTCCTTCATCGACTCCAGGACGTACCGGTCACCGACGGCGGTCTGCACCAGGGACAGGCCCTGGGCCTCCATGGCGAGCTTGAAGCCGAGGTTCGACATGACGGTGGCGACAACGGTGTCGTGACGCAGCGTGCCGTGCTCCCGCATGGCGAGGGCGAGCACGGCGAGGATCTGGTCGCCGTCGATCTCCGCGCCGGTGTGGTCCACGGCGAGGCAGCGGTCGGCGTCCCCGTCGTGCGCGATCCCGAAGTCCGCCTTGTGCTCCACGACGGCGGCCTTGAGCAGCCCCAGGTGCGTGGAGCCGCAGCCGTCGTTGATGTTCAGGCCGTCGGGCTGCGCCCCGATGGTGATGACCTCGGCGCCGGCGCGCGTGAACGCCTCGGGCGAGACGCGGGCGGCGGCGCCGTGCGCCTCGTCCAGGACGATCCGCAGCCCGTCGAGGCGGTTGGGGAGCACGCCGAGCAGGTGCGCGATGTACTGGTCGAGCCCCTGGTCGTACGACTTGACGCGGCCGACGCCCGAGCCGGTGGGCCGCTGCCAGGGAGCGCCGGTGCGGTGCTTGTCGTAGACCGACTCGATGCGGTCCTCCAGCTCGTCGGCGAGCTTGTGGCCGCCGCGCGCGAAGAACTTGATGCCGTTGTCGGGCATGGCGTTGTGGCTGGCGGAGAGCATCACGCCGAGGTCGGCGCCCAGCGCCCCGGTGAGATGCGCCACCGCGGGGGTGGGCAGCACACCGACGCGCAGGACGTCCACGCCCGCGCTCGCGAGGCCCGCGACCACGGCGGCCTCCAGGAACTCCCCGGACGCGCGCGGGTCACGCCCGACCACCGCCACCGGGCGATGGCCTTCAAAGGTGCCCGCCTCGGCCAGTACGTGCGCCGCCGCCACGGAGAGTCCGAGCGCCAGCTCGGCCGTCAGATCCGCGTTGGCGACACCACGCACGCCGTCCGTGCCGAAGAGTCGTCCCACTGCTGTCCTCCGAACGTTCCAGAAAAACGAATTGCCTCAGGGGTTCCTGAATAGACGAACGCCCCGGCAGCACGGTGAGTGCCGCCGGGGCGAACGAAAAGTACAAGCAGGCAGCGATTAGCGCTTGCTGTACTGCGGGGCCTTACGGGCCTTCTTGAGACCGGCCTTCTTGCGCTCGACCGCACGGTCGTCACGCTTGAGGTAACCGGCCTTCTTCAGGGCGCCGCGGTTGTTCTCGACGTCCGCCTCGTTCAGCGCACGGGCGACACCGAGACGGAGCGCACCGGCCTGACCGGAGACGCCGCCACCCGAGATGCGGGCGATGACGTCGTAGCGGTTGTCCAGCTCGAGCACCTTGAAGGGCTCGTTGACTTCCTGCTGGTGGACCTTGTTCGGGAAGTAGTCCTCGAGCGTGCGCCCGTTGACCTTCCACTTGCCGGTGCCCGGGACGATCCGGACGCGGGCGATGGCGTTCTTGCGACGGCCCAGGCCGGCGGCCGGCTGGGGGTCGCCGAAGCGCGCGGCGTTCGACTCCGAGGTGTACTCGCCCTCAAGGGGAGCCTCGGACTCGGTGGTGTACTGCTCGACGTCAACAACCTCGGTCTCTTCGACCGGCTGCTCAACGGTGGTCTCGGCCACGATTCTCCTCAGATTCTTTTTCGTCTTAGGGGGTGGCCGGAACTACTGCGCGACCTGGGTGATCTCGAACGGGACCGGCTGCTGAGCGCCGTGCGGGTGCTGGTCGCCCGCGTAGACCTTCAGCTTCGAGAGCATCTGACGGCCCAGGGTGTTCTTGGGGAGCATGCCCTTGACGGCCTTCTCAACGGCCTTCTCGGGGCTCTTCTCGAGCAGCTCGTCGTAACGGACGGAACGCAGACCACCCGGGTAGCCGGAGTGGCGGTACGCCATCTTCTGGGTCTTCTTGTTGCCGGAGAGGTGCACCTTCTCCGCGTTGATGATGATGACGAAGTCACCGGTGTCAACGTGGGGGGCGTAGATCGGCTTGTGCTTGCCACGCAGGAGGGTGGCAGCGGTGGTCGCCAGACGACCGAGGACGATGTCCCGGGCGTCGATGACGTGCCACTGGCGGGTCACATCGCCGGGCTTGGGGCTGTACGTACGCACTTAGTAGCCTTCGCTTCTTCAGTGGATGGGGTCCAGACACACGGCACCCAGGAAGCGATCATGCAGCTGGGGCCCACAATGCCGGGGACGCTGCCCGTATGCGAGCCACTGGTAACTGCTCCAGGGAACCTACGTAAGGGCCCTTTCGCGTGAGATCGAGGACACCAATACGTATCAATCCCCGAGAGTACCCGCGCCGCCCCGTACCGGTCAAAACGCGGCGCTGAAGACCGGCACCAGGCGACTCACACACCACGGACAGGTCTGCACTCATCAGGGTAACGCCCCGCCCGCTCCACCCCGCACCGCCCGCACAGCACCCCCGCCGCGCACGCACACGCCCCCGCCGCACACACCCGCCCGACCGTGACCGCCAGCAGACACAGCGTCGCCGCGTCCTTGAAGGCCCGCCGCGTCACCGGCTCGAACCACGGCCAGACGAACCCCGGCACCTGCGGCACCAGCGCCACCCAGAACCACGGACTGCGCGCCGGCGCCCCCGCCCGCAGCGCGCCCGCGAGCAGCAGTGGCAGGACGACCAGCAGATAGTGGTCGTAGGAGGGCCGGGAGACGAGAAAGGCCGAAAGCATCAGCATCGTGGCGCACTCCACCACCCTCGAAGGCCCCTCGTCCCCCCTCCCCCACCGCCGCCTGGCACACCACACCCCGGCCGCCGCCGCGCCCCCCGCGACGAGCGTCGCCGCCGACTGCGGCACCCCGAGCCGCGCGAGCACCGCGGCGGGCGATGCCTCATACAGGCGTACGAAGGCGTCGTCGCCCCGCAGCAGGAACGGCAGCGTCCGCGTGAAGAACCCGGCGGGGTCCGGCATCACGAGCGCGGCCCCCAGCGACGCCACCGCGGGCACGGCGACCGCCGCCCCGAGCGCCCGCCACCGCCCGGCGAAGACGAAGAGGAGCACCACGGGCGCGAGCAGCGGCTTCACGGCGACGGCGGCGCCGATGACGAGCCCGGCCGCGAGCCACCGCCCGCGGGACACGAGCAGCAGCGCGAGCGGCAGCGCGGCCGCGGACGCCACCGTCCAGTTGCCGAGCCCGACGAGGTGTCCGAAGGGCGTGAAGCCGAGCGCGAGCCCGAGCAGGCCGTACGCCGCGAACCGGCTGCGCCAGGGCACCTCGTACAGCCGCAGCGCACACGCCCAGCCCACGACGAGACCGGCGCTGACGCCCAGGGGCACCAGGAAGCGGACGACGGCGGTCGGGAGCAGGGCCTGCGGCACCGCGGCGAGCACGGCGCCCGGCAGATAGAGGAAGTGCCGGTCGGCGTAGGGCGAGCGCCCGTGGATCCAGGCCTCGGCGGCGCGCACGACGATGGCGTTGTCCATGCCCCCGTCCGGCGACCGCAGCCCCACGCGGAGGGCCCCGGCGAGCAGCACCAGACCCAGCACGGCCCGGACATGCCATCCAGCGGGCCGCAACAACCATCCACTAACAGCCGATTTGCCCGTATCCATACGCCTCAGGCTAGGGCGGGAACCCCACGCGGCCCCGGCTCAACATCCCCAACTCCCCGTCTAAGATGCGCCCCATGAGCTTTGGGCAAGGGGGACCTCAGTGGGGTCCGGGCGGAACGGGCGGGCCCGGCGGCGGGCCCACGCCCGACTGGGCGGCACTCGCCGAGGCCTCCGAGGCGCGCGCCCGGCGCCGCAAATGGCTGATGATCGGCGGCGGCGCGCTCGCCACGGTCGGCATCGCGGCGGCCGTGGCGCTCACCGTCGTCTCCGCGAACAGCGATGACGCCTCCGCCTCGAACAAGCCCGCGAGCGAGCTGCCGGCGACGGCGGACATCCCCGGGGCGAGCGAGAACCCCGGCCCGACCTTCAAGCCGACCACGCCGCCGCCCCCGCCGGATCCCAAGGACTTCATCTCCAGCGCCAAGAAGGACAAGGCGCCGCTCACCCCCGAGGGCCTCTTCCCCGGAAAGACGTTCACCTCGGGTGAGACCGTCTACAAGAAGGGCACCACGGACAGCACCAAGCAGTGCGCGTCCGTCACCCAGCCCGCCCTCGGCGCGATCCTCACCAAGAACGACTGCACGCGCCTGATCCGCGTCAGCTACGTCAAGGGCGCCCTCGCGGTCACCATCGGCGTCGCCGTCTTCGACACCTCGGGCGAGGCGGCGAAGGTCAAGGAGCAGGTGAGCAAGGGCCTGGTCACAGCGTTGCCCGGCAAGGGCGTGCCGGGTTTCTGCCAGACGGGCGTATGCCGCGGGACGTACAACGCGTACGGCCGCTACGCCTACTTCACCACCACCGGCTACACCAGCGGCAAGAACGTGACGACCGGCGACCGCAAGGCCTACGCCGTCGGCGACACCATGGCCCGCTTCGCCTTCCAGCGGATCACCCAGCGCGGCCAGGCCCAGGCGTCGGCCGCGGCGGCAGCCCCCGAGTAGCCGGGCGGCCCATGGGTCCGGCGGCCGGGGCTCAGCAGCATCCGGCGCCGGGCAGCGTCCGCTTGTTGCGCGCCTCCTTGCTGCGCGCGGCGAGCAGCTCGTCGGCGGGGTAGCCGACCTCCTCCAGCGTGAGTCCGTGCGGCCGCACGACATGCACGGCGGAGTCCCGCACGCCCGCTTCGAGGACCTTCCCCGGCCACTCCACGGGCCGGTGCCCGTCGCCCACGAACAGCATGGCGCCGACCAGGGACCGCACCATGTTGTGGCAGAAGGCGTCGGCCCGCACGGTCGCTTCGAGGATCCCGTCGGGCCGCCGCTCCCACCGCAGCTCCTGGAGCGTACGAATGGTGGTGGCCCCCTCGCGCCGCTTGCAGTAGGCGGCGAAGTCGTGCTCGCCGATCAGCCGCTCGGCGGCGGCGTTCATGGCGTCGAGGTCCAACTCCCAGTCGTGCCACAGCACATGACCGCGCAGCAGTGGATCGACGCCACCGGGGTGGTCGGTCACGCGGTACGCGTACCGCCGCCACACGGCGGAGAACCGCGCGTTGAAACCGGCGGGCGCCTCGGCGACCTTCCACACCCGCACATCGTGCGACAGCCGCCCGGCGAGCCGCCGCAGCAGCTTCTCGCGGTGCTCCTCCCACACGCTCTCGGGCAGGTCGACGTGCGCGACCTGCCCCCGCGCGTGGACCCCGCTGTCGGTCCGCCCCGCGACGGTCAGCTCGTACGTCTCCTGCGACCGCGTCACGGTCCGCAGCGCGGCCTCGATCTCGCCCTGGACGGTCCGCTGCCCGTCCCGCTGCTTGGCCCAGCCGGAGAAGTCCTTGCCGTCGTACGACAGATCCAGTCGCACCCGCACGAACCCGGGCCCTGCTTCGTCACTCACTCGTGGTTCCTCTCAGGCAACAAAAAGCGGGCCCACCCCCGGCAAGGGGCGGACCCGCGACGCCCTGAAGGGGCAGAACGCTTACGCGTCCTTCGACTCCTCGGCAGCCTCGTCGGACTTGGCCTCGACGGCCTCGTCCTTCTTGAGGGAGTCTTCCTTGACCGCGCGCTTGGTCGCGGCCTCGGCCTCACCGGTGGCCTCCTGGGCCACGGTCAGGGCCTCCACCAGCTCGATGACCGCCATGGGCGCGTTGTCGCCGCGACGGTTACCGATCTTGGTGATACGGGTGTAGCCACCCGGGCGGTTCTCGTAGCGCGGGCCGATCTCCGTGAAGAGCGTGTGCACGATGCTCTTGTCGGTGATGACGGACAGCACCTGGCGGCGGTTGTGAAGGTCACCCTTCTTCGCCTTGGTGACCAGACGCTCCGCGTACGGGCGCAGGCGACGGGCCTTCGCCTCGGTGGTGGTGATGCGGCCGTACTCGAAGAGCTGCTTGGCGAGGTTCGCCAGCAGAAGCTTCTCGTGCGCGGCGCTGCCGCCCAGACGGGCACCCTTGGTGGGCTTCGGCATGGTGTTTCTCCTTGATGTCTGCCCCGGCCGTATCAGGTACCGGGGTCAGTGGCCGCGCCCCGACAGGGGCGCGGGGAACTGCGCGACCGGCCCGAGCCGGTCCGCAGAGAATTTAGTACTGCTCGGTCTCGACGAACCCGGCGTCGGCGTCGTCGTCGGCGCCGAAGGCGTCCGCGGCGGCGGTCGGGTCGAACCCGGGAGGCGAGTCCTTCAGCGCGAGGCCCATGCCATTGAGCTTCATCTTGACCTCGTCGATCGACTTCGCACCGAAGTTGCGAATGTCGAGCAGGTCCGCCTCGGAGCGGGCGACAAGCTCGCCCACCGAGTGGATGCCCTCACGCTTGAGGCAGTTGTACGACCGGACGGTCAGCTCAAGCTCTTCGATCGGCAGCGCCAGGTCGGCGGCGAGGGCGGCGTCCGTCGGGGACGGGCCCATGTCGATGCCCTCGGCGTCGATGTTCAGCTCGCGGGCGAGACCGAACAGCTCGACCAGGGTCTTGCCGGCGGACGCCATGGCGTCGCGCGGCCGCATGGCCTGCTTGGTCTCGACGTCGACGATCAGCTTGTCGAAGTCGGTGCGCTGCTCGACACGGGTCGCCTCGACCTTGTACGTGACCTTGAGCACCGGCGAGTAGATCGAGTCGACCGGGATACGGCCGATCTCCTGGCCGACCTGCTTGTTCTGCACGGCGGAGACGTAACCGCGACCGCGCTCGACGGTCAGCTCCATCTCCAGCTTGCCCTTGCCGTTGAGCGTGGCGAGGACGAGGTCGGGGTTGTGCACCTCGACACCGGCCGGGGGCGCGATGTCAGCGGCGGTGACCAGACCCGGACCCTGCTTGCGCAGGTACATCACGACGGGCTCGTCGTGCTCGGACGACACGACCAGCTGCTTGATGTTCAGGATGAGGTCGGTGACGTCCTCCTTGACGCCCGGCACGGTGGTGAACTCGTGCAGGACACCGTCGATGCGGATGGACGTGACGGCCGCACCCGGGATCGAGGAGAGGAGCGTACGACGCAGGGAGTTGCCGAGGGTGTAGCCGAAGCCCGGCTCCAGCGGCTCGATCACGAACCGCGAGCGGAACTCGTCGACGACCTCTTCGGTCAGCGACGGGCGCTGAGCAATAAGCATGAAGGAATCCTTCAGTCAGGGGCACCCACTATTTGATGCCCTGAGATGTTTCAAGGGTACGGGCGGCACGCCTCCGAAGAGCCGTACCGCCCGAATCCAGGTAAAGCTAAGACAACCGTGCGTCAGACGCGGCGGCGCTTGGGCGGACGGCAGCCGTTGTGCGGCGTGGGCGTCACGTCCTGGATCGAGCCGACCTCAAGGCCGGTCGCCTGGAGCGAACGGATGGCGGTCTCACGACCGGAACCCGGGCCCTTGACGAAGACGTCGACCTTGCGCATGCCGTGCTCCTGCGCGCGACGGGCAGCCGACTCGGCGGCCATCTGCGCGGCGAACGGCGTGGACTTGCGCGAGCCCTTGAAGCCGACGTGGCCGGCGGAGGCCCACGAGATCACGTTGCCGGTCGGGTCCGTGATGGACACGATCGTGTTGTTGAACGTGCTCTTGATGTGAGCGTGCCCGTGGGCAACGTTCTTCTTTTCCTTGCGGCGCACCTTCTTGGCAGCGCCCTGACGACCCTTGGGGGGCATCTATAACTCCTACGGGAGGTGGTCGGTCCTACAGCGACAGCTGTCAATAGACCGCTGAGCGAGGACTACTTCTTGCCCGGCTTCTTCTTACCGGCGATGGCGCGACGCGGGCCCTTGCGGGTGCGGGCGTTGGTGCTGGTGCGCTGACCGCGGACGGGCAGGCCACGACGGTGACGCAGACCCTGGTAGCAACCGATCTCGACCTTGCGGCGGATGTCGGCCTGGATCTCGCGACGGAGGTCACCCTCGGTCTTGATGTTGGCGTCCACGTACTCGCGGATCTTGACGAGGTCTTCCTCGGTCAGATCGCGGACGCGGGTGTTGCGGTCCACCTCGGTGGCGTCCAGCGTCTGCTGGGCCAGCGTGCGGCCGATGCCGAACACGTAGGTGAGGGCAACCTCGATGCGCTTTTCGCGCGGGAGGTCAACGCCTTCAACGCGTGCCATTCATGGCTCCTGTTGATTCTTCGGAGGTCTTCAGCAGTACCACTCCCAGCGGCCGTATGAGGTACCTACTGGGTCCCCGGCCTCCGACCGGGGGTGTCGCCCTCCATTACCTGAATGGAACTGAAGAGGGACGGGTCCTGCGTATCTACTTACGTGCGTCGCGCGAAAATCTGCGAACGGCAGTTGTGCGTCAGCCCTGGCGCTGCTTGTGGCGCGGGTTGTCGCAGATGACCATGACCCGGCCGTGACGGCGGATCACCCTGCACTTGTCGCAGATCTTCTTGACGCTCGGCTTGACCTTCATTGGGTGAGGTTCTCCGGGTCAGTGCCACCACCCCGCCGGAACGGGGTGCGGGCAAGATCTACTTGTACCGGTAGACGATCCGGCCACGCGTCAGGTCGTACGGAGACAGCTCCACCACGACCCGGTCGTCAGGGAGGATACGGATGTAGTGCATACGCATCTTGCCGCTGATGTGTGCCAGGACCTGGTGGCCGTTCTGGAGCTCCACCTTGAACATGGCGTTCGGAAGAGACTCGACGACAGTGCCTTCGATCTCGATGGCACCTTGCTTCTTGGCCACGCTTCGCCCTTCGAATCGACTACCTTGATCGACTTCATGCTCCGTATGCAGACACACGGATGCACGAGAGCCGACGCGTCAGTCTACGTCAGTGCACTCGGAAAGACGAATCGAGAAAGTCTGCCCCATGCCGTAGATCCTTAAGCAACCGGCTGGCCGACCGGCGCCGCATGGCGCACCGACTGCTGTGGGCAGGCGTGCCGCAGGGCGGCACGGGTGGGCACAGCCAACGGCGCCGCCCGCGAGAACCAAGGCTCCCGCCCCGGCGCAGCCGGACGGCTCAGCCCAGCGGGTCCGGCGCCGGGGTTACCCCGTACGCCGCGAGGCGCTCACGCCCGCAGTCGGGAGCCGTCAGGACGAGCGGGCCCTCCTCCGTGAGGGCCACCGAGTGCTCCCAGTGCGAGGACCAGGTGCCGTCGGTCGTGATGACCGTCCAGTCGTCCTCCAGGACCTCCGTGCGCGGGGTGCCCAGCGAGACCATCGGCTCGATCGCGAGGCAGAAGCCGGGGACCAGCTTGGGGCCCTTGCCGCGGCGGCGCTCGACGTAGTTCAGGAGGTGCGGGTCCATGTGCATCTCGGTGCCGATGCCGTGACCGCCGTAGTCCTCGACGATCCCGTACTTGCCGCCGCCCGGCTTCGGCTGGCGGCGGATGTACGTCTCGATGGCACGGGAGATGTCGACGAGGCGGTTGCCCTGCTTCATCGCCGCGATGCCGGCCCACATCGACTCCTCGGTCACCCGGGACAGCTCCACCAGCTCAGGAGCGTGCCCGGTGCCGACGAACGCGGTGTAGGCCGCGTCACCGTGCCAGCCGTCGATGATCGCGCCCGCGTCGATGGAGATGATGTCGCCGTCCTTGAGGACGGTCTTGTCATCCGGGATGCCGTGCACGACGACCTCGTTGACCGAGGTGCAGATCGTCGCGGGGAAGCCGCCGTACCCCAGGAAGTTGGACTTCGCGCCGTGCTCGGCGATCACCTTGCGCGCGACGTCGTCGAGATCCTTCGTGGTGGCGCCGGGCACCGCGGCCTCACGGGTCGCGGCGTGAATCGCGGCGACGACAAGGCCCGCCTCACGCATCTTCGCGATCTGCTCGGGGGTCTTGATCTGCACCATGGGGCTTCCGCTCTCCGTCATCCGTCCAACAACCGGCCGCGTACGAACCGTCTACGTACACAACAGTACGGCCGCGGTCCCCCGAAGGGCACCGCGGCCGAAACAGCGTACTGGTTACTACTGGCTACTTGTCGCCCTTGAGCGCGTCCATCGCGCGCTCGGTGACCTCGTCCACCTTGCCGAGCGCCGAGATCGTGACGACCAGACCCTGGGTCCGGTAGTAGTCGATGATCGGCTCGGTCTGCGTGTGGTAGACCTCGAGGCGCTTGCGGACGGTGTCCTCGCTGTCGTCCTCGCGCTGGTACAGCTCGCCGCCGCAGATGTCGCAGACACCTTCCTGCTTCGGCTGCGAGTACGTCACGTGGAAGACGTGGCTGGAGTCCTTGCGGCAGATACGGCGGCCGGCGATCCGCTTGACGACCTCGTCCTCGGGGACCTCCAGGTCCAGGACGGCGTCGAGCTTCACGTCATCGGCCTTGAGCGCCACATCCAGCGCCTCCGCCTGCGACACATTGCGCGGGAACCCGTCGAGCAGGAAACCGTGCTCGGCGTCCGGCTGCGCCATGCGGTCCTTCGCCATGCCGATCGTCACCTCGTCGGGCACGAGGTTCCCGGCGTCCATGAACGCCTTCGCCTGCTTGCCCAGCTCCGTGCCCTGGCTGATGTTGGCACGGAAGAGGTCGCCCGTGGAGATGTGCGGGATCGACAGGTTCTTGGCGAGGAACGCGGCCTGCGTTCCCTTGCCCGCACCGGGCGGCCCGACGAGGACGATTCGCATCAGCGGAGGAACCCTTCGTAATTGCGCTGCTGGAGCTGGCTCTCGATCTGCTTCACGGTTTCCAGACCCACACCCACGATGATGAGGATGCTCGTCCCGCCGAACGGGAAGTTCTGGTTGGCCCCGAAGCCCACCAACGCCATCGTCGGCACAAGAGCGATCAGACCCAGATACAGCGAACCCGGCCAGGTGATCCGGTTGAGTACGTAGCTCAGGTACTCAGCGGTCGGACGGCCAGCCCGGATGCCCGGGATGAAGCCACCATACTTCTTCATGTTGTCGGCGACTTCCTCGGGGTTGAAGGAGATCGCGACGTAGAAGAAGGCGAAGAAGACGATCAGCACGAAGTACGTGGTGATGTAAACCGGGTGGTCACCTGTGGTCAGGTTCGCGTCGATCCACTGCTTCCATCCCGAGTTGCCACCGGCGAACTTGGCGACCAGCGCCGGAATGTAGAGCAGCGAAGAGGCGAAGATCACAGGGATGATGCCCGCCTGATTCACCTTCAGCGGGATGTACGTCGACGTACCGCCGTAGGACCTGCGGCCGATCATGCGCTTCGCGTACTGAACGGGGATGCGCCGCTGCGCCTGCTCGACGAAGACCACCAGGCCGACCATGACGAGACCGACCGCGATGACGGTGCCGAACTCGATCCAGCCGTCGGCGAGCGAGCCCTCCTCCTTGATGGCCCACAGGGCGGCGGGGAAGGTCGCGGCGATCGAGATGAACATCAGGATCGACATGCCGTTGCCGATGCCGCGGTCGGTGATCAGCTCGCCGAGCCACATGACGGTGGCCGTACCGGCGGTCAGCGTGATGACCATGGTCATGGTGACGAAGATCGACTGGTCGGGGACGATCTCGCTGGCCACGGGGCAGCCCTGGAAGATGCTGCCGGTGCGGGCGGTGGCCACCAGACCCGTGCCCTGAAGGATCGCGAGCGCGATGGTCAGATAGCGCGTGTACTGCGTGATCTTCGCCGTGCCTGCCTGACCCTCCTTCTTGAGGGCCTCCAGCCGCGGGATGACCACGGTCAGCAGCTGGAGAATGATGCTCGCCGTGATGTACGGCATGATGCCGAGCGCGAAGATCGTGATCTGGAGCAGCGCGCCACCGCTCATCATGTTGACCAGGCCGAACAGACCCTGGTTCTGACTCGCGCTGTCGACGCAGGTCTGAACGTTCCGGTAGTCGACGCCGGGGATCGGCACATGCGTACCGATCCGGTAGATCACAATGATGCCAAGTGTGAAGAGCAGCTTCTTGCGCAGGTCGGGCGTCTTGAACGCCCGGGCGAACGCGGTGAGCACGGTGCCTCCTGCGACCCCCGCGCGCGTGCGCCAGAGGTGGTGGTCTTGAGGTTCGACGAATACGTATCAGTCAACAAAACCGTGCGGGCAGACCGCACGGAGCTTAGACAGTGCACGCCACCTTACCGGCGTCCGTGCCCCCCTTGGAACGACCAACCGGGGATGCCCCTTTTGTGGGGCATCCCCGGCTGGGAATCGCTCATGTCATCGACACGTCTGAGGGAATCAGACGAGTTCGGTGACGGTACCGCCCGCGGCGGTGATCTTCTCCTTGGCGGAACCGGAGACGGCGTCGACCGTCACCTGGAGCGCCACGGTGATCTCGCCCTGGCCGAGCACCTTGACGAGGCTGTTCTTGCGAACGGCACCCTTGGCGACGAGACCCTCGACGGTGACCTCGCCACCCTCCGGGTACAGCGCGCTCAGCTTGTCGAGGTTCACGACCTGGAACTCGGTCTTGAACGGGTTCCGGAAGCCCTTGAGCTTCGGGAGACGCATGTGGAGGGGCATCTGGCCACCCTCGAAGCGCTCCGGAACCTGGTAACGGGCCTTGGTGCCCTTGGTACCACGACCAGCGGTCTTACCCTTGGACGCCTCACCACGACCCACACGGGTCTTGGCGGTCTTGGCGCCCGGGGCGGGCCGGAGGTTGTGGACCTTCAGCGGGTTCTGCTCCGCCATGTCAGTCGACCTCCTCAACCGTCACGAGGTGGCGGACGGTGTGCACCATTCCGCGGAACTCGGGGCGGTCCTCCTTGACGACCTGCGTGTTGATGCCCTTGAGACCAAGGGAACGCAGGGTGTCGCGGTGGTTCTGCTTGCTGCCGATGTACGACTTCGTCTGCGTGATCTTGAGCTGTGCCATTACGCAGCACCAGCCCCGGCACGCGCCCGCAGCAGAGCCGCGGGAGCGACGTCCTCGAGGGGCAGACCACGGCGAGCCGCGATCTCCTCGGGACGCTGGAGACCCTTGAGGGCCGCCACGGTCGCGTGCACGATGTTGATCGCGTTCGACGAACCGAGCGACTTCGACAGGATGTCGTGCACACCGGCGCACTCGAGCACGGCACGCACCGGGCCACCGGCGATAACACCGGTACCGGGGGAAGCAGGCTTGAGCAGGACGACGCCCGCGGCCTTCTCGCCCGTGATCGGGTGCGGGATGGTGCCCTGGATACGGGGGACCTTGAAGAAGTGCTTCTTGGCCTCCTCAACACCCTTGGCGATGGCGGCCGGCACCTCCTTGGCCTTGCCGTAACCGACACCCACGGTGCCGTCACCATCGCCTACCACGACCAGCGCGGTGAAGCTGAAGCGACGACCACCCTTCACAACCTTGGCGACGCGGTTGATCGCGACAACGCGCTCAACGTACGCGGTCTTCTCGGCGGCAGCAGCGCCACCGTCGCGACCCTTCCGGTCCCGCCGCTCGCCGCCACCGGCACCGCCACCGCGGCGCTGGGGTCCAGCCATTGGAATTACCTCTCTCTGTTTCCGCTAGCTACGCAGCATCAATGAGTCACTGCGCGAACGGGCAGGACTCAGAACTTGAGTCCGGCTTCGCGGGCGGCGTCCGCCAGGGCGGCGATGCGCCCGGCGTACTGGTTACCACCACGGTCGAACACGACAGTCTCGACACCGGCTGCCTTGGCGCGCTCGGCGACCAGGGCGCCGACCGACTTGGCCTGCGCGGACTTGTCGCCCTCGCCGCCGCGGATCGTGGTGTCCAGGGTCGACGCCGACGCAAGGGTGTGACCCTTGATGTCGTCGATGACCTGGGCCACGATGTGGCGGTTGGAGCGCGTCACGACCAGGCGCGGACGCTCAGCCGTACCCGAGATGTGCTTACGGATGCGGATGTGACGACGCTTGATGGCAGCACGCTTGTAAGCGTCGCCCTTAGCAATCTTGACACCGTATGCCATGGCTTACTTACCCGCCTTTCCGACCTTGCGGCGGATGACTTCGCCTTCGTACTTGACGCCCTTGGCCTTGTACGGGTCGGGCTTGCGCAGCTTGCGGATGTTGGCCGCAACCTCGCCGACCTTCTGCTTGTCGATGCCCTCGACCGAGAACTTGGTCGCCGATTCGACCTTGAAGGAGATGCCCTCGGGCGCCTCGATCAGGATCGGGTGGCTGTAGCCGAGCGAGAACTCCAGGTTGGAGCCCTTCGCCAGGACGCGGTAACCGACACCGCTGATTTCGAGCTTCTTCACGTAACCCTGGGTCACGCCGGTGATCATGTTCGCCACCAGCGTGCGGGACAGGCCGTGCAGGGCCTTGTTCTGACGCTCGTCGTTCGGGCGGGTGACGTTCAGGACGCCGTCCTCACCCTTAGCGATCTCGATCGGCGCGACGATGGTGTGGCTCAGGGAACCCTTGGGGCCCTTGACCGCGACCGTCTGGCCGTCGATGGTGACGTCCACGCCGGCGGGAACCGTGATGGGGAGCTTGCCAATACGCGACATTAGCTATTCCTCCGTTCCCGACTACCAGACGTAGGCGAGGACTTCCCCACCTACGCCCTTCTTGCCTGCCTGCTGGCCGGTGAGCAGACCGTGGGACGTGGAGATGATCGCCACGCCCAGGCCGCCGAGCACCTTCGGCAGGTTGGTGGACTTCGCGTAAACCCGGAGACCGGGCTTGGAGATCCGCTTGATGCCCGCGATGGAGCGCTCACGGTTCGGGCCGAACTTCAGCTCGAGAACGAGGTTCTTGCCAACCTCGGCGTCCTCGACCTTCCAGCCCGTGATGAAGCCCTCCTGCTGGAGGATCTCCGCGATGTGAGACTTGATCTTGCTGTGCGGCATCGCCACGGTGTCGTGGTACGCCGAGTTCGCGTTACGCAGACGAGTCAGCATGTCCGCGATCGGATCAGTCATGGTCATGAATTGGCCTTCGGCCTCTCTCGCCGGGGTTTCCTATCTGCGCCATCCCTCTCCCCACTCAGAGGCGGGACGGGTGCGGCGCGGGGACCTACGGCGTAGTAAGTCGGTCAGGGCGGCAGACGCCCAACCCTCCTAGCCTAAGCCATGGAGGGGAGGACCTCTGCCGACCCTTTACTTACCGAGAGATCCAGGAGTCCTTAAAAACCCTTGAAGGGCAGGACTACCAGGAGCTCTTGGTCACGCCCGGCAGCTCGCCACGGTGAGCCATCTCACGAAGGCACACGCGGCACAGGCCGAACTTGCGGTAGACGGAGTGCGGACGGCCGCAGCGCTGGCAGCGGGTGTACGCACGCACACCGAACTTGGGCTTACGAGCAGCCTTGGCAATCAGAGCCTTCTTCGCCATCTCGCTTACGCCTCCTTGAACGGGAAGCCGAGGTGACGAAGGAGGGCACGGCCCTCGTCGTCGTTGGTCGCCGTGGTGACCACGGTGATGTCCATACCCCGGACGCGGTCGATCTTGTCCTGGTCGATCTCGTGGAACATGACCTGCTCCGTGAGACCGAAGGTGTAGTTGCCACGGCCGTCGAACTGCTTGGGGGACAGACCACGGAAGTCGCGGATGCGCGGCAGCGCGAGCGACAGGGTGCGGTCCAGGAACTCCCACATGCGGTCGCCACGGAGCGTGACGTGGCAGCCGATCGGCTGGCCCTCGCGCAGCTTGAACTGCGCGATGGACTTCCGGGCCTTCGTCACGGCCGGCTTCTGGCCGGTGATCGTGGTCAGGTCGCGGATGGCGCCGTCGATCAGCTTCGAGTCACGGGCGGCGTCGCCGACACCCATGTTCACCACGATCTTGACCAGGCCGGGGATCTGCATGACGTTCTCGTACGAGAACTCCTCACGCAGCTTGCCCGTGATCTCCTCGCGGTACTTCGTCTTGAGACGCGGAGTGGTGGTGGTCGTCATCAGATGTCCTCACCCGTCCGCTTGGCAACGCGGATCTTGTTGCCCTCGTCGTCGAAGCGGTAACCGACGCGCGTGACAACCTTGTTGCCGTCCTTCTCCACGACCAGCTGGACGTTGGAGACGTGGACGGGGGCCTCGGTGGTCACGATGCCGCCGGCCTGCGAGCCGCTGGCGGTCGGGCCGGCCTTCGTGTGCTTCTTGACCCGGTTGACACCCTCGACCAGGACGCGCTCCTCGCGCGGGTAAGCGGCAATGACCTTGCCCTGCTTGCCCTTGTCCTTACCGGTGATGACCTGGACCAGGTCGCCCTTCTTGATCTTCATGCTTACAGCACCTCCGGCGCGAGCGAGATGATCTTCATGAACTTCTTCTCGCGCAGCTCACGGCCGACGGGGCCGAAGATACGGGTGCCGCGAGGGTCGCCGTCGTTCTTCAGAATGACGGCGGCGTTCTCGTCGAAGCGGATGTACGAGCCGTCCGGACGGCGGCGCTCCTTGACGGTGCGAACGATGACCGCCTTGACGACGTCACCCTTCTTCACGTTGCCACCGGGGATCGCGTCCTTGACGGTGGCGACGATGACGTCACCGATGCCCGCGTAGCGGCGACCCGAGCCACCGAGAACACGGATGGTGAGAATTTCCTTCGCACCCGTGTTGTCGGCGACGCGCAGTCGCGACTCCTGCTGGATCACGTCTATCTCCTGATTGTCTGCCGGTTCCCCCGGGGCAGTTCAGTGAACTGCCCCGGGAGCCTGGCGGAACGAACTCCTAGGGATACCCCTGGGAGAATTACTTGGCCTTCTCGAGGATCTCGACGATGCGCCAGCGCTTGGTCGCCGACAGCGGACGCGTCTCCATCAGGAGGACGCGGTCGCCGACGCCGGCAGCGTTCTGCTCGTCGTGGGCCTTGAGCTTGTTCGTACGGCGGATGACCTTGCCGTACAGCGCGTGCTTCACACGGTCCTCGACGGCGACGACGACGGTCTTGTCCATCTTGTCGCTGACGACCAGACCCTCGCGGGTCTTGCGGAATCCGCGGGTCTCGGTGTTCTCAGTCACGTTGTTCTCGCTCATCAGGCGCTCTCCACCGTCTCGATGCCCAGCTCGCGCTCACGCATCAGGGTGTAGATCCGCGCGATGTCCTTACGGACGGCCTTGAGCCGGCCGTGGTTCTCGAGCTGGCCCGTCGCCGCCTGGAAGCGGAGGTTGAACAGCTCTTCCTTGGCTTCGCGGAGCTTGTTGACAAGCTCCTCGTCGCCCAGATCGCGCAGCTCGGAAGCCTTGGTACCGGCCGACATCACGACTCACCTGCCTCGCGCCGGACGATGCGGCACTTCATCGGAAGCTTGTGAGCAGCGCGGGTGAGCGCCTCACGAGCAATCTTCTCGTTCGGGTAGGACAGCTCGAACATCACCCGACCCGGGTGAACGTTCGCGACCCACCACTCGGGCGAACCCTTACCGGAACCCATGCGGGTCTCGGCAGGCTTCTTGGTCAGCGGGCGGTCCGGGTAGATGTTGATCCAGACCTTGCCGCCACGCTTGATGTGGCGGGTCATCGCGATACGAGCCGCCTCGATCTGGCGGTTGGTCACGTACGCCGGCGTGAGGGCCTGAATGCCGTACTCGCCGAACGCAACCGTCGTACCGCCCTTGGCCTGACCACGGCGCTTCGGGTGGTGCTGCTTGCGGTGCTTGACCCTACGGGGGATCAGCATTTCGGTCAGGCCTCCGTTCCGGTGCTCTCAGCAGCCGGAGCAGCGGCGGCGGGAGCGTCGGCCTTGGGGGCCTCGGCAGCCGGCGCGGACTGCTGCTGCGGCTTGCGGCCGCGGCCGCCACGCTCGCCACCACGGCCACCACGGGCCGGGCGGTCGTTGCCGCCGCCACGCGCCGGGCGGTTACCCGCACGGGCAGCGGCGTTCTCGGCGCGGACCTCGGCGATGTTCTTGACGTCGCCCTTGTAGATCCAGACCTTCACGCCGATGCGGCCGAAGGTCGTCTTGGCCTCGAAGAAGCCGTAGTCGACGTTGGCGCGGAGCGTGTGCAGGGGCACGCGGCCCTCGCGGTAGAACTCCGAGCGCGACATCTCGGCGCCGCCGAGACGGCCACCACACTGGATCTTGATGCCCTTGGCGCCGGCCTTCATCGCCGACTGCATGCTCTTACGCATGGCGCGACGGAAGGAGACGCGGGAGGACAGCTGCTCCGCCACGGCCTGGGCCACGAGCTGAGCGTCGACCTCGGGGTTCTTGACCTCGAGGATGTTCAGCTGGACCTGCTTGCCCGTGAGCTTCTCGAGGTCACCGCGGATGCGGTCGGCCTCGGCGCCACGGCGGCCGATGACGATGCCGGGACGAGCGGTGTGGATGTCCACACGCACGCGGTCACGGGTGCGCTCGATCTCAACCTTCGAGATGCCGGCGCGCTCCATGCCGGACGTCATCATCCGACGGATGGCGACGTCTTCCTTGACGTAGTCCTTGTACAGCTTGTCGGCGTACCAACGCGACTTGAAGTCGGTCGTGACACCGAGCCGGAACCCGTGCGGGTTTACCTTCTGGCCCATTACCGGGTTCCTTCCTTGCTGCTGACGACCACGGTGATGTGGCTGGTCCGCTTACGGATCCGGTAGGCACGGCCCTGAGCACGCGGACGGAACCGCTTCAGGGTCGGGCCCTCATCCACGTACGCCTCGCTGATGACCAGCGAAGAGGCGTCGGTGTGGTCGTAGTTGTGCGCGGCGTTGGCAATGGCGCTGTCCAGCACCTTGCCGACCGGCACGCTCGCGGCCTGCGGGGCGAAACGCAGGACCGCCTGAGCCTCCGTGGCATCCATGCCACGGATGAGGTCCACCACGCGGCGGGCCTTCATGGGCGTGACGCGGATGTACCGCGCCTGGGCCCTGGCTTCCATGGTTGTCCCTTCGGTGTTAGTCATAGTCGATTCCACCCCGCCTTAGCGGCGCTTCGACTTCCGGTCGTCCTTGACGTGACCCCGGAAGGTGCGCGTCGGCGAGAACTCGCCGAGCTTGTGGCCGACCATCGACTCGGTGACGAACACCGGGATGTGGGTCTTGCCGTTGTGCACCGCGATCGTGTGGCCCAGCATGCTGGGGATGATCATCGAGCGACGGGACCAGGTCTTGATGACGTTCTTGGTGCCGGCTTCGTTCTGGGCGTCCACCTTCTTTACGAGGTGGTCGTCGACGAAGGGCCCCTTCTTGAGACTGCGCGGCATCTAAACCCGCTCCTAGCGCTTCTTGTTCGACTTGCGGCGGCGGACGATGTACTTGTTGCTCGCCTTGTTGCGATCACGAGTACGACCCTCCTTCTTGCCCCACGGCGAGACCGGGTGACGACCACCGGAGGTCTTGCCTTCGCCACCACCGTGCGGGTGGTCGACCGGGTTCATCACGACACCACGCACGGTCGGGCGGACGCCCTTCCAGCGCATGCGGCCGGCCTTGCCCCAGTTGATGTTCGACTGCTCGGCGTTGCCGACCTCGCCAATGGTGGCGCGGCAGCGGACGTCGACCAGGCGGATCTCACCGGACGGCATGCGAAGGTGCGCCATGGCGCCTTCCTTCGCGAGCAGCTGCACGGAGGCACCCGCGGAGCGGGCGAACTTCGCGCCGCCGCCGGGCCGCAGCTCGATGGCGTGGATGGTCGTACCGACCGGGATGTTGCGCAGCGCCAGGTTGTTGCCGGGCTTGATGTCGGCGCCAGGGCCGCTCTCAATCCGGTCACCCTGCTGCGTGCCGCGCGGGGCGAGGATGTAGCGCTTCTCGCCGTCCGCGTAGTGCAGCAGCGCGATGCGCGCGGTGCGGTTGGGGTCGTACTCGATGTGCGCGACCTTCGCCGGCACGCCGTCCTTGTCGTGACGACGGAAGTCGATGACGCGGTAGGCGCGCTTGTGTCCGCCACCCTGGTGACGAACGGTGATCCGACCGGCGTTGTTACGGCCGCCCTTGCTGTGCAGCGGGCGAACCAGCGACTTCTCCGGCGTGGACCGCGTTACCTCGACGAAGTCGGCGACGCTGGAGCCACGACGGCCCGGCGTAGTCGGCTTGTACTTGCGGATTCCCATTTCTCAGTCCTCGTCCGATATTCGGACCAGGGCGCTCCGTTAGGAGGCCTGGCCGAAGATGTCGATACGGTCGCCCTCAGCAAGGGTCACAATCGCGCGCTTGGTGTCGGCACGCTTGCCGAAACCAGACTTGGTGCGCTTGCGCTTGCCCTGACGGTTGATCGTGTTGACTCCGGTGACCTTGACCGAGAAGACCGTCTCGACGGCCTGCTTGATCTGGGTCTTGTTGGAGCCGGGGGCCACGATGAACGTGTACTTGCCCTCGTCGAGCAGCGCGTACGACTTCTCGGAGACGACCGGCTTGACGAGGACGTCGCGCGGGTCCGAGAAGGACTTGCTCAGCGGGGTGGGCTCAACGGCGATCTTGCCCTCGGTCGCGATGCGCTTCGCCTTGGCGACGCGCGCGGCCTTGGCGGCCTTCGCAGCCTTGGACGCGATGCTCTGGTGACGAATAGCCATCAGGCTTCGCTCCCTTCGGTCTCATTGGCCTTGGGGCCAGACACGAAGGACTCGAACGCGGCCTTGGTGAAGACCACGTCGTCCGAGACGAGCACGTCGTACGTGTTCAGCTGGCCCGGCTCCAGGATGTGCACCTGGGGCAGGTTGCGGGCGGAGAGCAGCGAGGCCTCGTCCGAGCGCTCGATGACCAGGAGCACGTTCTTGCGCTCGCTGACCTTGCCGAGGAGGCTCTTGGCGGCCTTCGTGGAGATCTCGCCCTCGACCACGCCGGAGACGACGTGGATGCGGGAGTTGCGCGCCCGGTCGGTGAGGGCGTGACGCAGAGCGGCAGCCTTCATCTTCTTGGGGGTGCGCTGGGAGTAGTCACGCGGCACGGGGCCGTGGACGACGCCACCGCCGGCGAACTGCGGCGCACGGGTCGAACCCTGGCGCGCGCGGCCGGTGCCCTTCTGGCGGTAAGGCTTCTTGCCACCACCACGGACTTCACCGCGGGTCTTGGTCTTGTGCGTGCCCTGACGGGCCGCGGCCAGCTGCGCGACGACGACCTGGTGGATCAGCGGGATGCTGATCTTCTCGACGTCGAAGATCTCCGCGGGGAGCTCGACCGTCCCGGTCTTGTCGCCTGCCGGCGAAAGGATGTCAATGGTGCTCATGGGTTACCTCAGGCCCCCTTGGCCGCGGTACGGACCAGGACGAGGCCGCCGTTCGGACCGGGGACCGCGCCCTTGATGAGCAGCAGACCCTTCTCCGCGTCAACGGCGTGGACGGTCAGGTTCTGGGTGGTGACCCGCTCGTTGCCCATGCGACCCGCCATGCGCATGCCCTTGAAGACACGGCCGGGGGTGGCACAGCCACCGATGGAACCGGGCTTGCGGTGCACGCGGTGGGCACCGTGGGAGGCCTTGCCGCCGTGGAAGTTGTGACGCTTCATCACACCGGCGAAGCCCTTGCCCTTGCTCTTGCCGGTGACGTCGACCTTGATACCGGCCTCGAACGTCTCGGCAGTCAGCTCCTGGCCGAGGGTGTACTCGCTGGCACCAGCGGTACGGATCTCGACGAGGTGGCGACGGGGGGTCACGTCGGCCTTGGCGAAGTGGCCCTTGAGGGGCTTGTTCACCTTGCGCGGGTCGATCTCGCCGAAGGCGATCTGGACCGACTCGTAGCCGTCGCTGTCATTCGTACGGACCTGGGTAACGACGCAGGGCCCGGCCTTGACCACGGTCACCGGGACGACACGGTTGTTCTCGTCCCAGACCTGGGTCATGCCGAGCTTCTCGCCCAGGATGCCCTTGATCTGCTTGGTCATCTTCTTCGCGCCCTTCAGAGCTTGATCTCGATGTCAACGCCGGCCGGAAGGTCCAGGCGCATCAGCGAGTCAACGGTCTTGGGGGTCGGGTCGAGGATGTCGATCAGGCGCTTGTGCGTGCGCATCTCGAAGTGCTCGCGAGAGTCCTTGTACTTGTGCGGCGACTTGATGACGCAGTACACGTTCTTCTCAGTGGGCAGCGGCACCGGGCCCGCGACCGACGCACCAGTGCGAGTCACCGTCTCGACGATCTTCTTCGCCGAAGAGTCGATGACCTCGTGGTCGTAGGCCTTGAGCCGGATGCGGATCTTCTGTCCCGCCATGGCTACTTAGTAGTCCTTCGTCTCGAACGCTCTGGCTCCCGGAAGGCCCTTTTTTCTACTTCCTCCGACCCACGCGGTCGGGCGTGTCGCAGTCCCGCTCACACGGTTCTCCCGAAGGAGAATCCCTGCTAGGGGCTGCGGCCCTGATGACCGCGGGTCCGGGGGAAGAAACCCACCGGGCGCCTGGCCGAGCCACCGCACCGCACTTCCCGAAAGATTCCCGTACTTCCGCCCAAGCGCTGCCGCGAACGACAGATAGGGCGACGAGTACTGTGGGACTCGCTTCCGGTCCTCCCGGCGGGAGGCGCACAGCATCGGCACTCAACCGAGCAACCAGGACAGTCTGCCATACGAGGCATGCCTGGGGCCAATCGAGCCGAGAAGACTACCCCGTGGGTGACGAAGGTCAAACCCGGCGCGCGGCCCGACCCGTGTGGCGGCCCTGCGCCTCGTCTCGGCCGTTCCGTGACCGTACGTAATCATCCATGGGCCGCGACGGATGCGCGGCAAGCCGCTCCGTAAGCAGCGGTCGTCTTCGGCGAGGCCGGGGCCGGTCTCAGAACGCCTGCAAGTAGACCCGAGCCCGCTCGGACGTGAGCGTCTGGACGTAGATCTCGATCCACTGGACCTTGTCGCGACGCCCGTCGTTCACGCACGGTGGACATACACCTGCCCAGCGCGTCCCCTTCAAGGTCTGCGGTTCGGCAAGGCCCAGGTGCCCATATAGCTCGGTCTTCGGCACGGGGCCGTTGTTCCGCGCCTTGAGGGGTTTCTCGGGGCGCAGCGCCGCCGCGAGTTCCTCGGCGTTCTTCACGCTGGTGACGAAGGAGAGCAGGTAGATGTCCTCCCGCGGGTTGACCTGCACGGCACCTTCGGTCTCGGTCGCCCCCTCGGGCACCTCCACCTTCATGAAGGCCGACGCTTCGTCCGCGCCTGCCTCCCGGTCCCAGTGCCAATCACGGCCCTCGGCCACCTGACGGTCCCCCGCGTCCGGGACGGAGCACGCGGAGAGGAGAAGGCCCGCGGCCAGTGTCATGACGGAGCACGCACCAAGTCGGCTGTTCACCGGTCCTCCTCGTCACCGCGGGAGACATCTCCGCGGGTGCCTTCGCGTCCCTGATCCGGCGGGTTCGTCGCCGGGGGCGCATCGCTGTCCAGGTCATACGTATAGGTCGAGCTGCCGACACCCCCGGCACACGAAAAGGCCCGTACGACCGAAGTCGTACAGGCCCTTCCGTTACTGCGTGTACTGCGATGCGCTCAGTTCAGAGCGACCGGGTCTCCCCGATCTTCAAGCAAGCGGGAAGCTTACTTGTTGATCTTGGTGACCTGGCCGGCGCCGACGGTCCGGCCACCCTCACGGATGGCGAACTTGAGGCCCTCCTCCATGGCGACGGGCTGGATGAGCTCCACCTTCATCTCGGTGTTGTCACCCGGCATGACCATCTCGGTGCCCTCGGGGAGGGTCACGACGCCGGTCACGTCCGTCGTACGGAAGTAGAACTGCGGGCGGTAGTTGTTGAAGAACGGGGTGTGACGGCCACCCTCGTCCTTCGACAGGATGTAGGCCTGGGCCTCGAACTCGGTGTGCGGCGTGACCGAACCGGGCTTGATGATGACCTGGCCGCGCTCGACGTCCTCGCGCTTGATGCCACGGAGGAGCAGACCGACGTTCTCACCGGCCTGGCCCTCGTCGAGCAGCTTGCGGAACATCTCGATGCCGGTGACCGTGGTGGTGGTCTTCTCGGTCTTGATGCCGATGATGTCGACGGTCTCGTTGACCTTGAGGACACCACGCTCGATACGACCGGTGACGACGGTGCCACGACCGGTGATCGTGAAGACGTCCTCGATCGGCATCAGGAACGGCTTGTCGACGTCGCGCTCGGGCTCCGGGATCGACTCGTCGACGGCGGCCATCAGCTTGAGGACCGACTCGCCCCACTCCTTGTCGCCCTCGAGCGCCTTGAGCGCCGAGACCTTGACGACCGGGAGGTCGTCGCCCGGGAACTCGTACTCGGAGAGGAGCTCACGGACCTCGAGCTCGACGAGCTCCAGGATCTCCTCGTCGTCCACCATGTCGGCCTTGTTCAGGGCGACAACGATGTAGGGAACGCCGACCTGGCGGGCCAGGAGCACGTGCTCCTTGGTCTGCGGCATCGGGCCGTCGGTGGCGGCGACCACGAGGATGGCGCCGTCCATCTGCGCCGCACCCGTGATCATGTTCTTGATGTAGTCCGCGTGACCGGGGCAGTCGACGTGGGCGTAGTGACGCGCCTCGGTCTGGTACTCGACGTGCGCGATCGAGATCGTGATACCGCGCTGGCGCTCCTCGGGAGCCTTGTCGATCTGGTCGAAGGCCGAGGCCTCGTTCAGGTCGGGGTACGCGTCGTGCAGCACCTTGGTAATGGCGGCCGTGAGGGTCGTCTTACCGTGGTCAATGTGACCGATGGTGCCGATGTTGACGTGCGGCTTAGTCCGCTCGAACTTCGCCTTCGCCACTGGGTCCTCCTGGGAGTGGTTCTGTACGCCTTGCTTCATCGGCGCCAGGTGATCTTTGCTGGGAAGCCAGCCGCCGGGGTTCTTGCCTTACGGGGTCGAACCCCGGCGGATGGTGTCAAGCCTAAAGCGTTAACTGGGGTGAGTTACTCGCCCTTGGCCTTCGCGATGATCTCCTCGGCGACGTTCCGCGGAACCTCGGCGTAGGAGTCGAACTGCATTGAGTAGCTTGCGCGACCCGACGTCTTGCTGCGGAGGTCTCCGACGTAGCCGAACATCTCCGAGAGGGGCACGAGGCCCTTCACGACGCGAGCGCCGCTGCGCTCCTCCATGGCCTGGATCTGGCCACGGCGGGAGTTGATGTCACCGATGACATCGCCCATGTAGTCCTCGGGCGTGGTGACCTCGACGGCCATCATCGGCTCGAGCAGCACGGGGCTGGCCTTGCGCGCGGCCTCCTTGAAGGCCTGCGAACCGGCGATCTTGAAGGCCAGCTCGGAGGAGTCGACCTCGTGGTAGGCGCCGTCGATGAGCGTGACGCGGACGCCCGTCATCTCGTAGCCCGCCAGGATGCCGAACTGCATGGCCTCCTGAGCACCCGCGTCCACCGAAGGGATGTACTCCTTGGGGATGCGGCCACCGGTGACCTTGTTCACGAACTCGTACGACGCGTCGCCGCCCTCGATGGGCTCGATCGCGATCTGCACCTTCGCGAACTGACCGGTACCACCGGTCTGCTTCTTGTGGGTGAAGTCCACGCGCTCGACGGCCTTGCGGATCGTCTCGCGGTAGGCCACCTGCGGCTTGCCGACGTTCGCCTCGACGCGGAATTCGCGCTTCATGCGGTCGACGAGCACCTCGAGGTGAAGCTCGCCCATACCACCGATGATGGTCTGGCCGGTCTCCTCGTCCGAGTGCACGCGGAAGGAGGGGTCCTCCTCCGAGAGACGCTGGATGGCGACACCCAGCTTCTCCTGGTCGCCCTTGGACTTGGGCTCGATGGCGACCTCGATGACCGGCGCCGGGAAGTCCATGGACTCCAGGATCACCGGGTTCTTGTCGTCGCTCAGCGTCTCACCGGTGGTGGTCTGCTTCAGGCCCATGACGGCGACGATGTCGCCGGCGCCCACCGAGTCGATCTCCTCACGCTTGTTCGCGTGCATGCGGTAGATCTTGCCGATGCGCTCCTTCTTGCCCTTGACGGAGTTCAGCACCGCGGTGCCGGCGTCCAGGCGACCGGAGTAGATCCGGACGAAGGTGAGCTTGCCGAGGTGCGGGTCGCTCGCGATCTTGAACGCGAGGGCCGACAGCGGCTCGTCGTCGGACGGCTTGCGCTTGATGACCTGCTCCGGGTCCTTCACGTCGTGGCCTTCGATGGCCTCGACGTCCAGGGGGGAGGGCAGGTAGCGCACGACCGCGTCGAGCAGGGGCTGGACGCCCTTGTTCTTGAACGCGGTACCGCAGAAGACGGGGGTGACGGTGGTGTCGCCGCCCTTGCCGGAGGCGATGGTGATGCGACGGATCGCCGCGTACAGCTGGTCCACCGAGGGCTCCTGGCCCTCGAGGTACAGCTCCATCATCTCTTCGTCGTTCTCCGCGACGGCCTCGAGGAGCTTGCCGCGGTACTCCTCGGCAGCCTCGGTGTGCGTGTCGGGGATGTCGACGATGTCGTAGGCCTCGCCCATCTTGGTCTCGGCGGACCAGACGAAGGCCTTCATGGTGACGAGGTCGACGACGCCCTTGAAGTCAGCCTCTGCGCCGATGGGCAGCTGCATGACGAGGGGGGTCGCACCGAGGCGGTCGACGATCATGTCGACGCAGCGGTGGAACTCGGCACCCGTACGGTCGAGCTTGTTGACGAAGCAGATACGCGGAACGCCGTAGCGGTCCGCCTGACGCCACACGGTCTCGGACTGGGGCTCAACGCCGGCGACGCCGTCGAACACCGTCACGGCACCGTCGAGCACGCGGAGCGAACGCTCCACCTCGACGGTGAAGTCGACGTGGCCCGGGGTGTCGATGATGTTGATGGTGTGGTCGACGTCGTTCAGCGGCCAGTGACAAGTGGTGGCAGCAGAGGTGATCGTGATGCCACGCTCCTGCTCCTGCTCCATCCAGTCCATCGTCGCGGCGCCGTCGTGGACCTCACCGATCTTGTACGAGACACCGGTGTAGAACAGGATCCGCTCGGTGGTCGTCGTCTTGCCCGCGTCGATGTGAGCCATGATGCCGATGTTGCGCACCTTGGCCAGGTCAAGTGAAGTGGTAGCCATGTCGGCTCAGTCTTCTCTCGGTCTCGATGTGGGGAGCGACTACCAGCGGTAGTGCGCGAAGGCCTTGTTGGACTCGGCCATCTTGTGGGTGTCCTCGCGCTTCTTCACAGCGGCACCAAGGCCGTTGGAGGCGTCGAGGAGCTCGTTGAGCAGACGCTCGGTCATGGTCTTCTCGCGACGGGCGCGGGAGTAACCGACCAGCCAGCGCAGCGCCAGGGTGTTGGCACGACCGGGCTTGACCTCGATCGGCACCTGGTACGTGGCGCCACCGACGCGGCGGGACTTGACCTCAAGGGTCGGCTTGATGTTCTCAAGCGCGCGCTTCAGCGTGATGACCGGGTCGTTGCCGGTCTTCTCGCGCAGGCCCTCCATGGCGCCGTACACGATGCGCTCGGCGGTGGAGCGCTTGCCGTTCAGCAGCACCTTGTTGATGAGGGAGGTCACCAGAGGAGAACCGTAGACCGGGTCGATGATGACCGGGCGCTTCGGGGCGGGGCCCTTACGAGGCATTCTTACTTCTCCTTCTTGGCGCCGTAGCGGCTTCGGGCCTGCTTGCGGTTCTTGACACCCTGGGTGTCGAGGGAACCGCGGATGATCTTGTAGCGAACACCAGGCAGGTCCTTCACACGGCCACCACGCACGAGCACGATGGAGTGCTCCTGGAGGTTGTGTCCCTCACCCGGAATGTAAGCCGTGACCTCGATCCCGGAGGTCAGACGCACACGCGCGACCTTACGGAGGGCCGAGTTCGGCTTCTTCGGGGTGGTCGTGAACACACGCGTGCAGACGCCACGGCGCTGGGGCGAACCCTCGAGTGCGGGCGTCTTGTTCTTCTCGACCTTGTCCTGCCGGCCCTTACGGACCAGCTGCTGGATCGTAGGCACTACTTCTCCGGTTTCTGTGTGCCGAATAGTAAAGCTAACCTGGAACGTTGCCGACCCACGCGGTCGGGTGTGTCGAATCCTGCGGACTCCCGCCGCAAGGCAAGAAGAAGCGCGGATTGCGGTGGCCGTTGACGGACTCGTGATGCGGCTGATGACACGCGCACGAGCCCAGGCACACCCCAGGCACAAGGTCTGAGCGTACCTACCTCATCGCCTCTGGTCAAAACAAATGCCCACGCGGGGGACACACCGGCCTGCAACATACGACACAGGGCGGCCGCTCCGCGAGGAGTGACCGCCCTGTGGGCGCCTGTACGCCCCTAAAGGGACGTACTACCGCTTACTGGTTGTACGGACCGTAGTCGTAGTCCTCCAGCGGCACAGCCTGGCCGGAGCCCGTGCCGAACGGCGAGTAGTCGATGTCGTCGTAGCCGACGGCCGAGTACATCGCCGCCTTGGCCTCCTCGGTCGGCTCCACCCGGATGTTGCGGTAGCGGGACAGGCCCGTACCGGCCGGGATGAGCTTACCGATGATGACGTTCTCCTTGAGGCCGATGAGGCTGTCGGACTTGGCGTTGATCGCCGCATCCGTCAGGACTCGGGTCGTCTCCTGGAAGGAGGCGGCCGACAGCCAGGATTCCGTCGCCAGCGAGGCCTTGGTGATACCCATCAGCTGCGGACGGCCGGAGGCCGGGTGGCCGCCTTCCGTCACGACACGACGGTTCTCGGTCTCGAACTTCGAACGCTCGACCAGCTCGCCCGGCAGCAGCTCCGCGTCGCCGGACTCGATGATCGTCACACGGCGCAGCATCTGCCGGATGATGATCTCGATGTGCTTGTCGTGGATCGACACACCCTGGCTGTTGTAGACCTTCTGGACTTCGCCGACCAGGTGGACCTGGACCGCGCGCTGACCGAGGATCCGCAGCACGTCGTGCGGGTTGGTGGCACCGAAGGTGAGCTTCTGGCCCACCTCGACGTGGTCACCCTCGCGCACCAGGACCTTGGCACGCTTCGAGATCGGGAACGCCGTCTCGTCGCTGCCGTCGTCCGGGGTGACGACGATCTTCTTGGTCTTCTCGGTCTCCTCGATGCGGACACGGCCCGCGGCCTCGGAGATCGGGGCGACACCCTTCGGCGTACGAGCCTCGAACAGCTCGACGACACGGGGCAGACCCTGGGTGATGTCGTCACCGGCCACACCACCGGTGTGGAAGGTACGCATCGTCAGCTGCGTACCGGGCTCACCGATGGACTGGGCGGCGATGATGCCGACCGCCTCACCGATGTCGACCAGCTTGCCGGTGGCGAGCGAACGGCCGTAGCAGAAGGCACAGGTGCCGACCGCCGACTCGCAGGTCAGGACCGAGCGGGTCTTGACCTCCTCGACGCCGTTGGCGACCAGGGCGTCGATGAGGACGTCACCGAGGTCGACGTTGGCCGGCGCGATGACCTTGCCGTCGATGACGACGTCCTCGGCCAGCATGCGGGCGTAGACCGAGGTCTCGACGTTCTCCGTCTTGCGGAGCACACCGTCCTCGCCCTTGACCGCGATCTTCAGCTTCAGACCGCGCTCGGTGCCACAGTCCTCCTCGCGAATGATGACGTCCTGGGAGACGTCGACCAGACGACGGGTGAGGTAACCGGAGTCGGCGGTACGCAGAGCCGTGTCCGCCAGACCCTTACGGGCACCGTGCGTGGAGATGAAGTACTCGAGAACGGTCAGGCCCTCACGGAACGAGGCCTTGATCGGACGCGGGATGGTCTCGTTCTTCGCGTTCGACACCAGACCACGCATACCGGCGATCTGACGCATCTGCATCATGTTTCCTCGGGCACCCGAGTCAACCATCATGAAGATGGGGTTCGTCTTCGGGAAGTTCGCGTTCATCGCCTCGGCAACCTCGTTGGTCGCCTTGGTCCAGATCGCGATGAGTTCCTGCGTGCGCTCGTCCTTGGTGATCAGACCGCGCTCGTACTGCTTCTGGACCTTCTCGTCCTGGGCCTCGTAGCCCGCGACGATCTCCTTCTTGGCCGCGGGGACCACGACGTCGGAGATGGCCACGGTGACGCCGGAACGGGTCGCCCAGTAGAAGCCCGCCGCCTTCAGGTTGTCGAGCGTCGCCGCCACGATGACCTTGGGGTAGCGCTCGGCGAGGTCGTTGACGATCTCGGAGAGCTGCTTCTTGCCGACCGAGTAGTCGACGAAGGGGTAGTCCTCGGGCAGCAGCTCGTTGAAGAGCGCGCGGCCGAGCGACGTACGCAGCCGGAAGCTGTCACCCGGCTGGTAGGCACGCTCGTCGCCGAAGTCCTCGCCCTCGGCGCTGACCGGCGGGGTCCAGCCGCGCGGCGGGATGGTGCCCACCGGGAAGCGGATGTCGACGGTCGACTGGAGAGCCAGCTCCCCGGCGTCGAACGCCATCATCGCCTCGGCGGTGGAACCGAACGCACGGCCCTCGCCCTTGGTGTCCCGCAGCTCGCCGTCGGTGGTGAGGAAGAACAGACCGAGGACCATGTCCTGGGTCGGCATCGTCACCGGACGGCCGTCGGCGGGCTTCAGGATGTTGTTCGAGGACAGCATCAGGATGCGGGCCTCGGCCTGCGCCTCCGCGGAGAGCGGCAGGTGCACGGCCATCTGGTCACCGTCGAAGTCCGCGTTGAACGCGGTGCAGACGAGCGGGTGGATCTGGATGGCCTTGCCCTCGACCAGCTGCGGCTCGAAGGCCTGGATGCCGAGGCGGTGCAGCGTGGGCGCACGGTTCAGCAGAACCGGGTGCTCGGCGATGACCTCTTCGAGGACGTCGTACACGACCGTGCGGCCGCGCTCGACCATCCGCTTGGCGCTCTTGATGTTCTGCGCGTGGTTCAGGTCGACCAGGCGCTTCATCACGAACGGCTTGAAGAGCTCCAGCGCCATGGCCTTGGGCAGACCGCACTGGTGCAGCTTCAGCTGCGGACCGACGACGATCACGGAACGCGCGGAGTAGTCCACACGCTTACCGAGAAGGTTCTGACGGAAACGACCCTGCTTGCCCTTGAGCATGTCGCTCAGGGACTTCAGCGGGCGGTTACCGGGACCGGTGACCGGGCGACCACGACGACCGTTGTCGAAGAGGGCGTCCACGGCCTCCTGGAGCATGCGCTTCTCGTTGTTCACGATGATCTCGGGCGCGCCGAGGTCGAGAAGCCGCTTCAGGCGGTTGTTGCGGTTGATCACGCGGCGGTACAGGTCGTTCAGGTCGGAGGTCGCGAAGCGGCCACCGTCCAGCTGCACCATCGGACGCAGGTCCGGCGGGATGACCGGCACGCAGTCGAGCACCATGCCCTTGGGGCTGTTGCTCGTCTGGAGGAACGCGGAGACGACCTTGAGGCGCTTGAGCGCACGGGTCTTCTTCTGGCCCTTGCCGGTACGGATGATCTCGCGAAGCCGCTCGGCCTCTTCATCCAGGTCGAAGGACTCCAGGCGCTTCTGCAAGGCAGCGGCACCCATGGAGCCGTCGAAGTACGTGCCGAAGCGGTCACGCAGCTCGCGGTAGAGCAGCTCGTCGCCCTCGAGGTCCTGGACCTTGAGGTTCTTGAAGCGGTTCCACACCTCGTCGAGACGGTCGATCTCGCGCTGGGCGCGGTCGCGCAGCTGCTTCATCTCGCGCTCGGCGCCTTCGCGCACCTTGCGGCGCACGTCGGCCTTGGCGCCCTCGGCCTCCAGCTCGGCCAGGTCGGTCTCGAGCTTCTTGGCGCGGGCCTCCAGGTCGGAGTCGCGACGGTTCTCGATCTGCTGACGCTCGACGGAGACGTGCGCCTCCAGGGACGGCAGGTCGCGGGTACGACGCTCCTCGTCCACGAACGTGATCATGTACGCCGCGAAGTAGATGACCTTCTCGAGGTCCTTCGGGGCGAGGTCGAGGAGGTAACCGAGGCGCGAGGGAACGCCCTTGAAGTACCAGATGTGGGTGACGGGCGCGGCCAGCTCAATGTGGCCCATCCGCTCACGGCGCACCTTGGCGCGGGTGACCTCAACGCCACAGCGCTCGCAGATGATGCCCTTGAAGCGGACACGCTTGTACTTGCCGCAGTAGCACTCCCAGTCCCGGGTCGGACCGAAGATCTTCTCGCAGAAGAGCCCGTCCTTTTCCGGCTTGAGCGTGCGGTAGTTGATGGTCTCCGGCTTCTTGACCTCGCCGTGGGACCACTGTCGGATGTCGTCCGCGGTGGCAAGGCCGATCCGCAGCTCGTCGAAGAAGTTGACGTCGAGCACTTTGTCGTCAATCCCTCTTTCGGGGTCGAGTCTCAATCATGGTCTGTACGGGTCCGGGGCAGGGCCGGGGCCTCACGAGGAGGCCCCGACCAGACCCGTCAGACCTCTTCGACGCTGCTCGGCTCGCGCCGGGACAGGTCGATGCCGAGCTCCTCCGCCGCGCGGAAGACGTCCTCGTCGGTGTCGCGCATCTCGATGGACATGCCGTCCGAGGACAGCACCTCCACGTTGAGGCAGAGCGACTGCATTTCCTTGATGAGCACCTTGAAGGACTCGGGAATGCCGGGCTCGGGGATGTTCTCGCCCTTGACGATGGCCTCGTAGACCTTCACGCGGCCGGTCACGTCGTCGGACTTGATCGTCAGCAGCTCCTGGAGGGCGTACGCGGCGCCATAAGCCTCAAGCGCCCACACCTCCATCTCACCGAAGCGCTGACCACCGAACTGTGCCTTACCACCCAGCGGCTGCTGGGTGATCATCGAGTACGGACCGGTCGAACGGGCGTGCAGCTTGTCGTCGACCAGGTGGTGCAGCTTGAGGATGTACATGTACCCGACCGAGATCGGGTCCGGGAACGGCTCGCCGGAGCGGCCGTCGAACAGGCGCGCCTTGCCGGTCGGGAGCACCATGCGCTCGCCGTCGCGGTTCGGGATGGTGTGCTGGAGCAGACCGGCCAGCTCGTCCTCACGCGCACCGTCGAAGACGGGGGTGGCGACGTTCGTACCGGGGTCGACCTTGTCGGCGCCGATGGCCTGGAGGCGCTGCGCCCACTCGTCCGCGAGACCGGAGACGTCCCAGCCGCGGCTGGCGAGCCAGCCGAGGTGGATCTCCAGGACCTGTCCCGGGTTCATTCGGGACGGCACACCCAGCGGGTTGAGGATGATGTCGACCGGAGTTCCGTCCTCGAGGAACGGCATGTCCTCGATCGGAAGGATCTTCGAGATAACACCCTTGTTGCCGTGGCGGCCGGCGAGCTTGTCGCCGTCCGTGATCTTGCGCTTCTGCGCCACGTAGACCCGAACCAGCTGGTTCACGCCCGGCGGCAGCTCGTCGCCCTCTTCACGGTCGAAGACGCGGACGCCGATGACCTTGCCGATCTCACCGTGCGGCACCTTCAGCGAGGTGTCGCGCACCTCGCGCGCCTTCTCACCGAAGATCGCGCGGAGCAGGCGCTCCTCGGGCGTCAGCTCGGTCTCACCCTTGGGCGTGACCTTGCCGACGAGGATGTCGCCGGCGACGACCTCGGCACCGATACGGATGATGCCGCGCTCGTCGAGGTCGGCGAGGACCTCCTCGGAGACGTTCGGGATGTCCCGGGTGATCTCCTCCGGGCCGAGCTTGGTGTCACGGGCGTCGACCTCGTGCTCCTCGATGTGGATCGAGGAGAGGACGTCGTCCTGCACGAGGCGCTGCGACAGGATGATCGCGTCCTCGTAGTTGTGACCTTCCCAGGGCATGAACGCGACGAGCAGGTTCTTGCCGAGGGCCATCTCGCCCTCTTCGGTCGCGGGACCGTCGGCCAGGACCTGGCCCTCGATCACGCGGGCGCCCTCGTCGACGACAACCTTCTGGTTGACGGAGGTGCCCTGGTTCGACCGGGAGAACTTGGCGATGCGGTACGTGGTGTACGTGCCGTCGTCGTTGGTGACGGTGACGTAGTCCGCGGAGACCTCCTGGACCACACCCGCCTTCTCGGCCTTGATCACGTCACCGGCGTCGACCGCGCAGCGGTACTCCATGCCGGTGCCGACGAGGGGGGCCTCGGCGGTGATCAGCGGCACGGCCTGACGCATCATGTTCGCGCCCATGAGGGCACGGTTGGCGTCGTCGTGCTCGAGGAACGGGATCATGGCGGTCGCGACCGACACCATCTGGCGCGGCGAGACGTCCATGTAGTCGACGTCCGTGCCGGGCACGTAGTCGATCTCTCCGCCACGGCGGCGGATCAGGACGCGGGCCTCGGCGAAGTGGAGGTCGTCCGTCAGCGGCGCGTTGGCCTGCGCGATGACGAAGCGGTCCTCCTCGTCGGCCGTCAGGTAGTCGACGTCGTCGGTGACCTGGCCCTCGACGACCTTGCGGTACGGCGTCTCGACGAAGCCGAACGCGTTGACGCGGCCGTAGGAGGCGAGCGAACCGATCAGACCGATGTTCGGGCCTTCAGGAGTCTCAATCGGGCACATGCGGCCGTAGTGAGACGGGTGCACGTCACGGACCTCGAAGCCGGCCCGCTCACGGGAGAGACCACCCGGACCAAGCGCCGACAGACGGCGCTTGTGGGTGAGACCCGACAGCGGGTTGTTCTGGTCCATGAACTGCGACAGCTGCGAGGTGCCGAAGAATTCCTTGATCGACGCCACGACCGGGCGAATGTTGATCAGGGTCTGCGGCGTGATCGCCTCGACGTCCTGGGTCGTCATGCGCTCGCGGACGACGCGCTCCATACGAGCCAGACCCGTGCGGACCTGGTTCTGGATCAGCTCGCCGACGTTGCGCAGACGGCGGTTGCCGAAGTGGTCGATGTCGTCGGTCTCGACGACGATCGACGTACCGCTGTCGCCAACGGTCTCGGTCTCACCGGCGTGCAGCTTCACCAGGTACTTGATCGAGGCGATGATGTCCTCGACCGTGAGGATGCCCGCGTCGAGCGGAGCGTCCGCACCCAGCTTCTTGTTGACCTTGTAGCGGCCGACCTTCGCGAGGTCGTAGCGCTTGGGGTTGAAGTAGAGGTTCTCAAGCAGCGTCTGAGCGGCCTCACGGGTCGGCGGCTCGCCCGGACGGAGCTTGCGGTAGATGTCGAGCAGCGCGTCGTCCTGGCCCTGGGTGTGGTCCTTCTCCAGGGTGGCGCGCATGGACTCGTACTCGCCGAACTCCTCGAGGATCTGCTCGGTCGTCCAACCGAGAGCCTTGAGCAGAACGGTGACCGACTGCTTGCGCTTGCGGTCGATGCGTACACCGACCATGTCGCGCTTGTCGATCTCCATCTCCAGCCAGGCACCCCGGGACGGGATGATCTTGGCGGAGAAGATGTCCTTGTCGGACGTCTTGTCGATCGAGGAATCGAAGTAGACACCCGGCGAACGGACCAGCTGCGACACGACGACACGCTCGGTGCCGTTGATGACGAAGGTGCCCTTGTTGGTCATGAGCGGGAAGTCGCCCATGAAGACCGTCTGGGACTTGATCTCGCCGGTCTCGTTGTTGGTGAACTCGGCGGTGACGAAGAGCGGGGCGGCGAACGTGAAGTCGCGCTCCTTGCACTCGTCGATCGAGTTCTTGGGAGGCTCGAATCGGTGGTCGCGGAACGTCAGGGACATCGACCCGGAGAAGTCCTCGATCGGGGAGATCTCCTCGAAGATCTCCTCCAGACCGGACTTGGTGGGGACGTCCTGTCCGCTTTCAAGAGCCGCCTCGACACGAGCCTTCCACGCGTCGTTGCCGAGCAGCCAGTCAAAGCTCTCGGTCTGCAGCGCAAGAAGGTTCGGAACCTCGAGGGGCTCCTTGATCTTTGCAAAGGAAATGCGCAGCGGGGCGGTGCTGGCGCCGTTGTTCGTATTCGCGGTCGAGGCAGTGCGCGAGGCGGCCAAGAGGGGGTCCTTCCGAGGGCTCGGACTCACTACGCGCGTACCGGTCCCAGGCTGGACAAGGAGACAGACATCCCAGGTCAGGGAAGATTCGGTCCACAGTGCTCAAGCATGGGCATGCCCCTGGTGACGGGCAGGAGGCAGCTAACAGGCAGCGCAAAGGGTCAGTGTAGCCACTCGGCCCACTGATGTCCAGTGCGGGTTTTTGAAGACCCTCGTTTTTCTCAACCCCTGCTGCAAGCCACGCCCTCGATGCACATCGATACTGCCCTCTTCGCCGCCGATCCATGCCTCGGATGCGGATCGTTGTGACGACGCGTCCTGAGAATTGCGCGCTGCGTGCGGTTCGTCAAGGCCCCCCATGCCCCGACTTGGCCCGGAGAGCGTCACCGTCACGGGCCGTCCCGAGGCACAACGAAGATCACCATACTCGCCGGGACCGACATCGCAAGGCGCCCTCACGCGCGTGCCCGGGAACGCCGAAAGGCGACCACCCACATGGGTGATCGCCCTTGGCGTCCCGCGCGTTACAGCGTTTCCGCCGTACGTGCGGTGAAGAGAGTCAGACGACTCGTGAGGTCACTTGACCTCGACGGAGGCGCCGGCGCCCTTGAGGGCCTCGGCGGCCTTCTCCGCGGCGTCCTTGGCGACCTTCTCGAGGACCGGCTTCGGGGTGCCGTCGACGAGGTCCTTGGCCTCCTTCAGACCCAGCGAGGTCAGCTCACGCACGACCTTGATGACCTGGATCTTCTTCTCGCCGGCGCCCGTGAGGATGACGTCGAACTCGTCCTGCTCGGCCTCGGCCTCGGCCGGGGCGGCAGCGGCGCCACCGGCGGCAACGGCGACCGGGGCGGCGGCGGTGACGTCGAACTTCTCCTCGAAGGCCTTCACGAACTCGGAGAGCTCGATGAGGGTCATCTCTTCGAACTGCGCGAGCAGGTCGTCCTGGGACAGCTTCGCCATGATGGCGTCCTTCCACTAATTCGGCAGGTGCCGGGTGTATATGGAGGCGGGCGTACGTTGGGCCCGCTGTGACCGTCGCCTCAGGCGGCGGTCAATGTGCGAGCCGAATTACTCGGCACCGCCCTGCTCGGCCTTCTTGGCACGAAGCGCCTCCGCGGTGCGGACGAACTTCGAGGGAAGCGCCTGGAAGAGCGCGGCAGCCTGCGACTGCTTGCCCTTCATGGCGCCCGCCAGCTTGGCGAGCAGAACCTCGCGGGACTCGAGGTCCGCGAGCTTCTTGATCTCATCGGCGGACAGCGCCTTGCCATCAAGGACACCGCCCTTGATGACGAGGTTGGGGTTCTCCTTGGCGAAGTCACGAAGACCCTTCGCCGACTCCACCGGGTCACCGGTGACGAAGGCGACCGCCGTCGGACCCGTGAACAGGTCGTCCAGCGTGTTGATCCCGGCCTCGTTGGCCGCGATCTTGGTCAGCGTGTTCTTCACCACGGCGTACTCGGAGTTCGCACCGAGGGAACGGCGCAGCTGCTTGAGCTGGGCCACGGTGAGACCCCGGTACTCGGTCAGCACGGCGGCGTTCGAGCTGCGGAACTTGTCCGTGAGCTCGGCTACCGCGGCAGCCTTGTCGGGCGTCGGCATGAGCGTCGGCCTCCTTCCGGGTGATGAGGACCGCTCAGAAGGGGCTGGGAAAAACGAGACGCCCCGGCGCAGGCGCACGGGGCGTGAGCTCGACCGAACAGAACCCGTCCGGGAGCACATCCACAGTCACCTACGCGGGTCGTCCGCAGTTTCAGCGGATCCTTCGGCCACTGCACCCTCATACGAGAACACAGCAACGACCAGCGGTCTTTGGCTTCTGGGGAAGACTACGCGAAGGGGTTTGCGTCAGGCAAATCGGGTCAGCCCCCGAGGCCCTTCATCTCCTTGGCGAGGTCCATGACCAGCTTCTTCGGCGGAGCCTCGACGTTCACCGGCTTGTTGTAGTCGACGAAGGTGATGGTCATGTCGAGGGGGCCCTTGTCGCCCTTTCCGCGGGCGCGGAACTGCTTGGTGTGGTCCTCGCCGTCGACCCACAGGTCCATCGTGAGCTTCTCGACGCCCATTTCCTCGTACTGCTTGATGCTCTTCTCGTGACGCTTGCGGGTGGCCGCGTCCTTGTCCTTGTTCAGCTCGCGGATCCGGTCCAGCGTGACCGTGCCGGTGTAGCGGGTGGTCTTGACGCCGTCGACCGACTCGCCGCCGACCTTCTTCAGGTCCTTGGAGTTGGTCAGGAGCGTGGACTGGTCGGCCGGGTTGTTCTCGGCCTGCCCGGCCGCCGAGGTGGCGGCGGGCTTGCCGCCGGCCTTGCCCATGGCCGCGGCGTCGAACTTGATCCAGCTCTTGCCGTCCATCTCCTTGGCGGCTTCCTTGCCGCCGCCGAGGTAGACCGCGCCGTCGACGAAGCGCAGCTCCATCTTCTCCGGGCCCTGGTCGGGCGCGGACATCTTCATGCTCATGGCGAGCGGCTTGGTGCTCATCGCCGCGTCGGCCTTCACCCGCCCGTCCCCCGGGACGGTGCCCTTCATCCGGAAGGTGAACGAGGTCAGCTCCTCGGTCTTCTCCGCGGCCTTCTTCACGGCCGCCGCCGGGGCCATGTCCTCCCCCGCCTTGTCGGACTTCTCCGACCCGCAGCTGACCGCGCCACCACCGGCGAGCAGCACGGCGGCCAGCGCGGCGCCCGCGGTTCTCTTGCGTCCCGTACGTACGGAAATACTCATGACCCCACCCCTAGGAACATCAAAACATTTGATCAACTTTATGCGGTGGGCTGAGATTACCCGAAGGAAAGGGGCGCTTTCCTCCGGGTTATCCGCCGGTCAGGGCCACACGTTCCTCGTCATCAGGCGGCGGGCTGCTTGTTCATGACGTCCTGGAAGCTCACCGTGTCCGAGGCCGGGGGCTTCTGGACGGAGAGCGGCGTGCCGTAGTCGCTGTAGTGGGCGGTCTGGGAGAAGGAACCGGTCTTCATGTCCGCCTTCTCGACCTTCTTGACGAGCAGGTCGTCGCTGTTCACCCAGATGTCGATCGTCTCGGTGGTCAGCCCGGCCTGCTGGAACTGCTGCTTCAGTTCCTTCATCTGCTGCTCGTCCAGGTCGGAGTTCTTACCCGTGAAGTCGGCGACGTCGACGGTCCCGCGGTAGTGGGTCGCCTCGGTCCCCCGGACGGTCTCCTTGCCCACGCGCTTCACGTCGCCCGAGGCCAGCAGCATCTTCACCGACTGGTTCGGGGTGGTCTTCTGCGCCTGGTCCTTCAGGGCCGCACCGGCGGCGCCGGACAGCTTCTCCAGCTCCGCGTAGTCGTACGCGATCCAGTGCTTGCCGCCACCCGCCTGGGCCGCGAACTTGTCGCCCATGTTCGCGTAGAAGCCGTTCTTCAGGTAGCGGTACTCGATCTTCGTCTGGCCGAGCTGCCGCATCTGCTCGGCCTGGGTGCCGCCCGTGATGGTCGCCTGGACGTTGCCGGTGAGGCCGTCCGACCAGCCCATGACGCCCTTCATGTCGGTCGATATCTGCGACCCCATGACGGTCTGAACCTCGACCCGGGCGGTGTCCGCCTTGTCCGTGCTGGTCTCGACGCTGCGCAGTGCGGCGACCGGGCTGAGCTTGATGCCGCCCTTGTCCCCCGCCCCGCCCCCGGCCTTGTCGGAGGAGTCGCCCGAGTCGCCCGAGCCGCAGGCCGCCAGGCCCGTCAGCGCGGCCGCCACCGCGATCGAAAGGCCCGTACGCCGCATGGTCGTGCTGTTCATCTCGTCCCACCCCTTGGCTTAGTGACGCCCGCGCACACCGGCGCGGGCCTGTGACAGACGTATCCGAATGACTCGTACACAAACTCGCACATAAACAGGACGGGCCCCGCACCTCGAAAGGTTGCGGGGCCCGTCCACAGAACGCGTGCGCGACGCGGCTGCCGTCAGTTTCAGACGGCGGCCGGGTCCTCCTCGACGAGGAGGTTGCGGGTGCGGTTCGAGTCCAGCGGGATGCCGGGGCCCATCGTGGTGGTGATGGCGGCCTTCTTGATGTAGCGGCCCTTGGCGGCCGACGGCTTCAGACGGAGGATCTCCTCCAGGGCCGCGGCGTAGTTCTCCACCAGCTTGGTCTCGTCGAAGGAGACCTTGCCGATGATGAAGTGCAGGTTCGAGTGCTTGTCGACGCGGAACTCGATCTTGCCGCCCTTGATGTCGTTGACAGCCTTCACGACATCGGGGGTCACGGTGCCGGTCTTCGGGTTCGGCATCAGACCACGCGGACCGAGCACGCGGCCGAGGCGGCCGACCTTGCCCATGAGGTCCGGGGTGGCGACGACGGCGTCGAAGTCCAGGCGGCCCTTCGCGACCTCGTCGATCAGCTCGTCGGAGCCGACGATGTCGGCGCCAGCGGCTTCCGCGGCCGCAGCACGGTCACCGGTCGCGAAGACCAGGACCCGGGCGGTCTTGCCGGTGCCGTGCGGGAGGTTCACGGTGCCACGGACCATCTGGTCGGCCTTGCGCGGGTCGACGCCCAGACGCATGGCGACCTCGACGGTGCCGTCGAACTTGGTCGCGGAGGTCTCCTTGGCGAGACGGACGGCCTCGAGCGGGGCGTACAGCTTCTCCCGGTCGATCTTGGCGTCCGCAGCGCGGAGAGTCTTGCTGCGCTTCACTTCTGCTCCTGGTGTGTTCAGGTATGGAGTCGTGGTGCGGGCCAGCGCTTGGCCCTACCACTGGAGAAAGGTCAGACGGGGGAGGAGTCTCAGCCCTCGACCGTGATGCCCATGGAACGGGCGGTGCCAGCGATGATCTTCGACGCGGCGTCCAGGTCGTTGGCGTTGAGGTCTTCCATCTTGGTCTGCGCGATCTCGCGGATCTGCGCCTCGGTGACCTTGGCGACCTTGGTCTTGTGGGGCTCGCCGGAGCCCTTCTCGACACCAGCGGCCTTCAGGATCATCTTGGCGGCCGGCGGCGTCTTGGTGATGAAGGTGAAGGAACGGTCCTCGTAGACCGTGATCTCCACCGGGATCACCCAGCCACGCTGCGACTCGGTCGCGGCGTTGTAGGCCTTGCAGAACTCCATGATGTTGACGCCGTGCTGGCCCAGCGCGGGGCCGACCGGCGGGGCCGGGTTGGCGGCACCAGCCTGGATCTGGAGCTTGATCAGCCCCGTGACCTTCTTCTTCTTGGGAGGCATTGCTCTCTCCGGGTCCTAGTGAGAGTTTTCAGCCGGCCATCCGGTCATCCGGATGGAGGCATACCGCACAACGATAACGGGTATAGTCGCGCGGCTAAAAACCGAGCAGGTCAGACCGGCTTTGGCAGCCCGTCTGACCTGTTCGGAGGCGTGTGTTCCAGAGGAAGCCGAGGAGCCCTGGGGGCTCGGCCCGGCTAGTTCTTCTGGATCTGGTCGAAGCTCAGCTCGACCGGGGTCTCGCGGCCGAAGATCTCGACGAGGCCCTTGACCTTCTTCGAGTCGGCGTTGATCTCGTTGATCGTCGCCTGGAGCGTCGCGAACGGGCCGTCGGTGACGGTGACCGAGTCGCCGACCTCGAAGTCCAGGACCTGGACCTCGACCTTGCGGGCGGGAGCGGGCTTGCCCTCGGCCTCGGCGGCCTCGCGGGCGGCCTTCTCCTCGGCCTCGGGGGCGAGCATCTTGACGATCTCGTCCAGGGTCAGCGGGTACGGGTCGTAGGCGTTGCCCACGAAGCCGGTGACGCCGGGGGTGTTGCGGACGACGCCCCAGGACTCGTTCGTCAGGTCCATGCGCACCAGCACGTAGCCGGGGAGCTTGTTCTGACGGATCGTCTTGCGCTCGCCGTTCTTGATCTGGGCGACCTCTTCCTGCGGCACCTCGGCCTGGAAGATGAAGTCCTCGACGTTGAGCGAGACGGCGCGCTGCTCGAGGTTGGTCTTCACGCGGTTCTCGTAACCGGCGTAGGTGTGGATGACGTACCACTCGCCGGGGAGGGTGCGCAGCTCTTCGCGCAGGGCGACGATCGGGTCGACCGGCTCGGACACCTCGTCCTCGGCGGCCTCGTCCTCGGCGGCGTCGTCCTCAGTGGCCTCTGCGGTGTCGTCCGCGGCGGCTTCGTCGGCGTCCTCGGCGAGGGCGGCCTCGTCCTCCTCGGACTCGGCGACAGCCTCGGCGTCGCCCTCCAGGTGGATGGCGGCCTCTTCGGCGGGCTCGCCCGCGGCGGCGTCGGCAGCCTCGGCCTGATCCGGCTCCTCGGCGTCCGCCGCCTCGACGATGTCGAGCTGGTCCTCCACGGACTCCGCGTCCTCTCCGCGAGGCGCGACGGCGTCGTTCAGGTTCGGGTCAGACACGGTGGCTGCTTCTTCCTGGATACAAGGGGTGGAACACGCGAATAGGGGCGCCGGATAGGGCGCCCTTCGCTCTCGGCTCAGCCGAAGATGTACTTGACAGCGTGGCTGAAGCCATAGTCAATCACGGTCACAAGGCCGATCATGATGACGACGAAGACAATCACCACTGAGGTGTAGGTCGTGAGCTGGCTGCGAGTCGGCCAGACGACCTTGCGGAGTTCCGCGACGATCTGGCGGTAGAAGAGCGCGAGACGGCCGAGAGGGCCCTTCTTGCCGCGCTTGCCGCCCTTGCGGGCCTTCTTGGACTCCGGCGCCTCGTCCTGGGCATCAGGCATGTCGATGGAGCCCACGGCGTCCGTCACTCGTCCTCACCTGATTCCGGGTCGTGGCCGTGCCGCGCCCGGTTGAGCCGCACGGCGGTGCATTGCAGTACGTACATGCGCACACATCCTGGCGAAGGAGTGTGTAGCAGGGCCGGAGGGACTTGAACCCCCAACCGCTGGTTTTGGAGACCAGTGCTCTACCAATTGAGCTACGACCCTTTGATTTCCCCCAACCTACCGCATCCGCCCACATGCACGGAGTGCGTCGAGAGGGTGCGGCCGGTGAGGGCCAACGAGCAGTGAGTGTACGTGCTCCACGGCCCCCCGTCGAACAGAATGGGTCCCGATGGTCTTGGAAACCCGCGCGCCGGGGGCGTTTCAGGTCTGGAACGATGGGGCCATGAGCGCTGAAACTTCTCCGACCGAGCGCCGGGTGTCCGCGCGCATCGGCGCGATCTCCGAGTCCGCGACCCTCGCCGTCGACGCCAAGGCCAAGGCCCTCAAGGCCGCCGGGCGTCCGGTGATCGGCTTCGGCGCGGGCGAGCCCGACTTCCCCACTCCGGACTACATCGTCGAGGCGGCCGTCGAGGCCTGCAAGAACCCGAAGTTCCACCGCTACACACCGGCCGGCGGCCTTCCCGAGCTGAAGGCCGCGATCGCCACGAAGACACTGCGCGACTCCGGGTACGAGGTGGACGCCTCGCAGATCCTGGTGACCAACGGCGGCAAGCAGGCCATCTACGAAGCCTTCGCCGCGATCCTCGACCCGGGTGACGAGGTCATCGTCCCGGCCCCCTACTGGACGACGTATCCGGAGTCGATCCGTCTCGCCGGCGGTGTCCCGGTCCCGGTCGTCGCCGACGAGACCACCGGCTACCGCGTCTCCGTGGAGCAGCTGGAGGCGGCCCGCACGGAGCGCACGAAGGTGGTGCTCTTCGTGTCGCCGTCGAACCCGACGGGTGCCGTCTACAGCGAGCCCGACGCCGAGGCGATCGGCCGCTGGGCCGTCGAGCACGGCCTGTGGGTCATGACCGACGAGATCTACGAACACCTCGTCTACGGAGACGCGAAGTTCACCTCGCTCCCCGCGATCCTTCCCGAGCTGCGCGACAAGTGCATCGTGGTCAACGGCGTCGCGAAGACGTACGCGATGACCGGCTGGCGGGTCGGCTGGATCATCGGCCCGAAGGACGTCGTGAAGGCCGCGACGAACCTCCAGTCGCACGCCACGTCCAACGTCTCCAATGTCGCGCAGGCCGCCGCGCTCGCGGCCGTCTCCGGTGACCTGGTCGCCGTGGAGAGGATGCGGGAGGCCTTCGACCGGCGCCGCAAGACCATCGTGCGGATGCTCAACGACATCCAGGGCGTCATCTGCCCCGAGCCCGAGGGCGCCTTCTACGCCTACCCCTCGGTGAAGGGCCTGATCGGCAAGGAGATCCGCGGCAAGCGCCCGCAGGACTCCGTCGAGCTGGCCGCGCTGATCCTGGAGGAGGCCGAGGTCGCGGTCGTCCCGGGCGAGGCCTTCGGGACGCCGGGTTATCTGCGCCTGTCGTACGCGCTCGGGGACGAGGATCTCGTCGAGGGCGTGTCGCGGCTCCAGAAGCTGCTCGCCGAGGCCCGCGACTGAGGTCGGACGCGCCACGCGCGCGTGCGGGCCGTCTCTCCCCGGAGAGGCGGCCCGTTTCTGCGTTCGGGGAAGCCCACGAAGGTGGAAAGGCGCTACCGGGACACCAGGTGCGTACGGCAAGATCCTGGAATGGAGCGCGTACGACACGTAAGAGAGCTGCCGAAGGCCCATCTGCACCTGCACTTCACGGGGTCGATGCGGCCGGCCACCCTGCTCGAACTCGCCGACAAGTACGGGGTACGGCTCCCGGACGCGCTGACCGGCGCCGAACCGCCGAAGCTGCGCGCCACCGATGAGCGGGGCTGGTTCCGCTTCCAGCGGCTCTACGACGCGGCGCGCTCGTGCCTGCGGGAGCCCGAGGACATCCAGCGGCTGGTGCGGGAGGCCGCGGAGGAGGATCTGCGGGACGGTTCGGGATGGCTGGAGATCCAGGTGGACCCGACGTCGTACGCGCCGCGGCTCGGGGGGCTCATCCCGGCCCTGGAGGTCATCCTGGACGCCGTCGAGAGCGCCTCGCGGGAGACCGGCCTCGGAATGCGCGTCCTCGTCGCCGCGAACCGCATGAAGCACCCGCTGGACGCGCGCACGCTGGCCCGGCTCGCGGTGCGCTACGCGGACCGGGGCGTCGTCGGCTTCGGGCTCTCGAACGACGAGCGGCGCGGCATGGCGCGGGACTTCGACCGGGCGTTCGCCATCGCGCGGGACGGCGGGCTGCTCGCGGCGCCGCACGGCGGCGAGCTGACGGGGCCCGCTTCGGTGCGGGACTGCCTGGACGACCTGGAGGCGGTGCGGATCGGGCACGGGGTGCGGGCCGCCGAGGACCCGCGGCTCCTGAAGCGGCTCGCGGACCGGGGTGTCACGTGCGAGGTGTGCCCGGCGTCCAACGTCGCCCTCGGGGTCTACGAGAAGCCGGAGGACGTGCCGCTGCGGACCCTGTTCGACGCCGGGGTCCCGATGGCGCTCGGCGCCGACGACCCGCTGCTCTTCGGGTCGCGTCTGGCCGCCCAGTACGACATCGCGCGCAAGTACCACGGCTTCGACGACGCCGAACTGGCCGAGCTGGCGCGCCAGTCGATCCGCGGCTCGGCCGCCCCCGTCGACATACGGGAGAAGCTGCTGTCCGGGGTCGACGCCTGGCTGACCGCCCCTACAGGCTGACGCCGACCGTCACCGGTTCGTTGACCAGCGTGATCCCGAAGGCGTCCCGCACCCCGGCGACGACCTCGCGGGCGAGGGCCAGCAGTTCCTCGGTGGTCGCGCCGCCGCGGTTGGTGAGGGCGAGGGTGTGCTTGGTGGAGATGCGGGCCCGGCCCTGTCCGTAGCCCTTGGTGAAGCCGGCCTTGTCGATGAGCCAGGCGGCGGAGGTCTTCACGTGGCCGTCGCCCGTGGGGAAGGCGGGCGGGGCGGTGTCCGGCCCGAGTCGGTCGGCCACGCGCGCGTGGAAGGCCCCGAACTCCTCGTCGGTGAGGATCGGGTTGGTGAAGAAGGATCCGGCCGACCAGCTGTCGTGGTCCTCGGGGTCGAGCACCATGCCCTTGCCCGCGCGGAGCTTCAGGACCGTCTCGCGGGCGGCCGCCGCGGGGACGCGCTCGCCCGCCTCGACGCCGAGCGCGCGGGCCGTCTCGGGGTACTTCAGGGGGGCGCTCATCCCCTGCGCGTCCTCCAGTTCGAAGCGGACCCGCAGGACCACGAAGCGCTCGGGGTCGGCCTTGAAGCGGCTGTGGCGGTACGAGAAGTCACACTCGGCGTTCGGAATGACGACCGTCTCGCGCGTCTTTCGGTCGTACGCGACCACTTCGGTGATCGTGGACGACACTTCCTGGCCGTACGCCCCCACGTTCTGGATCGGCGTCGCGCCCGCGGAGCCGGGGATGCCGGCGAGGCACTCGATGCCCGCGAGGCCCGCCTCGACGGTGCGGGCGACCGCGTCCGTCCAGATCTCGCCGGCCGCCAGCTCCAGCTGCGTACCGTCGAGTGCGAAGCCTTGGGTGGCGATGCGCAGGGCGGTCCCGTCGAAGCCCTTGTCGCCGATGACCAGGTTCGAGCCGCCGCCGATGAGCAGCAGCGGGGTGCCGGTGTCGTCGGCCTCGCGGACGGCGGCGATCACCTCGGCGTCGGTCGTCGCGGTGATCAGGCGGGTCGCGGGGCCACCGAGACGGAAGGTGGTCAGCGGGGCGAGGGGGGCGTCGTGGAGTTCCTGCACGTGCTCAAGAGTACGAGAACGGCCCCGCCGGTCCTGGCGGGGCCGTGTCCATGCGAGCGGTCAGGCGTCGGCCAGGGCGTCCTGGCGCTCCACGCGCCCCACCTGGCCGGGCGCGGGCGCGTCGGGCTTCCGGCGGCCGGGGATGCACAGCGCGGCCACCGCGGCGAGGGCCACCACCGCGGCACCCACCCACAGCGCGGGCTCCAGGCCGTCCACGAAGTTCCACGGGGAGCCGTAGCCGCCGCGGGCCGAGAAGATCGAGGACATCACGGCGATGCCGAGGGCGCCGCCGACCTCGCGCAGCGCGTTGTTGGCGCCGGAGGCGATGCCCTGCTCGTGCGGCCGGACGCCGGACATGACCAGGTTGGAGGCGGGGGCGAAGAACAGGGACATGCCGATACCGCTGATGATCAGGGCCGGGAGCTGCACGGCGTACGAGGCGTCGGGCGCGACCACGACGGCGTACCAGCCGAGGCCGGTGGCCTGGAGGAAGAGCCCGGCGGCGACGACGGGGCGGCCGCCGAACCGGTCGGAGAGGTAGCCCGCGAGGGGCGAGACGAGCATCGGCATGCCGGTCCAGGGCAGCATCCGCAGGCCCGCCTCGGTGGGCGAGTAGTGGAGGACGGTCTGCATGTACTGGCTGAGCAGGAAGATCGAGCCGAACATCCCCAGGAACATCAGCAGGCTCGCGGCGTTGATACCGGAGAACGCGCGGCTACGGAAGAGGCGCATCGGCAGCATCGGCGCCTTGTGGCGTATCCCGTGGCGGACGAAGCCGCCGAGGAGCGCGGTGCCCGCGACGAGGCCGCCGAGTACGGTGCCGCCGGTCCAGCCGTCGAGGGGCCCGCGGATCAGGGCGTACACGATTCCGAAGAGGCCGCCGCTGGCGAGCAGGGTGCCCACGATGTCGAGGCGCGCTCCGGGGGCGTGCGACTCGGCGAGGCGGAGGCGGGCGAGCGGCAGCAGGGCCAGGCCGAGCGGAACGTTCAGCCAGAAGATCCACTGCCAGGAGACGTGCTCGGTGAGGCTGCCCCCGATGAGCGGGCCGCCGGCTACCGCGAGGCCGTTGACGGCGCCCCATATTCCGTACGCCATTCCGCGCTTCGCCTCGGGCACGGCGGCCGTCAGGAGGGTCAGCGTGAGCGGCATCATCACCGCGGCGCCGACGCCCTGTACCGCGCGGGCGGCGATCAGGGCCTCGATGCCGGGTGCGAGGGCCGCGGCGGCGGAGGCGCCGGTGAAGACCGTGAGGCCGATGATGAAGAGCTTGCGGCGGCCGAAGCGGTCGCCCAGGGCCGCGCCGAACATGAGGAGCACGGCGAAGGTGAGGGTGTAGGCGCTCACCGTCCACTCCAGGTCGTGCAGCCCTCCCCCGAAGTCCTCTCGGATGGACGGCAGGGCGGTGGTGACGACGAGGTTGTCGAGAGCCGCCATGAATCCAGCGGCGCTGGTGATGACCAGGGCCCAGGCCGCTCCCCCGGCCCGCGCGGTCTTCTGTGGCATTGCTTTCCCTGCTTTCCCCTGTGAATGACTGGTTGGTTAGTTATTGATTACTAACTTTCGCGGGCGCAAAGAAACACGCCCCCTGCGGGGACGGGCCCGACCTACTCCGACGACCGCACCGCGTGCTCGAAGCCGCTCCACACGCGGTGATCGGACCGGTAGCCCATCGACACCAGGACATTGATCAACATCCCGTACGCGAGGAAGGTCGTCCCCTCGTCGATGTCGGCGCCCAGAGCCAGGCTGACCGTGTCGTACATCTCCATCCAGGCGGCGCGCAGCGCCTCGCCGAACTCCCGGTCCCCGGACGCCTCCGCGGAGGCCACCGCGACGTACATCTGCATCTGCATGAGCAGCTTGTCCGGGTCATCGGCGATGAGCGCCCGGTAGGCGTCCCCCATGGCGAGCGCGGCCTCCTCCGCCTCCAGCCCTTCGGACGCCCGCCTGAAGACCTCGGTGATCTCCTGGCTGCACCGCAGGGACGCGGCGAGGAAGATGGCCTGCTTGCTCGGGAAGAGGCGGAAGAGGTACGGCTGCGAGACGCCCACACGCTTGGCGATCACCTCGGTGGAGGTGCCCTTGTAGCCGCCGCGCGCGAATTCGACCATCGCCGCGCGGATGACGCTCTCGCGCCGCTCCTCTGCGCTCATCCTGACCATGCAGGTAAGTTAGTGGCCAATCACTAAGGGAGTCAAGGGGCGCGTTCATGGGCGGTCATGGGGCGCACACAGGTAAGGGGCGCTCCTCAATAGAGGGCGCCCCTTACCGCGTATCCGTGAACGGCCGTCCGTCAGGCCAGCTGCACGACCGCCCGCGACATGCCGAGGACCTTCTGGTCCGCGCTCTTGGCGAGCAGGTCGACCCGGACGCGCCGGTCGTCCAGCTTGGCCGCGACCTTGGCACCGACCTCTATGGTGGCGCCCTTGTCGTCGTTGGGGACGACGACCGGCTTGGTGAAGCGCACGCCGTACTCGACGATCGCTCCCGGGTCGCCCACCCAGTCGGTCACGACTCGGATCGCCTCGGCCATGGTGAGCATGCCGTGCGCGATGACGTCGGGGAGGCCGACCTCGACCGCGAACTTCTCGTTCCAGTGGATCGGGTTGAAGTCCCCCGAGGCACCCGCGTATTCGACGAGCGTGGCGCGTGTCACGGGAAAGGCCTGGGCCGGCAGCTCCGTGCCGACCTCGACATCGTCGTAGGAAATCTTCGCCGTCATCGCTTCAGGCCCCCTCTGCCGCGGGCTCCGCCGCACGCGCGACGAGCTTCGTCCAGGCGGTCACGACGTGCTCCCCGGCTTCGTCGTGGACCTCGCCGCGGACGTCCAGGATGTCGTTGCCCGCGAGCGACTTGATGCTCTCGATGGTCGAGGTGACCGTGAGCCGGTCCCCCGCGCGCACCGGGCGGGTGTAGGAGAACTTCTGGTCGCCGTGCACGACGCGGCTGTAGTCGAGTCCCAACTGCGGGTCCCGGAACACCTGTCCCGCGGCCTTGAAAGTGATCGCGAACACAAAAGTCGGCGGGGCGATCACATCGGGGTGACCGAGTGCCTTGGCGGTTTCCCTGTCGGTGTACGCGGGATTGGCGTCCCCCACCGCCTCGGCGAACTCGCGGATCTTCTCCCGGCCGACCTCATAAGGATCAGTGGGCGGATAGGACCGCCCCACGAAGGACTGGTCGAGCGCCATGGACTCGGTACCTCCTGTGGTTGGTTTCGTAAAAAACGACGCGAGGCCGCCCCCAACAAACGGGGACGGCCTCGTGTACGAGCCTGTGTGTCAGCGCGTTTCGCGGTGAGCAGTGTGCGAGTTGCAGCGCGGGCAGTGCTTCTTCATCTCAAGACGGTCCGGGTCGTTACGCCGGTTCTTCTTGGTGATGTAGTTCCGCTCCTTGCACTCCACGCAGGCCAGCGTGATCTTCGGGCGGACGTCGGTGGCAGCCACGTGAGTGCTCCTTGACGGACGGATGGACGGATGAACGCATACAAGAGTAGCCGATCGAAGGACCGACCCCACAATCGGCTACCAGGAGTAGCGGTGACCGGACTTGAACCGGTGACACAGCGATTATGAGCCGCTTGCTCTACCGACTGAGCTACACCGCTGCGATGCCGGATCCCCTCGCCCGAAAGCGAGGATCACTCGACATCAGAGCCCCAATGCGGAATCGAACCGCAGACCTTCTCCTTACCATGGAGACGCTCTACCGACTGAGCTATTGGGGCGAGCGATGAAGACATTACACGGTTGGTCGCCGATCGCCCAAATCCGTTTCGCCAGGGCCGTCCGGGGGGATCTGGAGGGCCGCCTCAGAGGTCTCCGAATGCCTCGTCCGTGCCGTTGCGCCACACCGATGCGGCTTGTGGCATCCCGCCGAGACGGCTGGTGACAGCACGTCGGTACGGCTCGTGGCATCCGGCCGGTTACGGCTCTGGGCATGGCACCAGTACGGCTCGTGCCACCACACCGGTACGACTATTGCGCTCCTCCTCGAAGCGGACGTTTCGCCGTCCTAGGCTCGGCACACGCTGCGTGATCTTGACGCCCCGAACGACAGCAGCCGCCCCCGAACGCCAGGAGCGCGATGCCCGACAGCCAGCCGCAGCAGCCCCACTCATCCGGCTCCTCCGGTTCCTCCGGTTCCGACCCCACGGCCGACTCGGGGTCCCTGCTGCTCTGCGGCGCCCGGCTCACCGACGGCAGGACCGTGGACGTCCGGCTCGGCGGCGGGCGCATCGAGGCGGTCGGCACCGTCGGCAGCCTGACCGCGCACTCCGCGCGCGTGGACCTCGCCGGCTATCTGCTGCTGCCGGCCGCCGCCGAGCCGCACGCCCACGGCGACACCGCGCTCTCGGCGGACGTGCCGGGCCCGGTCTCGTACGACGTACCCGACGTGCAGCGCAGGGCCACGGAGGCGGCTCTGCTCCAGCTCGGGCACGGCGCGACGGCCCTGCGGTCGCATGTGCGGATCGGGGACGTCCAGGGGCTGGGCCCGATGGAGGCCGTGCTTCAGGCGCGGCGCTCGCTGCGGGGTCTGGTCGATCTGACAGCCGTCGCGGTGCCGCGGCTGCTGACCGGCGCCGCGGGTGCCGATGGGCTCGCGATGCTGCGGGACGCGGTGAAAATGGGCGCCTCCGTAGTAGGCGGTTGCCCGGATCTCGACCCCGATCCGACGGGGTACGCGGAGGCGGTCCTGGAGCTTGCCGCCGAGCACGGCTGCCCCGTCGACCTGCATACGGACGGTGACGATCCGGCGCGGCTCGGGCGGCTCGCGGCGATGGCGGCCGGGGTGCGGGCCGGGGTGACGATCGGCCCGTGCGGCGGCCTCGGACGGCTGCCGAGGGAGGTGGCCGCGCGCGGCGCCGAACAACTGGCGGCGGCCGGCGTGACCGTGATCTGCCTGCCCCAGGGCGGCTGCGGCAGCACGGATCGACGTGGACTCGCGCCGGTGCGGCTGCTGCGGTCGGCCGGGGTGCGGGTGGCGGCGGGGAGCGGGGCGATGCGGGATGTGTCGAACCCCGTGGGGCGGGGGGATCCGCTGGAGGCCGCGTATCTGCTGGCCTCGCGGCGCGGGCTGCGCCCCGAGGATGCCTACGACGCGGTGAGCGGGGCGGCGCGGACGGCCATGGGCCTGCCCGAGATCCGGGTGGAGGCGGGCTTCCCCGCCGAGCTGCTCGCGGTGCGCGGCGACCGGCTCGCGGGCGCGCTGTCGCTCGCGTACAGCCGGATCGTGGTGCACCGGGGGCGCGTGGTGGCGCGGACCAGCGCGGTACGCGAGTACTGCGACTCGGCCGCCGCCGTGGCCCTGGACCTGCCGCGCCAGGGGCGGGCCAAGGGAGGCGAGCCGGGGCGGCCGAGAGGGGACGAGGCGGCGCCTTGAGGGTGACGCTTCGGGAGTGCGGCGGCGCCTTGAGAGCCAGGTGGGGCGGGCGGGGCGGGCGGTCGGGACCTCCGCGTGCGGCGAACGCGCCCGTGCTGCCGTACGGTCGGAGACATGCGCATTGTCATCGCTGGAGGTCATGGTCAGATCGCGCTGCGGCTCGAGCGTCTGCTCGCCGCGCGTGGTGACGAGGTCGCCGGACTGATCCGCGACGCCGGGCAGGAAGCCGATCTGCGCGAGGCCGGTGCCGAACCGGTGCTGTGTGACCTGGAGTCGGCGTCGGTCGACCAGGTCGCCGAACACCTGCGCGGAGCCGACGCGGCGGTCTTCGCGGCGGGCGCGGGACCGGGCAGCGACGTCGCCCGCAAGAACACCGTGGACCGGGGCGCCGCCGTGCTCTTCGCGGACGCGGCGGAGCGGGCCGGGGTGCGGCGGTACATCGTCGTGTCGTCGATGGGCGCGGACCCCGCGCACCAGGGCGACGAGGTCTTCGACGCGTATCTGCGGGCCAAGGGCGAGGCGGACGTGAACGTACGCGCGCGTGCCGCTCTGGATTGGACGATCCTGCGTCCCGGGATGCTGACGGACGACGCGGGCACGGGTCTCGTACGCCTGGAGGCGTCGACCGGGCGGGGGCCGATCCCACGCGACGACGTCGCCGCGGTGCTCGCGGAGCTTCTGGAGACACCGGCGACGGCCGGCCTGACGCTGGAACTGGTCAGCGGTTCGGTGCCGGTGTCGGTGGCGGTCAAGTCCGTCGCGGGGAACTGAAAGGTTTTCCGGGCCGCCGCCTCCGGCACACGATCCACGGGTTCAGATGAGCCCCGCGAAGCCCGGGAGGCCTGGAGGCGCCTGGGAGGCCCTGAGGGCCCCTCAGGGGCGCTCAGAACAGCGGGAGCTGGCCCGGTAGGTCCGGGACCGTGTAGCCGTCCAGGGCGGGCTGTGCGGCGCCCAGCTGGGCGTGCCGGCGGGATCCCGGACAGGAGACCAGGTCACCGGTGGCGCGCGAGCCCGGCGGGTCGTGACGGGCGAACCGCCCGCCTACGACGGCGATCTCGCGGCGGCACTCCGGGCAGCTTCTGCGACGGGATGACATGGTCCCATTCTGAGCCCTGCGGATCTGATCTCGGCTTCGAGCAGTGCGGACCTCGGCTTCGAGCCGTACGGACCTCGGCTTCGAGCCCTGCGGACCTCGGCGGCGCCCGCGATCCAACTCCGCCCCCGGTTTGTCAAGTTGGGCGATGCCTGCGAGCGCTCCGCCCTATCCTGCCCCGAAGGCGACGTGCACATCGCGCCGCATGGACGCCTCGGAGGGCTGATGGAACCCGCCGTGATCGGGGCTCGGCTCGCGTCGAGCATCGTGGGGCCGCTGGTCAGAAAACTGTTCGTATCCGAAGGCCCCGGGGCCGACCTGGTGGACCGTCCCGTGGCCGTATCCGGTCTCGTCTCGTTCCGGGGCGAGAAGCGGACGCTCTCCGACAAGGACCTGTACAAGATCGCGGAAGAGCTGGTCAGGCGGGCCGCCCACTCGACAGGCGTCGAGGACGAACTGCCCTCCTTCGAGAAGCGGGCCGTCGTCCACGCCGTCACCGATTCACTGCGTTCCCTCGGCACACTCGCGATGGACGACGTCCAGGCCGTACGCCTCGGTCATCTCGCGCTCTCCAGACAGCTGCGCGCCCAGAACAGGACGGCCACGCTCGGCCTGTCCCACGACGCGGTCACGCTGCATGCCGGCGTGATGGACACCGCCTGTCTGCACATTCTGAACTTCTTCACCCAGCGGTCCACCTTCGTGCCGCGCACACTCCTCGAACAGAGCCGCGGCATCGAGGAGCTGACCCGGAAGATCGACGCTCTGATCACCCGGTCGCCGCCGCCCGCGGACGGTCCCTTCGAGAAGCGGTACGCGCACTACATCGCCGCCAAGCACGGCAAGTTGAGCATCTTCGGTCTCGACCTGTCCGGGGCTCCGGAGAGCTGGCGACTCGACGTGGCCTATCTCCGCTTGGACGCGGCCGTCGACGCGCTGAGTCCCGTCCCCACGGTGGTCTCGGCCGACCATGTCCTCGCGGGCCGCGACCGCGTACTCCTGCGCGGCGTGGCGGGCTCGGGGAAGACCACCCTCATCCAGTGGCTGGCGGTGTCCACGGCGAACAAGTCGCTCAACGAACAGTTGCTCTACCTCTATGGGCTCGTACCGTTCGTGCTGCCCCTGCGCACGCTGACGCGCAGCGGCGCCCCGCTCCCCGCCCCCGACGGATTCCTGTCGGCGGTGGACTGCCCGATCGCCGGGAGCCAGCCGCCCGGGTGGATCGACCGGGTGCTGCAAGCCGGCCGGGGGCTCATCCTGATCGACGGGATCGACGAGATTCCCGAGGACGACCGCGGTGACGCCCGCCGCTGGCTCCGCGAACTCCTCAGCGCCTACCCGGACAACCGCTGGCTCGTCACCTCCAGGCCCTCGGCCGTACGGGAACGCTGGCTGGCCGAGGACGACTTCGCCGAGCTGGACCTGGCCCCCATGAACCGGGACAACATCGCCGAGTTCATCCAGCGATGGCACAAGGCCGCCGGTATCAGCGACCAGTACGCCACCGAGTTGCTCCGTGCGGTCCGGGCCCAGCAGGATCTGAGCGGGCTCGCGGTCAACCCCCTGATGTGCGGCCTGATCTGCGCCCTGCACCAGGACCGCCGCGGCTATCTGCCCGACGGCCGCAAGGAGATCTACGACGCGGCCCTGTCCATGCTGCTCTTCCGGCGCGACCGCGAACGCGGAGTCCTCAAATCCGGCCCGATCCACATCAGCGAGGCCGAACACATCCAGCTCATCCAGAAACTGGCCTACTGGATGATCCGCAACGGCCGCTCCGAGATGAACCGCACCGACGCGGTGGAGCTGCTGCGCCGCGTCCTGCCCGCCATGCCCAAGGTCGCGGAGCAGGGCACGCCGGAAGCCGTGTACCGGCATCTGCTCGTCCGCAGCGGTCTGCTCCGGGAGCCGAGCGCGAACTCCATGGACTTCGTCCACCGGACGTTCCAGGACTACCTGGGAGCCAAGGCGGCGGTCGAGGAGCTGGACTTCGACTTCCTCATCGCCAACGCGCACCTGGACCAGTGGGAGGACGTCATCAGGATGGCCGTCGCCCACGCGCGGCCCACGGAGCGGACGCACCTCCTGACGGGCCTCATCAGGCGTGAGAACGCCTCCCGGCAGGGCCGGGACCGTCTCCATCTCCTCGCGGCCGCCTGCCTGGAACACGCCACGGAGCTGGATCCAGCGGTGCGGGCCGAGGTGCAGGAGCGAGCCGCGGCGCTGATCCCGCCGCGTTCGACGGACCGGGCCCGCGCCCTGGCCGCGATCGGCCCTGTCGTACTCGAACTGCTGACCGGCCCCCGGGAACTCCCGCCGCGCCCTGCCGCCCTGGACCCCTTCGCCACGGACGAGCAGAAGGCCGAGGCGGCGGCGGCCGAAGCCGCGTACCAGGCGGTGGCGGATGAGGCGTACTTCACAGTGCTCACGGCCACGCCCATCGCGACCGATGCCGCCGTCGAGGTGCTCGCCCTGTACCGCGACCATCCGGACCTGCGGGTGCGCAGCGAACTCGCCCAGGCGTGGAGCAGGTACGACACCGACCTGTACGGCCAGGAAGTCGTCGCACACCTCGCCGAGGACGGCCTCTACTTCCCCGTCTCGAACCTGCGGGAACTCTCCGCGCTGCGGAGTTTCGGCGGCCGTTCCCGCATCAAGATCACCGGGGAGTTCGCCGTCGACGAGTTCATCGCCACGTGCCCGAGCCAGCGCCTCACGCACCTCTGGGTCGAGTCCGACATGGGCCCCGCCTGGGACTGGCTGAGCCACTTCCCCGCACTGCGTGTACTCACCATTGAGACACTCCATCCGAGCATCGACCTCAGCACGCTGGAGAGGGTGCGCTCCTTGCTCACGCTCCGCGTCCCGGAAGACGCCGAACTCGTCGGCTCGCATCTGCTTCCGGAGTCCACGAAGGTCGTACGGGGCTGCCCCAGTACGGCGTGATGCCGCGCGAGAACTGGCACGCGGCCGGGCGAAACGAAGAAACCCCCTCCGGTCTACGTTTCCGCAGATCGGAGGGGGTTTACCTTCATGTGGCGGCGCCAGGATTCGAACCTGGGAAGGCTGAGCCGGCAGATTTACAGTCTGCTCCCTTTGGCCGCTCGGGCACACCGCCGGGGTTGCTGCCTCGCTCCGCTTTCGCGGCGCTCCGTGGCAACGACGTAAACGATACCTGATGCACCGGGGTGCTTCGCCACCCGATTGATCGGCACCCGGCGCGGGCGCGGTGGCTAGGCTTTGCGGATGCGGCCAGCGTCAGGCGGCCGTGTATCCGCTGAGTACGCACACCCCGATACAAGGAGCCACAGGACATGGCCGACTCCAGTTTCGACATCGTCTCGAAGGTCGAGCGGCAGGAAGTCGACAACGCCCTCAACCAGGCCGCCAAGGAGATCTCGCAGCGCTACGACTTCAAGGGCACGGGTGCCTCGATCTCGTGGTCCGGCGAGAAGATCCTGATGGAGGCGACCGGTGAGGAGCGGGTCAAGGCGATCCTCGATGTCTTCCAGTCCAAGCTGGTCAAGCGCGGCATCTCGCTGAAGGCACTGGACGCGGGCGAGCCGCAGCTGTCCGGCAAGGAGTACAAGATCTTCGCGTCCATCGAGGAGGGCATCTCCCAGGAGAACGCGAAGAAGGTCGCAAAGATCATCCGCGACGAGGGCCCGAAGGGCGTCAAGGCGCAGGTCCAGGGCGACGAGCTGCGCGTCAGCTCGAAGAGCCGCGACGACCTCCAGGCCGTGCAGACGCTGCTCAAGGGCCAGGACTTCGACTTCGCGCTCCAGTTCGTCAACTACCGGTAAGCAAGAACTACCGGTAAGCACGTTCGCAGGGCGCGACGGGGGCACATCGCCGAGGACGGTCTCGGCGGTGTGCCCCCGTCGCGTCTCCGCCGTCCGGGCGGCGCCGCTCCTGGCTCATTCTCGCCCTGTTCATGATCGTCGCCCCGGCAGTACCGTCCCGAGCCATGAACATGAGGGGGATGCGGACGTACTGGGGCTACATCGCGGCGCGGCTCTGATCGCCGCCTGGAGCAGTCGTGCCGCCACCGCTGTGATCGTGGTTCTCTCACTGGCGGTCGTCTCGTACGCGACCTTTCAGTTTCCCGTGTGGTGCGGGGCGGTCAATCGCAACGGCACCTACTGCCGGCGCAACGCTTCAGGGATCTTGATGGGCTGCAATCTCCGTCAGCACCGGTGGCAGAAGATCAAGCTGGTGGTTCTGCGGAGCAAGGCGGGAGACATCTCCAGGGCGGTCTTCCCGACCGCGAAGGAGAAGTTCGCGGCATTCATCGCCATCGGTGGTCTCGCGTCCGCCATCGCGGCCGTGATCGTGCCGGTGGTGACCGACTGAGCCGGCCGACGCAGTACGAGGGAACGGCCTCTCAGCGCCGCGAGTGGCCGAAAAGGATGCGGTAGGCGACGAGCAGGACGAGGGAGCCGCCGATGGCCGCCGCCCAGGTGGCGCCGTCGTAGAAGTCGTTGACGATCGGGCGGTCGAGGTAGCGGGCGGAGATCCAGCCGCCGATGAAGGCGCCCGCGATGCCGATGACGGTCGTGCCGATGAAGCCGCCGGGGTCGCGGCCGGGCAGCAGCAGTTTGGCGACGGCTCCGGCGAGCAGCCCCAGAACGATCCAACTGATGACGCCCATGCGATGACCCGGCCTTTCTCGCGCGGTGAGCTTTTGTGCGCTGTTGTCCTGAAGGACGCCTCTACGGAGAGCCGCGGTTGCGGTGATCCGTAAGGTGCGGCGCATGACACAGCAACCAGAGCTGCGGCGGACCCTCGGTGTCTTCGACGCGGTGGTGATCGGCCTCGGGTCGATGGTGGGCGCGGGGATCTTCGCCGCGCTCGGGCCCGCGGCGGGCGCGGCGGGGTCGGGGCTGCTGCTCGGGCTCGCGATCGCCGCGGTGGTGGCGTACTGCAACGCGACGGCGTCGGCGCGGCTCGCCGCCCGCTACCCCGCGTCGGGCGGGACCTACGTCTACGGGCGGGAGCGGCTCGGGGAGTTCTGGGGGTACCTGGCGGGCTGGGCGTTCGTCGTCGGCAAGACCGCGTCGTGCGCGGCGATGGCGCTGACCGTGGGGGCGTACGTCTGGCCGGGCCAAGCCCATGCGGTGGCGGTGGCAGCCGTGGTGCTGCTGACGGCCGTGAACTACCTGGGCGTCCAGAAGTCGGCGTGGCTGACGCGGGGGATCGTGGCGGTGGTGCTCGCCGTGCTGGCGGCGGTCTTCGCCGTCTGCCTCGGGTCGGGGGCGGCCGGCGCGGAGCGGCTCGATGTGGGGCTCTCAAACGGGTTCGGTGGGGTGCTGGAGGCCGCGGGGCTGCTGTTCTTCGCCTTCGCGGGGTACGCCCGCATCGCGACGCTCGGCGAGGAGGTGCGCGATCCGGCGCGGACCATTCCGCGGGCGATCCCGGTGGCGTTGGGCATCGCCTTGTGCGTGTACGCGTGCGTGGCGGTCGCCGTGCTCTCCGTCCTCGGGCCCTCGGGGCTCGCCGGGGCGACCGCACCGCTGGCCGACGCGGTGCGGGCGGCGGGCGTGCCGGGGCTCGTGCCCGTCGTGCGGGTGGGGGCCGCGGTGGCGGCGCTCGGCTCGCTCCTCGCGCTGATCCTGGGCGTCTCCCGGACGACGCTGGCCATGGCGCGGGACCGGCACCTGCCGGGCGCGCTGGTGGCCGTGCATCCGCGCTTCCGGGTGCCGCACCGCGCGGAGCTGGCCGTGGGCGCGGTGGTGGCGGTGGCCGCCGCGACGGTGGATGTGCGTGGGGCGATCGGCTTCTCCTCCTTCGGGGTGCTCGTCTACTACGCGATCGCCAACGCCTCTGCGTGGACGCTCGGTTCGTCACCCACCGCGCGGATCCTGCCCGTGGTGGGCGGCCTCGGGTGCGTGCTACTGGCGTTCGCGCTGCCGGTGACCTCGGTGGTGGCCGGGGTGGCTGTGCTGGCGGTGGGGGTGGCGGCTTATGGGGTGCGGATGCGGATGCGTTGAGGGCGGGGGGCCTTCGGGTGGGCGCACCTTTAGGCAAGAGGCCCAGCGGGCGTGGGCGTGCGGCACGGCCCGGACGTGGGCGCGTGCGGCATGCGGGCGTCGACCGGACGTCGTAGGGCCGTCGTACGGGCGCGCTTGCCGGGCGAGCGGCACGCGCGAGGGTGCTTGCCAGGCGAGCACGGCGCCGCCGCGCGCCGCAGCTCCTCAGGGGAGCGGCACGCGCGGCGCGCTTCTCGGCCGAGCGGCACGCGCACGCCCCCGGTCGACTGTCACGCGTGCGCTATCCGCACCTGGGCGTCGTGCCAACTCGGCAGCTCCAGGCCCTCGTTGTCCTCCTCGTACCACCCGGTGCCGTCGAGCCACGCGGTCAGCCAGACCGTGAGGCTCGGGGAGTCGACGAACCAGGCGTGGTCGGGGTCGCCGCCGTTCGGCTCGAAGAGCAACACCTGGGCCGAGTCCGTGCGGCAGTCCACGCACGCGTACATTCCGCAGCCCCAGTGGGATATCGGCAGTACGCCTTCCGGCCAGCCCCAGTCGTCGGCGTGGCGCATCGCTAGGTACTTCTCGACGACCGCGGGCTCGCCTCCGGAGGACTTGTTCTCCAGCAGGGGCAACAGGCCGTACTCCGGGCCGAATCCGCCGTCGCCTATGCGGGTGTACAGCGCGGCGAGCAGCGGAGGCAGGCGGAAGCCCAGGGCCGCCTCCGCCCGGGCCAGGGTGTCCGCGTCCACGGGGGCGGGCAGGACGTCCCAGCCCCAGGGGCGGGTGGCGCGCGCCTCGGCGGCGACGCGGGCCAGCAACTGCTCGGTGTCCGTCATGAGTTCATGGTGGACCACGGCACTGACAATCGGCGCCGAGCGCGGTGTGCCCCCAAGGCCCTCGGGGGCCGCGTCCCGGAAGGTGCTGGCTCTAGTAGCGCGCGGTGAACGGCTGGTCCGTGCGGACGATGTCGCGGCCGAGCGGCAGCAGCGAGACCGGGATCAGCTTGAAGTTGGCCACGCCCAGGGGGATGCCGATGATCGTGACGCACAGGAGGATGCCCGTCACGATGTGACCGAGGGCGAGCCACCAGCCCGCGAGGACCAGCCACAGGACATTGCCGACGCAGGAAGGCGCGCCCGCGTCGCGGCGCTCGACCGTGGTGTAGCCGAAGGGCCACAGGGCATAGCGGCCGATGCGGAAGCTGGCGAGGCCGAACGGGATGCCGATGATCGTGACGCAGAGCAGCACGCCCGCCAGCAGGTAGGCCAGGAACATCCAGAAGCCGCAGAGGACGAGCCATATGACGTTGAGGATTGTCTTCACTGGTGGCGACCTGCCATCTGCTCGAGTCGGGCGATGCGCTCCGCCATCGGCGGATGCGTGGAGAACATCTTGGACATGCCCTGCCCCGGGCGGAAGGGGTTCGCGATCATCATGTGACTCGCCGTCTCGAGACGGGGCTCGGGCGGTAGCGGCAACTGCTTCGTGCCCGCTTCGAGCTTGCGCAGGGCGCTCGCGAGCGCGAGCGGGTCGCCGGTCAGTTGCGCGCCGGACGCGTCGGCCTCGTACTCCCTGGAACGGCTGATCGCCAGCTGGATGATCGAGGCCGCCAGCGGGCCGAGCAGCACGATCAGGAGCATTCCGAAGATGCCGGGGCCGTCGTTGTCGTTCGAGCGGCCGATGGGGATCAGCCAGGCGAAGTTGACCAGGAACATGATCACGGAGGCCAGGGCGCCCGCGACCGAGGAGATCAGGATGTCGCGGTTGTAGACGTGACTCAGCTCGTGGCCGATGACGCCGCGCAGCTCGCGCTCGTCGAGAAGGCGCAGGATGCCGTCGGTGCAGCACACCGCCGCGTTGCGCGGGTTGCGGCCGGTCGCGAAGGCGTTCGGGGCCTCGGTGGGTGAGATGTACAGGCGGGGCATGGGCTGGCGGGCCTGGGTGGAGAGTTCGCGGACCATGCGGTACAGCGCGGGGGCCTCGAATTCGCTCACCGGGCGGGCGCGCATGGCTCGCAGGGCGAGCTTGTCGCTGTTCCAGTACGCGTACGCGTTGGTGCCGAGGGCTACCAAGAGCGCGACGAAAAGGCCCGTACGCCCGAAGAAGCTGCCGATGACGAGGATGAGTCCGGACAGTCCCCCGAGGAGTACGGCGGTCTTCAACCCGTTGTGCCGGCGGTGCACGGTACGCCCTCCTGGTGGTGCGTGGGGGAACCCTCTGCTGGTTGGTGCTTCCACTGTTCAGTGGACCCTCCCGTACTGGTCAACGCCAGGCGGGGAGCACTAGTTCCCTTGTGCGCTCAGGAGCGGTGTAGGCCACGCGGGTGAGGGGCCGCGTGGCACGCCGGGGCGGCCCGGGGGCCCGTGTCAGAACAGGCCGGTGTCCGAGAACCTCAGGACGAGCTGGGGCGCTCCGGAGAGCGCGACGCCGAGGACCGCGGTCAGCGCGATGGCCGCCGTGAGGGGGGCCGGTACGCGGTGCCTGACCGGCTCGCCCTCGGGGGCGCGGAACAGGAGCGCGGTCCACTGGAGGTAGTAGTAGAGCGCGATCACGACGTTCGCGGCCATCACCACGGCCAGCCAGCCGAGGCCCGCGTCGACCGCGGCCGAGAAGACCGTGACCTTGGCGAAGAGGCCGATGATGCCGGGCGGCAGGCCCGCGAGGCAGAGCAGGAAGAAGGCCAGGACGAGGGCGGCCAGAGGACTGCGCGCGTACAGGCCCCGGTAGTCGCTGACGCGGTTCAGGCGCTGGGTGCGGCCGACGAGCGCGGCCACGGCGAAGGCGCCGAGGTTCACTGCCGCGTACATCAGGGCGTACGCGACGGTGGAGCCGATCGCCTTCTCGGCGCCCGCCTCGTGGTCGGCGTATCCGGCGGCGGCGATCGGCACCAGGAGATAGCCGGCCTGGCCGACCGAGGACCAGGCGAGGAGGCGGACCGCGCTGTACGCGCGCGTGCTCTGCTGCCGCAGGGCGGCGACGTTGCCCGCGGTCATGGTGAGCGCGGCGAGGACGGCGAGCACGGGGCCCCAGACATCCGCGTACGAGGGGAAGGCGACCACGGTGACGAGGATGAGGCCGGTGAACCCGACGGCCTTGCCGACGACCGACAGATAGGCGGCGACGGGCAGCGGCGCGCCTACGTAGGTGTCCGGTACCCAGAAGTGGAAGGGCACGGCGGCCACCTTGAAGGCGAAGCCGACGAGGGTGAGGGCGACACCGGTCTGGGCGAGGGTGTGCAGCTGTCCGTCGGTGACCTGGTCGCCTTGGAGCTTGGTGGCGATCTCCGTGAGGTGCAGGGTGCCGGTCGCCGCGTACACGAAGCTGACGCCCAGGAGGCTCACGGCGGTCGCGGTGACCGAGGACAGGAAGAACTTCAGGGCCGCTTCGGAGGAGCGCTTGTCGCCGTGCCTGAGGCCGACGAGGGCGAAGGCGGGCAGGGAGGCGACCTCCAGGGCGACGATGAGCGTCGCGAGGTCGCGTGAGGCGGGCAGCAGGGCGGCGCCCGCGGCGGAGGAGAGCAGCAGGAACCAGTACTCCCCCGCGGGGAGTTCGCCCTTGGTGCCCTTCTCGTCCTTCAGGGTGCTCATGGAGAGCAGGGCGGCCAGCAGGGCGCCGCCGAGGACGAGGAGTTGGATGACGAGGGTGAAGCGGTCGGCGGTGTAGCTGCACGCGTGCGTGCCGCCTCCGGTCAGGCAGAAGGTCGAGCGGTCGTCGTCCAGGAGGGGCAGCAGGGAGAGTGCCGCCGCGGCCAGGCCCGCCACGGACATCCAGCCGAGGAGCGCCTTCTTGCCGTCGCCTACGAAAAGGTCGGCTACGAGCACGACGAGGCCGACGACGGCCGCGATGGTCGGCGGCGCGATCGCGAGCCAGTCGACGGACTGGACCAGGCTTGCGGCGCTTTCGGCGGCCACGATCACGACTTGCCTCCAGTGAGGAGCTTCTGCACGGCCGGGTCGGTCAGGCCGAGGAGAGCCGCGGGCCAGAGTCCGGCGAGGACGGTGAGGGCGACGAGCGGGGTCCAGGCGGCGAGTTCGTAGCCCTGGACGTCGGCGAGCGCCTGGGGCGCGGGCTCGGCGGCGGGCCGCGGCATGGGGCCCATGCAGACACGGCGTACGACGATGAGCATGTACGCGGCGGTGAGCAGGGTGCCGAACGCGGCGATCGCCATGAAGGTGAGGAAGGCGGGGCGGCTCAGGTCGTCGGCGGGCTCGAACGCGCCGAACAGCGCGAGCATTTCGCCCCAGAACCCGGCGAGGCCGGGCAGGCCGAGCGAGGCGACGGCGCCGAAGGCGAGCAGGGCGCCGAGGCGGGGAGCCTTGCCGTAGAGGGCGGCGCCGGACTCCTGTGCGAGGGAGTCGAGGTCGGTGGTGCCGGTGCGGTCCTTGAGCGCGCCGACGAGGAAGAAGAGCAGGCCGGTGATGAGGCCGTGCGCGATGTTGGCGAACAGCGCGCCGTTCACGCCGGTCGGGCTCATCGTGGCGATGCCGAGCAGGACGAAGCCCATGTGGCCGACGGACGAGTACGCGATGAGGCGCTTGAGGTCGCCCTTCGCGCCCCGCTTGGCGAGCGCGAGGCAGGCGAGGGAACCGTAGATGATCCCGACGACCGCGAAGGCCGCGAGGTAGGGCGCGAACTCCCGCATCCCGTCGGGAGCGATGGGCAGCAGAATGCGGACGAACCCGTACGTACCCATCTTCAGCAGTACGCCGGCCAGCAGGACCGAGCCGACGGTCGGCGCGGCGGTGTGGGCGTCCGGCAGCCAGCTGTGCAGCGGCCACATCGGCGTCTTGACCGCGAGCCCGATCCCGATCGCCAGAACGGCGATGACCTGCACGGATGCACTCAGGCCCGGGTCGTTGTCAGTGGCGAGTGCCACCATGTCGAACGTGCCGGACTTGAGACCGATCAGGAGGAGGCCGAGCAGCATCACGACGGAGCCGAGCAGCGTGTAGAGGATGAACTTCCAGGCCGCCTGGGTTCGTTGTTCGCCGCCCCAGCGGGCGATGAGGAAGTACATCGGGATGAGCACCATCTCGAACGCCAGGAAGAACAGCAGCAGATCGAGGACGGCGAAGGTCGCGAGGGTGCCGGACTCCAGGACGAGGATCAGTGCCACAAATGCCTTGGGGGACGGCCCGGAAGGCATTTTGAAATAGCTGTAGAGCGCGCAGAGGAAGGTCAGCAGCGCGGTCAGGACCAGAAGGGGGAGCGAGATGCCGTCGATGCCGAGGTGGATGCGCACGTCGAGTGCGGGGATCCAGCTGATATCGGTCGTGGCCTGCATCTTCGACGGGTGGTCGTGGTCGAAGCCGAGCGCGAGGATGATCGCGGCGAGCAGGATCGCGCCGGTCACGATCACGCCGTGGCGCAGCACGGCCTGGTCGGGCGACTTTCCCTTCAGCCCGGGCGGGGCCGGCAGGAGAGCGGCCACCGCGCCGATGAGCGGGCCGACGACGATCAACGCCAGAAGAAACTGCATCACGGACTCACTGATACCGATCACGGCTGCTCACGCTCCGGCGGTGGCGACGAGGACGGCGGCGACGGCCAGGACGACCGTGCCTGCGAGCAGCGCGCTCAGATAGGTCTGTACGTTGCCGGTCTGCGCGCGCCGGACGGCCGCGCCGAGCCAGCGGGGTGCGGTGCCCGCGCCCCGCACGTATGTCTCGACGACCTCGCGGTCGAGGAAGCGCACGAGGCGTGCGGCGGCCTGGACCGGGCGGACGAACAGGACGGCGTAGACGGCGTCCAGGCGGAAGCCGGCGGCGGCGTGGCGGTGCAGGGGGCCGAGCAGTAGGCGGCCCGGGTCGGCCGGGTCGTGGGCCGAGGCCACATCTCCGTACGCGGGGGCGTGCGAGGCGATGGCCTCCGACTCGACCTGCCCCCCGTCTCCGTCCGGGCTCACCGCGACCGCGCCCATCGGGACGCGGGCGGCCAGCGAGGTGGTGTGCCGCCAGGCGCCGTAGGTGACGAGACCGCCGATGAGGGCGAGGCCCGTCCCGAGGACGGAGGTCGTGAGCGTCGGGGAGAGCGAGCGGCCGTCGAACCAGTCCGGCAGGACACCGACGGCCAGGCCGAAGGCGAGGGAGGGGACGGCGAGCACCCACAGCACGGCCGTCATGGCGAGGGGCTGCCGTCCGTGGTCCGGGGCTTCGGCTCCGCGGCCGTTGAAGGCGAGCAGCCACAGGCGCGTCGCGTAGGCGGCGGTGAGGAGGGCGGTGAGCAGACCGGCGACGAGGACGATCCAGCCGGCGGCGGTGGGCACGGACGCGGCGTGGCCCGTGGCCGTGTGCTCGGCGGCGCCGAGCACGGCCTCCTTGGAGAAGAAGCCGCTGAACGGCGGGATCGCGGCGAGCGCGAGGAGCGCCACGGTCATCGTCCAGTAGGCGTCGGGGATGCGGTCGCGCAGGCCCTTCATACGGGACATGGCGGCCAGCGAGTTGGTGCCGGCGGCGTGGATGATCACGCCCGCGGTGAGGAACAGCAGCGCCTTGAAGGCGCCGTGGGACAGGAGGTGGAAGACGGCGGCACCGCGGTCGCCGACGGCGAGGGCGCCGGTCATGTAGCCGAGCTGGCCGATCGTCGAGTACGCGAGGACGCGCTTGATGTCGTCCTGGGCGAGCGCGGCGAGGGCCGAACCGGCCATCGTGACGGCCGCCATGACGGCGAGGACCACCAGGGCCGCCCCGGAGGCGGCGAAGACGGGCAGGAGGCGGGCCACGAAGTAGACACCGGCGGCGACCATCGTCGCGGCGTGGATCAGCGCGGAGACGGGCGTCGGGCCCGCCATCGCGTCGGGCAGCCAGGTGTGCAGCGGGAACTGCGCCGACTTGCCCGCCACGCCCGCGAGGAGCAGCAGGGCGATGAGCGTGGGGTGGTCCAGGCGGCCGTCCGCGACCGTCGCCAGGATCGTCGTGACGCGGAACGAGCCCGCGTCCGCGGCGAGGGCGAACAGACCGATCAGGAAGGGGACATCGCCGAGCTTGGTGACCAGGAAGGCCTTCAGGGAGGCGGCGCGCGCCTCGGGCGTCTCCCAGTAGTGGCCGACGAGGAAATACGAGCAGATGCCCATGATCTCCCAGCCGACCAGGAGCACCATCAGGTCGCCGGAGTAGACGACGAGCAGCATCGCGGAGGTGAAGAGGGAGACGAGGGCGGCGTAGGAGGGGTAGCGCGCGTCGTCGCGCAGGTAGCCCGTCGAGTAGATCTGCACACAGGAGGCGACGACGCCGACCAGGACGGCGACGAGGGCGGCGAAGCCGTCGATGTGCAGGGCGAGTTCGATGGGGACCGAGCCGGTCGGGGTGAGTTCGGTGGCGGCGTCGACGGACTTCTCGCCGCCCTGGCGGACGGCCACGAGCACGGCGAGGAGCAGGGCCGTCAGCGTGGGCAGGACCGCGAGGGGGCGTACGAGTCCGGGGGTCCTGCGGCCGAGCAGCAGGCCCGCGGCCGCGCCCAGGAACGGGAGGAGGGGGACGAGGACGGCGAGGGTGGTCGTGGTCACGCGGTGGCCTCGGCCTTCTGCGACTGCGGTGACTGCTGCGGTTTCTGGGACTCGTCCGGCTCCTGGGACTCCCGTGCGTCCTGGGAGTCGTCCGGCGCGGAGGGCTCGGCGGTGTCGCGGAGGTCGTCGACGGCGGAGGTGCCGCGGTTGCGGTAGACGGCGAGGACGATCGCGAGGCCGATGCCGATCTCGGCGGCGGCGATGGCGATGACGAAGAGGGTCAGGGCTTGGCCGGCGTGGAGGGAGTCGCGGAGCCAGACGTCGAAGGCGACGAGGTTGAGGTTGACGGCGTTGAGCATCAGCTCGACGGACATCAGGACCAGGATCGCGTTGCGCCGGGCGAGTACGCCGTAGAGGCCCACGCAGAAGAGGAGGACGGCGAGGACGGCGGGATAGGCGAGGTGGAGGTGCATCAGCGGTCTTCCTCCGGGGCGGGTGTGCCCTTGGCCGTCTTGCGGGACAGGACGATCGCGCCGACGAGGGCGGCGAGGAGGAGGACCGACAGCGCCTCGAAGGGGAGCACCCAGTGCCGGAAGAGGACCGAGCCGGTCACGTCGGTGGAGCCCTGGGCGGCGCCGTCCAGGTCGATCACCGTGGTACGGAAGGCGTCCACGACGACCCAGACCAGGGCGGCGGCAGCGGCGGCCGCCACCGCGAGCGCGACCGGGCGGTTGCCCGAATCGGCGTCCGGGGAGCGGCCGATGGGTGCCCTGGTGAGCATCAGTCCGAAGAGGAGGAGGACCACGACGGAACCGACGTAGATGAGGACCTGCACCCAGGCGATGAACTCCGCGGTCAGCAGGAGGTACTCGACGGCGAGGCCGCCGAGTGCCACGACCAGCCATAGGGCGGCGTGCACCAGTTGGCGGGTCGTGACGGTGATGACCGCCGCGCCGAGGGTGACGAGGCCGACGAGGAGGAAGGCGATCTCGACGCCGGTCGGGGAGAGGAATCCGTGGGTTTCGGCGGTCCTGGCGGTCTCGGCGGCCTTGGCCACGGACGCCGCGGTGGCTGCTGCGAAGGTCACGACTGCCCCTCCTTCGGCCCGGGCGGGGTGGCCTCGGCGGCGGCCAGTTTTTCGGCGGCCTTGCGGGCCGCGGCGATTTCCTTCGGCTCCTCGGCGCCGGGGTCGAGGGCGGGCGGGGCCGGGACCGTCCACATCCACTCGCGGAGTTTGTCGCGCTCGTGGGTGAGTTCGTGGATGTCGGTCTCGGCGTACTCGAACTCGGGGGACCAGAAGAGGGCGTCGAAGGGGCAGACCTCGATGCAGATGCCGCAGTACATGCAGAGGGAGAAGTCGATGGCGAAGCGGTCGAGGACGTTGCGGCTGCGCTCGCGGCCGCCGGGGGCGGCGGGCGGGACCGTCTCCTTGTGGGAGTCGATGTAGATGCACCAGTCGGGGCACTCGCGGGCGCACAGCATGCAGACCGTGCAGTTCTCCTCGAACAGGCCGATGACGCCCCGGGTGCGGGGCGGCAGTTCGGGCTGGTGCTCCGGGTACTGCTCGGTGACGGTCTTCTTCGTCATCGTGCGGAGGGTGACGGCGAGCCCCTTGGCGAGGCCGGATCCGGGGACGGGAGACATGGTTAGGAGATCGCCACCTTCACGATTCCGGTGAGCGCGATCTGCGCGAGAGCGAGGGGGACGAGGGTGGTCCAGGCGAGTTTCTGGAGCTGGTCCTCGCGGAGACGGGGGTAGGAGACGCGGAGCCAGATGACGACGAAGGCGAGGACGGCCGTCTTGAGCAGGGTCCAGACCCAGCCCAGGCCGTCGGCGCCCCAGGGGCCGTGCCAGCCGCCCAGGAAGAGGACGGTGGTCAGGCCGCACAGGACGACGATTCCGGCGTACTCGGCGAGGAGGAAAAGGGCGAAGCGCAGGCCCGTGTACTCGGTGTAGGCGCCGAAGATGATCTCGGAGTCGGCGACGGGCATGTCGAAGGGCGGGCGCTGGAGTTCGGCGAGGCCCGCGATGAAGAAGACGAGGGCGCCGACGATCTGCCAGGGCACCCACCACCACACGAACGCGTCGACGATGCCGGGCAGGGAGACCGTGCCGGCCGCCATCGCGACCGAGGCGGCGGCGAGGAGCATCGGGAGTTCGTAGGCGAGGAGCTGGGCGGCGGTGCGCAGGCCGCCGAGGAGGGAGAACTTGTTGGCGCTGGCCCAGCCCGCCATGAGCGAGCCGAGTACGCCGATGCCCATGACCGCGAGGACGAAGAAGATGCCGGCGTCGACGACTTCGCCGACCGCGCCCTCGTCGGGGCCGATCGGGATGGCGACCAGGACGAGGAGGTAGGGCAGGAGGGCGATCGCCGGGGCGAGCTGGAAGACGCGGCGGTCGGCCTCGGCCGGGACGATGTCTTCCTTCTGGGCGAACTTGACGCCGTCGGCGACGAGTTGGGCCCAGCCGTGGAAGCCGCCCGCGTACATGGGGCCGAGGCGGCCCTGCATGTGGGCCATCACCTTGTGCTCGGTCTGGCCGATGACGAGGGGCAGGACCAGGAACGCCGCGAAGACGACGAGGAGGCGCAGGGCGACGTCGAGGGCGTCGTTCACTCGGTGCCTCCTGGGCGTTCGCCGTTCTCCGGGTTCTTGTCGGGGTCGGGCTCTGTCGTGGGCTCGGGGGCGCGGGCCTGTTCCGGCTCCGCCGGGGTCTGTTCGGGCTTCGCCCCGGCTTGCTCGGGCTCCGCGAGGGGCTGCTCCGTGGCTTCGGGCTGCGCCGAGGCCTCGGGCTGCTCCGGCGCGGTTTCCGGCCGGTCGGCCCCAGCGGGCTTCGCGTCGTCGAAGGTCGGGCGGGCGTGGTGCCACGGGGCGTCGGAACTGCGTGGCGCCGGACGCCGCTTGGCCTCGGGCTCGGCCTTGGACTGGGCCTCGGGCTCGGCGGCGGGCGCGGCTTCGGAGGCGGGGGTCGCCTGAGTCGCCGGGGCCTCTCCCGTCGCGGGGGCCGATTCCCTCACCGGCGGTGCCACCGGCGCCGCAGCAGCGGGCGAGGCCCCAGCCGTGGGCGAGGCTTCCTCCGCAGGTGGAGTCGCCGCTCGCTGGGACGCCGAGCCCTGGCTGACGCTGCGCGAGCGCCTCGGGGGGCGGGACCCGGGCGCGGGCTGCTGCGCCTCGACGGACCCAGCAGAACGAGCGGACCCAGCAGACCCACCAGGCCCAGCCGACCCAGCCGACCCAGCCGACTCCCCGGACCCACCGGACGCACCGGTCCCGCCGGACCCACCAGACCCAACCGCCCCCTGCCCCGCAGCCGAACCCGAAGCCACAGGCCCAGCCGTGGGCCCAGCCCCGATCCCAGCATCGGGCCCAGCCGCAGGCCCAGCCGCCGCCTGGCTGGCCGAACCCTCGCTCACGGAGCGAGCCCGCCGCACCGGACGCTCACCGGCCGCCGCACCCGCCGCACGGCCAGCCGCACCCGCGCCCCGGGCCGGGCGGGCCGGGCGGGCCGGGGCTGCTGGGAGCTGGCCCTTGAGGGGGCCCCACTCGTTGGGGTCGGGGACGCCGGGGGGCAGCATCTGCCGGCGCTTGGGGCCGCCGTGTTCGGACTCGCCCGGCTCCTTGGCGCCCGGCCAGGCCTTCGCGACGCGGGCCGCGAGGACGAAGTCCTTGCGCAGCGGGTGGCCTTCGAAGGTCTCGGGGAGGAGGAGCGGGGTCAGCCCGGGGTGGCCCTCGAACACCACGCCGAACATCTCGTGTGTCTCGCGCTCGTGCCAGGCGGCGCCCGCGTAGACGTCGACCGCGGAGGCGAGTGCCGGGGCCTCGTGCGCGACCGTCGTGCGCAGGAGGAGACGGCGTACGGGAGCGAGCGCCACCACGTGGGCGCAGACCTTGAAGCCCGTGCCCGGCTCGTCGACCGCGCTCAGCCAGTCGAAGTAGGTGCAAGCCAGTGTGGTGCGCGCGGTCTCAAGGGCGGTGGTCCACGCGGCGGGCGGGACGTCGACGGTCAGTACGTCGTACGACTCGTCGGCCGTGGCCTCCGCGCCGAACAGCTCCTCGACGGGGCTCGGCAGCCAGCCGGTCATGCCTGGGCCTCCCCCGGCGCGGGCGCCTTCACCAGGCCGCTGCGCAGCGCGGCCGGGGAGGGGCGGGGGCCGGTGCCGTTCCCGTACCGCTCCCCCAGCGACTCGGCGGCGATCTTCTCCTGGAGTTTGAGGATGCCCTGGAGCAGCGCCTCGGGCCGGGGCGGGCAGCCGGGCACGTACACGTCGACGGGGATGATCTGGTCGACGCCCTTGGTGACGGAGTACGAGTCCCAGTAGGGGCCGCCGCAGTTGGAGCACGCGCCGAAGGAGATGACGTACTTCGGTTCGGGCATCTGCTCGTACAGGCGCTTCACGGCGGGGGCCATCTTGTCCGTGACCGTGCCGGAGACGACCATCAGGTCGGCCTGGCGCGGGCCCGGTGCGAACGGGATGACGCCGAGCCGGATGAAGTCGTGGCGCGCCATGGAGGCGGCGATGAACTCGATGGCGCAGCAGGCGAGGCCGAAGTTGAAGACCCAGAGGGAGTAGCGGCGGCCCCAGTTGAGGACCACCTTCATCGGCTCGGGGGCCAGGCGGGAGAGCACGCCGAGCCGCTTCGGCTCCGGGAGGTCCACGGGGGCGGGGGTCACGGCACTCACGTCCATGTGAGGACGCCCTTCTTGTATGCGTACAGCAGGCCCACGGCGAGGAAGCCGAGGAAGATGAACATCTCCACGAGTGTCGTCGCGCCGTAGCCGGGCGCGGCGAAGACCGTCGCCCAGGGGAAGAGGAAGATCGAGTCGACGGCGAAGATCACGTAGAGGAAGGCGTAGACGTAGTACCGGACCTGGGTGTGGGCCCAGCCCTCGCCGACGGGGTCGACGCCGCACTCGTACGTCAGGAGTTTCTCGGGGGTCGGCACCACCGGGCGCAGCAGCCTGCCCGCCCCGAAGGCGACGGCGACGAACAGCACGCCCACCAGGGCGAGCAGTCCGACGACGGAGTACGACTGGTAGTAGCTCGCCGCGACGTTCGTCACGTGCACGTCAGCCCCTCACACACGTCAGCCCCTCACTCCCTGACCGCCCTTGGTCCTGATCCTGATCCTGTTCGACGATCTGTACGCACGGGAGTCTAGGGCCTGCTAAAGGTTCAGTAAGCAGAGCGTCACGCTTCGGTGCGGGTGGGGTGGGGTTATCCCCCGGACGCCCGGGCGGGGGCCCTCATGGCGTTCCGGCGGCGCGCCGGGCACTCTGGCGCGTATGACCGCACGCACCACGCCCCTGCCCGAGGACCGGCCGCCGACCGGACCCTTGGATGATGTCCGGCCGCCGACCGGACCCCTGGATGATGTCCGGCCGTCGGCCGGGGCCCTTGACGACGATCGGCCGCCGCCCGCGCGGCTCGCGTTCGGGGGGCACACCTGGAGGGAGATCGCGCAGCTCCTGGGGAACCTGCCGATGGGCATCGCGGGCTTCCTCTACGCGGTGTTCACGTTGTCGCTGGGCGCGGGTCTGACGGTGACGGTCGTCGGTCTGCCGCTGCTCGCGGTGGGGCTGGTCGGCGCGCGCTGGCTGGGCAAGGTGGAGCGGGCGCGGGCCAGGAAGCTGCTCGGGGTGCGGGTCGAGGAGCCGAGCCCGATGGCGGTGTTCGGCGGGAGCGGCTTCTTCGGGTGGCTCTGGTCGAGCCTGAAGGACCCGGTGGGGTGGCGCGCGATGCTGTACGCGTTCGTCCGGTTGCCGTGGGGGGTGTTGACCTTCGTGGTCACGCTCGTGGGGCTGTTGGTGCTCTGGCCCGTGCTGCCTTTCGTCGTGCGGGGGCTCGCCAATGCCGATCGGGCGATGGTGCGCGGACTGCTCTGCCCCTCCGACGAGTTGGAGCGGCGTATCGCCGAACTGGAGTCCGACCGGGGGGTGGTCGTGGACACGGCCGCCGCGGATCTGCGCCGTATCGAGCGCGATCTGCACGACGGCGCGCAGGCCCGTCTCGTCGCCCTCGCGATGGGGCTCGGCCTCGCCAAGGAGAAGCTCCTGGAGGACCCCGACGCCGCGGCGACGATGGTCGACGAGGCGCACGGCGAGGTGAAGCTGGCCCTTCAGGAGCTGCGCGACCTGGCCCGCGGCATCCATCCGGCCGTCCTCACCGACCGGGGGCTGAACGCGGCTTTGTCCTCCGTCGCCTCCCGGTGCACGGTGCCGGTGAAGGTGAGCGCCGATCTGCCGGCCCGCCCGGCGGCCGCCATCGAGGGCATCGCGTACTTCACGGTCTCCGAGCTGCTCCAGAACATCAGCAAGCACAGCGGGGCGAGGAGCGCGAGCGTGGAGGTGTGGCGCGCGGAGGACCGGCTGCTCATCCAGGTGCGGGACGACGGCCGGGGCGGGGCCCGGCTGGACGGCGGCACGGGCATGGCGGGCCTCGCGGACCGGCTCGGCGCGGTCGACGGTCTCTTCGTGATCGACTCCCCGCAGGGCGGCCCGACGACGATCACCGCGGAGCTGCCGTGGCGCGACCGCGCGGGGGACCACGCTTCCGGGACGCGCCGGGCGTGAGGTAGGGAAAACCCCCGCCTCAGGACGCCGACGCGCTCCATGGCCCGGGCGCCCGGCGGAGGCGAGGCTGGAGGCACGAACACAGACAGCTCGGCAGAAACGGATAGCAGCGATGGCCGCGGAGTACGGACAGGGGCACATACACATGGACCGGCCGGAATTCCGGGGGCCCGACATCAAGGGGTGGCGGCGCCTCCCCGCGGGACTGCGCGCCCCGTTCGAGGCGCGGACCTGGAAGGAGTTCGGCTACCTCCTGCTGAGCCTGCCGATCGGCCTCACGTCCTTCGCCTTCGCGGTCACGATGCTCTCGCTCGGCGTGGGCCTGCTCGTCACCTTCGTAGGCATCCCGGTGCTGGCCGGTGCCCTGGCCGGCTGCCGCGGTATCGGCGCCCTGGAGCGCACGCGGGCCCGCGGCCTGCTCGACCTGGACGTCGCCGCCCCGGAGCCGCTGCGGCCCAAGGGCCGCGGCCCGATGGCGGTCATCGGCGCCGTCCTCAAGAGCGGCGCGTCCTGGCGGCATTTGCTCTACTCCGTGGTGCTGCTGCCGTGGTCGCTGTTCTCGTTCACCGTGGCGGTGATCTTCTGGTGGTACGGCTGGCTGATGGTCACGTACCCGCTCTGGTTCTGGCTCTTCCCGATGTACGCGGGTCAGGACGGCATCCAGCTCGTCGGCGGCGACGGCCGCAACATCTACCTGGACAACCCCTTCGAGATCGGCGTCACCGCGGGCACCGGCCTGCTGATCACGCTGGCCACGCCGTGGATCCTGCGGGCCCTGACGACCGTGGACCGCCTGCTGGTGATCAGTCTGCTCGGCCCCTCGCGGCTCGCGACCCGCGTCGTCGAGCTGGAGTCGGACCGGGGCGTGGTCGTGGACACCGCCGCCGCCGACCTGCGCCGCATCGAGCGCGATCTGCACGACGGCGCGCAGGCCCGCCTGGTCGCCCTCGCCATGGATCTGGGTCTCGCCAAGGAGAAGCTGACCGAGGACCCCGAGGCCGCGGCCCGCATGGTCGACGAGGCGCACGGCGAGGTGAAGGTCGCCCTCCAGGAACTGCGCGACCTGGCCCGCGGCATCCACCCGGCCGTCCTCACCGACCGCGGCCTGGACGCGGCGCTCTCCGCGCTGGCCGCGCGCTGCACCGTGCCGGTCCAGGTCGAGGTGGACCTGGCGAGCCGGCCGGCGGCGGCCATCGAGGGCATCGCGTACTTCACGGTCTCCGAGCTGCTCCAGAACATCAGCAAGCACAGCCGGGCGACGCGGGGTTCGGTCGACGTGTGGCGGTCCGAGAACCGGCTGATGCTCCAGGTCACGGACGACGGCTCCGGTGGCGCCGACGCGTCGGCGGGCTCCGGGCTCGCGGGCCTGGCCGAGCGCCTCGACGCGGTCGACGGGATCCTCGTGGTCGACTCGCCGAGCGGCGGCCCGACCGCGATCACAGCCGAACTCCCCTGGCGCAAGGCCTGAGTCGGCCCCCGCCCGCACACCCCGCGCCGCCCCCGGTCCCGCGTACGGACCGGGGGCGGCGCGGCACGTGCGGGAGGTACGAGTTTTGACGACTGCGCCGGTGGGCGGCCCCGGATCGGGCGATACTGAGGTGCCGGATGTCCGGGCGACGGGATGAATGTACGTCGGGCCGGGGCCGGTCGGACAAGCGCGCCCGGGGGGCCGAGAACAGTGGAGGACAAAGTGCGGGTGGTCATCGCCGAGGATTCAGTGCTGCTCAGGGAGGGCCTGACCCGGCTGCTGACCGACCGCGGACACGATGTGGTCGCCGGGGTGGGCGACGCCGAGGCGCTGATCAAGACGATCACGGACCTCGCGGCGCAGGACGCCCTGCCGGACGTGGTCGTCGCCGATGTGCGGATGCCGCCGACCCACACCGACGAGGGGGTGCGGGCCGCGGTGTACCTGCGCCACCAGCATCCGGGGCTCGGAGTGCTGGTCCTCTCGCAGTACGTGGAGGAGCAGTACGCCACCGAGCTGCTCGCCGGGTCGAGCCGGGGCGTGGGCTATCTGCTCAAGGACCGGGTGGCCGAGGTCCGCGAGTTCGTGGACGCGGTGGTGCGGGTGGCCGAGGGGGGTACGGCGCTCGACCCGGAGGTCGTGGCGCAGCTGCTCGGCCGCAGCCGCAAGCAGGACGTCCTCGCGGGGCTTACCCCGCGTGAGCGCGAGGTACTGGGTCTGATGGCCGAGGGCCGGACGAACTCGGCGGTCGCCCGGCAGCTCGTGGTGAGCGACGGCGCCGTCGAGAAGCATGTGAGCAACATCTTCCTCAAGCTCGGGCTGTCCCCGAGTGACGGAGATCACCGCCGCGTGCTGGCGGTCCTCACCTACCTGAACTCATGACGAGCTGACACCCTGCCAGTGATCGGCAGGGCCGGAAGGGCGGAAGCCGTAGCCGAGCCGGGCCGAGCCACGCCGGAGACCAGAGCCACACCAACGCCAGACCGAAGCCAGACCAGAGCCACACCGAAGCCAGACCAGAGCCAGACCAGAGCCAGACCGGAGATCAGCGCCACGCCAAGGCAGTCCTAGACCGAAGGATGAGCGGGGAGCGTCATCTATGAAGGGCCGGGGGGTAAGGCAAATCATGGCAAACCAGGACATCGATGCGTCTCAAAAGGACGTCCAAAATGCGATCTACCCGAGGAAGGCACCCCTTACAGACGTAGGGTGGGCCTTGGGAACGCCGGGCGTCCCGGCGTTATCCCTCAGCCGCCTCGAGGGAGGTCCAGTTCAGTGACCAGCCAGGTCAGTAGCCAAGCCGAGCAGGCCGACGGGGCACGCGTCGGAGAGCAACGCAAGCCCGCGGGTGAGAAGGACGTACGGCGCCTGGACCGGGTGATCATCCGCTTCGCGGGTGACTCCGGTGACGGGATGCAGCTCACGGGTGACCGCTTCACTTCGGAGACCGCGTCCTTCGGCAACGACCTGTCGACGCTGCCGAACTTCCCGGCCGAGATCAGGGCGCCCGCCGGCACCCTGCCGGGCGTCTCCTCCTTCCAGCTGCACTTCGCCGACCACGACATCCTCACACCGGGTGACGCGCCGAACGTCCTGGTGGCGATGAACCCGGCGGCGCTGAAGGCGAACATCGGCGATGTGCCGCGCGGCGCCGAGATCATCGTCAACACGGACGAATTCTCCAAGCGGGCGATGCAGAAGGTCGGCTACGACGTCTCGCCGCTGGAGGACGGCTCCCTGGACGGCTACAGCGTGCACCCCGTGCCGCTGACCACGCTGACGGTCGAGGCCCTCAAGGACTTCGACCTCTCACGCAAGGACGCGGGCCGCTCCAAGAACATGTTCGCGCTCGGCCTGTTGTCGTGGATGTACCACCGGCCGACGGAGGGCACCGAGAAGTTCCTGCGGACCAAGTTCGCCAAGAAGCCCGAGATCGCCGAGGCGAACATCGCGGCGTTCCACGCGGGCTGGAACTTCGGCGAGACCACCGAGGACTTCGCGGTCTCCTACGAAGTCGCCCCGGCCGCCAAGGCGTTCCCGACCGGCACCTACCGCAACATCTCCGGGAACCTCGCGCTGTCGTACGGCCTGATCGCGGCCGGCCGCCAGGCCGATCTGCCGCTGTACCTCGGCTCGTACCCCATCACGCCCGCCTCGGACATCCTCCACGAGCTGTCCAAGCACAAGAACTTCGGGGTGCGCACCTTCCAGGCGGAGGACGAGATCGCCGGGATCGGCGCGGCGCTCGGCGCGGCGTTCGGCGGTTCGCTGGCGGTGACGACGACCTCGGGGCCCGGTGTGGCGCTGAAGTCGGAGACCATCGGCCTCGCCGTCTCGCTCGAACTGCCGCTGCTCATCGTGGACATCCAGCGCGGCGGCCCCTCCACCGGTCTGCCGACCAAGACCGAGCAGGCCGACCTGCTCCAGGCGATGTTCGGCCGCAATGGCGAGGCGCCGGTGCCGATCGTGGCGCCGAGGACCCCGGCGGACTGCTTCGACGCCGCTCTGGAGGCGGCCCGGATCGCGGTCACCTACCGGACGCCGGTCTTCCTGCTGAGCGACGGCTACCTGGCCAACGGCAGCGAGCCGTGGCGGATCCCGGAGGTGGACGAACTGCCCGACCTGCGCGTGCAGTTCGCCTCGGGGACCAACCACACGGAGGACGACGGCACCGAGGTCTTCTGGCCGTACAAGCGCGACCCGCAGACCCTGGCCCGCCCCTGGGCGGTCCCCGGCACCCCCGGGCTCGAACACCGGATCGGCGGCATCGAGAAGCAGGACGGCACGGGCAACATCTCGTACGACCCGGCCAACCACGACTTCATGGTCCGCACCCGCCAGGCCAAGGTCGACGGCATCCAGGTCCCCGACCTGGAGGTCGACGACGCGCGCGGGGACGCCACCACGCTGGTCCTCGGCTGGGGTTCGACCTATGGGCCGATCACCGCGGCGGTCCGGCGGCTGCGCGCGGCCGGTGTGCCCATCGCCCAGGCCCATCTGCGCCATCTGAACCCGTTCCCGCGGAACCTGGGCGAGGTCCTCGGGCGTTACGAGAAGGTGGTGATCCCCGAGATGAACCTCGGTCAGCTCGCCACCCTCATCAGGGCGAAGTACCTGGTGGACGCGGTCTCGTACAACCAGGTCAATGGAATGCCGTTCAAGGCCGAGCAGCTCGCCACGGCTCTCAAGGAGGCCATCGATGACTGACGCCGGAAATGGTCTGCTGAAGCTGGTTCCCAAGGCCGAGGCGAAGCAGTCCATGAAGGACTTCAAGTCCGACCAGGAGGTGCGCTGGTGCCCGGGCTGCGGTGACTACGCCGTGCTGGCCGCCGTGCAGGGCTTCATGCCCGACCTCGGCCTGGCGAAGGAGAACATCGTCTTCGTCTCCGGGATCGGCTGCTCCTCCCGCTTCCCGTACTACATGAACACGTACGGGATGCACTCCATCCACGGCCGAGCCCCGGCCATCGCCACCGGCCTCGCCTCCTCGCGGCGCGACCTGAGCGTGTGGGTGGTGACCGGTGACGGCGACGCGCTGTCCATCGGCGGCAACCACCTCATCCACGCGCTGCGCCGCAACGTGAACCTGAAGATCCTGCTCTTCAACAACCGGATCTACGGCCTCACCAAGGGGCAGTACAGCCCCACCTCCGAGGTCGGCAAGATCACCAAGTCGACGCCGATGGGTTCGTTGGACGCGCCCTTCAACCCCGTCTCCCTCGCCATCGGCGCGGAGGCGTCCTTCGTCGCCCGTACCGTCGACTCCGACCGCAAGCACCTCACGTCGGTGCTGCGCGAGGCCGCCGACCACCCGGGCACCGCGCTGGTGGAGATCTACCAGAACTGCAACATCTTCAACGACGGCGCCTTCGAGGTCCTCAAGGACAAGCAGCAGGCCGAGGAGGCGGTGATCCGCCTGGAGCACGGGCAGCCGATCCGCTTCGGCACCGACGGCTCCAAGGGCGTCGTACGCGACCCGCTGACCGGCGATCTGGCGGTCGTCGCGGTCACCCCGGAGAACGAGCGCGACATCCTCGTCCACGACGCGCACTCCGCGTCCCCGACGACCGCGTTCGCCCTCTCCCGGCTGGCCGACCCGGACACCCTGCACCACACCCCGATCGGCGTCTTCCGCGACGTCGAGCGTCCGGTGTACGACACGCTCATGGCCGACCAGCTCGACAGCGCCATCGAGCAGAACGGCAAGGGCGACCTCGCGGCGCTGCTCGCGGGCGGCGACACATGGACGGTCGTCGGCTAGCGCCACCCGTGCGACAAGGAAGCCCGGTTCTGGAGCGTCAGAGCCGGGCTTCGTCGTACTCCCGCCGCGCCTTCTGTACGTCGTCCATGCGCCGTTCCGTCCAGGCCGCGAGGGTCCTGACCTGCTCGGCGGCCTCGCGGCCGAGGTCCGTGAGGGAGTAGTCGACGCGGGGCGGGATGACGGGCTTGGCGTCGCGGTGCACCAGGCCGTCGCGCTCCAGGGTCTGGAGGGTCTGGGTCAGCATCTTCTCGCTGACGCGCCCGATGGCGCGGCGCAGCTCGCTGAAGCGGTACGAGCGCTCTTCGAGCGCGATCAGGATGAGGACACCCCAGCGGCTGGTGACGTGCTCCAGGACCAGGCGGTAGGGGCACATCTCCTCGCCGTCGCGGCTCCAGCTACTTACGGACATGCCAGTACCTTACTTCAAAGTGGGTACTTACGGATAGTTAGTGCCGGGCCTAGGGTGAGTGGCAGACCGCTTCGAACCTCTTTGAACCGCCCCGAACGGCCACCAATAGGAGATTTAAGACATGAGCATCGTCATCACCGGAGCCACCGGACACCTCGGCCGCCTCGTCATCGAGGGCCTGCTCACCGCCGATGTCCCCGCCGGGGAGATCGCCGCCGTCGTACGCGACATGGACAGGGCCGCCGACCTCGCCGAGCGCGGCGTCGAGCTGCGGGTGGCCGACTACAACGCCCCCGAGACCCTGCGCGGCGTCTTCACCGCGGGCGACCGCGTGCTGCTGATCTCCAGCAGTGAGGTCGGGCGGCGGGTGGCGCAGCACGGCGCGGTGGTCGACGCGGCGCGCGAGGCGGGTGTGGCGCTCCTCGCCTACACGAGCATCCTGGGCGGTCCCGACGCCGACTTCGACCTGGCGGCCGAACACAAGGTCACCGAACGGCTGATCGCCGAATCCGGCCTGCCGTACACCTTCCTGCGCAACGGCTGGTACCACGAGAACTACACCGAGCACCTGGCCCCGGTCCTCGAACACGGCACCGTCATCGCCTCCGCGGGCGAGGGCCGGGTCGCCTCCGCCGCGCGCGCCGACTACGCGGCGGCCGCCGTCGCCGTCCTGACCGGCGAGGGCCACGAGGGCAAGGCCTACGAGCTGAGCGGCGATGTCGCGTGGAGCATGGCCGAGTACGCCGCCGAGGTCGCGGCGCAGAGCGGCAAGGACATCTCCTACACCGACGTGCCCGCCGAGCGGCATCTCGCGGTGCTGACCGGGGCGGGAGTGCCGGAGCCCATGGCGGCGATCCTCGTGGACGTCGACGCGGCCGTCGGCCGGGGGCGCCTCGCGGGCACGACCGGCGACCTGGCCCTGCTGATCGGGCGGCCGACCACGCCGCTCGCCGACGCGGTGTCCGCGGGGCTGCGGGGGTGACACGCGGCTCCCGGCCGCCGTGTCAGGAGTGTCACGGGCGTACGGGTATGACAGACGGGGGCTTTCGGCGCTACCTTCAGTGCGGGCCCGCGTTTTCGCCATAGGCCCGCGGGCAGCGTCGGACTGCCGTGTGCCGAGGAGGGGCCGTGGACAGCGGGGAAGCCGGACAGGCCAGGGGTGAGCAGCGCACAGGGCTGCTGAACGGTTTCGCGGCCTACGGGATGTGGGGCCTCGTCCCTCTTTTCTGGCCGCTCCTCAAGCCGTCCGGGGCCGCCGAGATCCTCGCGCACCGCATGGCGTGGTCGCTCGTCGTGGTGGGTGTCGTGCTGCTCTTCGTACGGCGCTGGGGCTGGGCGCGCGAACTGGTGCGCCAGCCGCGCAGGCTGGGCCTGGTGGCGATCGCCGCGGCGGTCATCACCCTCAACTGGGGCGTCTACATCTGGTCCGTGAACACCGGCCACGTCGTTGAGGCCTCCCTTGGATACTTCATCAACCCCCTGGTCACCATCGCGATGGGCGTCCTGCTGCTCGGCGAGCGGCTGCGGCCGGTGCAGTGGGCGGCCGTCGCCGTCGGGCTCGCGGCGGTCCTCGTGCTGGCGTTCGGCTACGGACAGCCGCCGTGGATCTCGCTCTGCCTCGCCTTCTCCTTCGCGACGTACGGCCTGGTGAAGAAGAAGGTCAATCTCAGCGGCCTGGAGTCGCTCGCGGCCGAGACCGCCGTGCAGTTCCTGCCCGCCGTCGGCTATCTGGTGTGGCTCGGCTCGCGGGGTGAGGCCACGTTCGGCACGCAGGGCGCCGGGCACGCGGCGCTGCTGGCCGCGACCGGTGTGGTGACCGCCGCTCCCCTGGTCTGCTTCGGGGCGGCGGCGATCCGGGTCCCGCTCTCCACGCTGGGGCTGCTCCAGTACCTCGCGCCCGTCTTCCAGTTCCTGCTCGGGATCCTGTACTTCCACGAGGCGATGCCGCCCGAGCGGTGGGCGGGCTTCGGGCTGGTGTGGCTGGCGCTGTCGCTGCTGACGTGGGACGCGCTGCGGACGGCTCGTCGCAACGCGTCCCGTATCGCCGCCGCCCGGCGGACGGCGGCGGCCGCGCGGCCCGCGCCGCCCGCGGTCGACGGCGAGCGGGAGCCGGCGGCCTGACCCGCGGGGCACTCCCCGCGAGCGGGCACAGTCTCCACAGCTGCCGCCGCTGGTTCCAACACCACGCGGGGCTCGTTTCGCCGCCGCTCGGCGGGCGGCGGCGGGCGGAGGTCGGCGGCCTGATGCGCGGGGCACTCCCGCGAGCGGGCCAGTCTCCACAGTTGCCGCCGCTGGTTCCAACCCCACACGGGGCTCGTATCGCCGCCACCCGGCGGACCGCGGCGGTCGCGCGGCTCGCGGCCGACGGCGGGCGGAGGTCGGCGGCCTGATGCGCGGGGCACTCCCCGCGAGCCGTCACAGCTGCCACCCCTGCCCCCGCTGCCATAACGGTCGCGGCTGCCACCGCCGGCTCTAACCCCACGCGCCCGCCGCCGCGGCCCTCTTCGCGTACTCGGTGAAGTCGCGGGGCTCGCGGCCGAGTACGTCGCGGACGCCGGACACGGGTGCGGAGTTGTGGCCCCCGGCCAGGAAGGCGAGCACCTCCGCCAGTGACGTGGCGGCTTCCTCGGGCAGGCCCCGGCCGATCAGCTCGGCCACGTACGCCTCCTCCGTGACGTCCTCGAACCGCATCGGCCGCCCCGACGCCTCCGCCATCTCCGCCACCGCTTCGGCGAAGCTCAGCGAGCGCGGCCCGGAGAGTTCGTACGTACGACCTGTGTGCCCGTCCTCGGTGAGCAGGGCGGCGACCACCTCCGCGATGTCCTCCACGTCGATGAACGGCTCCGGCACGTCGCCGACCGGCAGCGCGAGACGGCCTTCGACGAGGGGCGCGTGGAAGACGTCCTCGTCGAAGTTCTGGGAGAAGTTGTTCGGGCGGATCACCGTCCAGTCCACGCCGGCCTCGCGGACCACGCGCTCGGCCTCCGCCATGGACGGTTCGAAGGAGTCGCCGTAGACCTCGATGCCCCGGCCGGACAGGACCACGAAGCGGCGTACGCCCGCCGCCTTCGCCTGCTCGACGAAGGCGGCGATCGGCTCGGGGTCGGGCGGGCCGACCAGGTAGAGGGCGCCCACCCCGGCCAGGGCGGGGGCCCAGGTGGCGCGGTCGGTCCAGTCGAACGGGGTTTCCGCGGTGCGGGACGCGGCGCGGACGGTGCGGCCCGCCGCGCGGAGCGTGGCCACCACGCGGCGGCCGGTCTTGCCGGTGGCGCCGAGGACGAGGATGGGGGCGTCGGGGCCGGGGGCCTCGGCGGTGCTAGCGGTATCGGCGCTATCGGTGGTGATCGCGGTGACGGCGGTCGTGGGGTTCTGCGGGTTGTTGGTCATGCGTTCAGCCAACCTCCCGGGCCGCCGCGGTGACATGGGCATCCGTCTCGGGGGGATGGGTGTCCGTCTACCGTGGGGCCATGGACGCTCTGGGGGATCTGCTGCGAGGGGTGCGCGCGGACGGCGCGCTGTTCAACCGGACGGTGCTGACGCGCCCTTGGGAGACGAGCCGCGCCGACGGGGTGGCGCTCGAACTGATCACAGTGGTGCGGGGCGCGGCGCGGATCTCCGTGGCGTCGGGCGAGCCGCGGTTCCTGCGGGAGGGCGGGGCGGCGATCGTGTGCACGGGCGAGCCGTTCACGCTGGCCGCGGCGGGGGGCGGTGATCTGCGCGCGGCCGGGCTCGATGCGGGACTCGGTGCCGGGGCCTCCGCCGGATCCTCCGCCGGATGCGAACTGGTGACCGGCGCCTACCAGTTGGACAGTTCCGTCGGGCGGCGGCTGATCAGCGCGCTGCCGCCGCTGCTCGCCGTGCCGGCCGGCGAGGAGTGCATGCCCATCGTGGAGCTGATCGCCGCCGAGATCGCCGCCGACCGGCCGGGACGGCAGTACGTGATGGACCGGATGCTCGACTGGATGCTGGCCTGCACCCTGCGCGAGTGGTTCGACCTGCCCGAGGCCTGCCCTCCCGCCTGGTACCGCGCGCTCGGCGACGACGTGGTCGGCCCCGCGCTGCACGCCATGCACGACGAGCCGGCCCGGCCCTGGACGGTGGCGGCGCTCGCCGCGCGCGCCCAGGTCTCGCGCGCGGCGTTCGCCAGGAACTTCACCGACCTGGTCGGCAGGCCCCCGATGGCCTACCTCACCGAGTGGCGCATGACGCTCGCCGCCGAACTGCTCGCCGAGCCCGGCGCGACGGTCGCCTCGGTGGCGGCACAGGTGGGGTACGCCGACGGGTTCGGCTTCAGCGACGCCTTCAAGCGGATCCGGGGCATCGCGCCGAGCGGCTACCGCGCCTCGCTGGCGTCCCGCGGCGAGAACGCACGCGCCCTGAGCGCGCGCTCCGCGTGACCCGCCCCCTCGTAACCGGTATAACTAGTTACATGACCACTCTGCACTGGAAGCTAGTCATCGACGCGACCGACCCGCATGCCCAGGCCGCCTTCTGGGGCGAGACGTTGGGGTACGAGGTCGAGGACAACAGCGCGCTGATCGAGCGTCTCCTCGGCTTCGGCGCGGTGCCCGATGAGGCGGCCGTCGACTTCCGCGGCCGCCGCGCCTGGCGCGACCTCATCGCCGTACGACACCCCGATGACCCCTACGAGGAGGAGACGGGGGTGGGACTCGGCCGCCGGATCCTCTTCCAGCGCGTCCCGGAGGCCAAGACCGGCAAGAACCGGCTGCATCTCGATGTGCACTCCGCGCCCGGGTGCCGGGACGAGGAGGTGACCCGCCTGAAAGGGCTCGGCGCGACCGTCGAGCGGCACGTCAAGGAACCGGGCGGCGAGTGGGTGATCATGCGGGACCCGGAGGGGAACGAGTTCTGTGTCCACTAGGGGTGACGGGTCGGCGATGGCAGGCTTGCGGTGACGTTTCCTCCCTGACCGGACGTCAGCGAGGCGCCCGCCATCTCCGCCATCTCTGCCAGCGAGGAGGCCGTCCCTTATGGCCATGAACGGTCGGCTCGTGGAGATCGCGGCGGCGAGGACACGGTGAGCGCCGAGGAGCGGGTGAGCGTCAGGAGGGGCGCGGGGGGCGCGGCCGGTGAGGAGCCCGCGGTCGGCGAGGGGGCCGCAGGGCATGCCGGAGCCCGTGACGGAGCCGTGCTCCGGGCCCACCGGATCCTGCTCGGCGTCTGCTGCGCCTTCGCCCTGCTGTCGGCGGTCCTCGTACCGCTCACCCTGCCTCTCGGCTGGGACGAACTCGTCTACGCCAGCCGGTACTCCCCTTACGGGCCCGCCACCCCCTTCAGCGCGCCCCGCACCCGCGGAGTGCCGCTCCTCATCGCGCCCGTGGCCCTCTGGAGCGACTCCGTCGTACTCCTGCGGGTGTGGCTGACGCTACTCTCGACCGCCGCCCTGTACCTGGGGTTTCGGCCCTGGCTGCGCGTCGCGTACCAACCCTCGGTGGCCCCGGTCGCCGCCGCGCTCTACGGCGGGCTGTGGATCACGCTCTTCTACGCGAGCGCGGCGATGCCCAACCACTACACCGCCATGGGCGCCGTCGGCGCGGTCGGCCTCTTCGTCAGGTCGCGGCAGACGCCCCTCACGTACGCGGGGGTCGCGGCGGGCGTCGCCCTCGCCACCCTGATGCGGCCCAACGACGGCTTCGCCATAGGGCTGCCCCTGCTCCTCGCCGCCCTGCTGGTGCCCGCCTGGCGGGGGCGCGGCCGCGTCACGGCCGTGCTCGGGGGGCTCGCGGCGGGCGCGCTGCCCTGGGCCGTCGAGGCGTACGTCCGTTTCGGCGGCGTCCGCGAACGTCTGACGGAGGCCAGCGAGGTGCAGGGCGATCTGCGCCCGCTGCTCTCGTTCGTCCACCACCTCACGGTCATGGACGGGCCCCTGCTCTGCCGCCCCTGCGACAACGACGGCATCCGTCCCGTGGCGGCGGAGTGGTGGCTCCTGTTGTCCTTCCTGGTCGCCGTCGGCCTGTGGGCCCTCCGCCGGGGCCCCGCGGTCGGGAGCGGGGGCGGGAGCGGTAGCGGGCCCGCAGCCCGTCAGGACCTCCGTCAGGACCTCCGTCAGGACCTCCAGCAGGACCTCCGTGAGGACCGCCAGCAGATCCTCCGTCAGGACCGCCGTCAGGACCGCCGTCAGATCCTCCGGCAGGACCTCCGTCAGCCCGATGGTCCACGCATCCCCACCATCGCCCTCCCCCTCCTCACCGCCCTCGCCATCGCCCTGCCCTATCTCCTCCTCGTCCCCTACGCCGCCCCCCGTTTCCTCCTCCCCACCCACGCCCTGCTCGCCCCTACCGCCGCCCTGGGCCTGCTCACCCTGCTGGGCCACGCGCGGGCGTTCCGGCCGCGGTGGGCCGGTGTCGTCGTGCCGGGGCTCGTGCTCGGCGGGCATCTGGCCGTGCAGGTTCTCCTCGCTCACGGCAACGCCACGATCCAGGCGGGCGCCCGCGGCGACTGGACGCGGATCGCCGAGGCGCTGGAGCGGCACGGCGTCGGCAACGGCTCACGGAGCGGCAGCGACACCGACGACCCGTGCGTGCTGGACGGCAACACCGCCGTCATCCCGCTCGCCCATGTCGCCGGATGCGCGCCCGGCGGCTCGGCGGGCGGCTCGGAGGGCGGCTCGGAGGGCGGCTCGGAGGGCGATCCGCGTGAGCCGGACGCCCTCGTGCTGCGCAGGGCGGCGCCCCCGCACTGGGCGCGCGACTGGCCCCACCACGCCGTGCCCGGCACGTACGCCTCCGGGTGGGTCATCCACGTACGCCCCTAAGGGTTCAAGCTCCCGCTCCCCTAGAGCCCGGGGCGCCCAGTACCGACCCCCGCCGACCCCCTGGACGACATTGCTTGCGCATGCATATAGTGCGCGTGCAAGCAATTGCCGCGCCCGGTCGCACCGGGCCACACCCAGGGGGGATACCCATGACCCGCTCGTTCCTCTTCGTCGTCGGCAGCGCCCGCCGCGAGGGCAACACCGAGATCCTGGCCCGCAAGGCCGCCGAGCAGCTGCCCGCGGAGGTCGAGCAGCGCTGGATCCACCTCGCCGACCACCCGCTCCCCGACTTCGAGGACCTGCGGCACGACGCCACCCGCCCCCGCGCCCGGACCCGCCCCGAAGGCAACCAGGAGGCGCTGCTCCTCGACGCCACCCTCGCGGCCACGGACATCGTCATCGTCTCGCCGCTGTACTGGTACTCGGTGTCGGCGACCGTCAAGCGCTACCTCGACTACTGGGACGCCTGGCTGGAGACCCCGGAGCTGGCGTTCAAGGAGTCGCTGAAGGACCGCACCCTGTGGGGCGTGACCGCGCTCGCGCACTCCGAGGAGGAGGTGGCCGAGCCGCTGATCGGCACGCTGAACCACACCGCCGCGTTCTTCCCCATGCGCTTCGGCGGGGTCCTGCTCGGCAACGGCAGCCGCCCCGGCAACGTCCTGGACGACGAGCAGGCGCTGCTGCGCGCCAAGACGTTCTTCGCGCGGGAGGCGCCGCCGGCCCGCTTCCCCTACGACGAGGCGTGATCACGGCGGCGCCCGGCTCACGCCATGATGTCCTTCGCCCCGAACCGCGCCCACGCCGCCGAACCGAAGACGGCGGCGTAGAGCCCCTGGATCTGGAAGTTCTTGATGAGGTCGTCCCAGTAGACGGGCTCGCGCATCAGATCGGCGAAGGACAGCCAGTAGTGGGAGAAGAAGTAGGGGTGCAGGGCGTCCAGTTGCGGGATCTGGTCGAGGATCTGGACGGTGATCAAGAGCCCGACCGTCGTCGCCATCGCCGCGATGCCGCTGCTGGTGAGCGTCGAGACGAACAGGCCGAGCGCCGCCACACCGATCAGTGACGCGGCGACGACGAGCGCGATGAGCAGGGCCCGCGCCAGCCCCTCGCCGAAGCTCATGCGCGTACCGGAGATCGTCGTGACCTCGCCCAGCGGGAACAGCAGCGCGCCCGTCGCGAGCGCGGACGCGGCGACGACCAACGTCGCGACCAGGCAGAACGTCAGCGTGGTCGCGTACTTGACGAGGAGCAGCCGGGTGCGTCCCGCGGGCGCGACCAGCAGATAGCGCAGGGTGCCCGCGTTCGCCTCGCCCGCGATGGCGTCGCCCGCGACCACGCCGATCGCCATCGGCAGGAAGAACGGCAGCGTCGCGGCGAGCGCGGTGAAGACCAGGAACAGGCCGTTGTGGGTGACCTGCGCGATGAACGCGGGGCCGCCGCCCTCACCGCCCCCGCCGACCGTCGAACCGTCGCTCGTCTCGATCCTGACGGCGACGCCGACGAGTACCGGCACGGCCGCGAGCACGCCGAGCAGCGCGATGGTCCGCCAGCGGCGGAAGGTGATCACCAGCTCGCTGCGGAAGAGGCCGAGCGTCCAGATCCACCGCGGCTCCCTCGGGGCGCTCGCCCCGGATACGTCCACGACCTCAGCCCGCGACATCGAAGCCCTCCCCGGTGAGCGCCACGAACGCGTCCTCCAGCGAGGCCCGTTCGAGCCCGAAGCCGCGGACGCGTACGCCCGCGCCGACCAGCGCGGCGTTCAGATCGGCGAGGTCCGTCTCCCGGCCCGAGCCGTCCTCGCCCGGCGGCTCGCCCGTCACGCGGTCCTCCGCCAGGACGAGGTCGCTCACGCCGTGCTCCTTCAGGACGCGGGCCGCCTCGCCCGGGTCCGGTGTCGTCACGACCAGCCTGCCGCGCGCGCCCGCCGCCAGCTCGGCGACCGGGCCCTGGGTGATCAGGCGGCCCCGGGTCATCACGGCGGCGTGCGTGCAGACCTGCTCGATCTCGTCGAGGAGGTGCGAGGAGAGGAAGACGGTCGTGCCCTCGGACGCCAGCTCCCGCACCAGGGTGCGGATCTCGCGCATGCCCTGCGGGTCGAGGCCGTTCGTCGGCTCGTCCAGGACGAGGAGCCTGCGCGGCTGGAGGAGGGCGGCCGCGAGGCCGAGCCGCTGCTTCATGCCCAGCGAGTACGCCTTCGCCTTCTTGCCGGCAGCCGCGGTCAGGCCCACCCGGTCCAGCGCCGCCTCGGCCCGCGTCCGCCGGGTGCGGGGGTCGGCGGCCGGGTCGGCGGAGTCGTACCGCAGGAGGTTGTCGCGGCCCGAGAGGAAGCCGTAGAGGGCGGGGCCCTCGATCAGCGCGCCCACGTGCGGGAGCACGGCGCGGGTGGCGCCGGGCATGGGCCTGCCGAGGACCCGGGCGGTGCCCGAGGTCGGCTCGATGAGGCCCATCAGCATGCGGATGGTGGTCGTCTTGCCCGAGCCGTTCGGCCCGAGGAACCCGAAGACGCTGCCTTCGGGGACGGCGAGGTCCAGCCGATCAACGGCGAGATGCCTGCCGTAACGCTTGGTGAGCCCGCGCGTCTCAATGACGTACGCCGCCCCGCCCCGGCCACCGGGCACCCGGGCCCCGCTCCGGCCACCGGCCACCCGGGCCCCACTTCCTCCGCCGAGCACCCGGCCCTCGTCCCGGCCACTGGGCTCCTGGCCCTCGCCCCGGCCACCGGGCTCCCGGACCCCGCTCCGGCCACCGGCCACCCGGGCCCCACTTCCGCCGCCGGGCACCCGGCCCTCGTCCCGGCCACTGGCCTCCCGATCCCCGCCTTGGCCGCCCGGCTCCCGGCCCCCATCCCGGCCGCCGGGCTCCAGTTCCCCGTCGAGCGCGTCGGCACCACACACCGGCCCCCCATCACGCGGCTCCGCACCACCGGCCGTCGCTCCACCGGCCGTCGCTCCACCCCCAGGCGGCTCCTCGTCACCCTCCGCCCGCGCCTCGCCCGGCGTGGGCCATCCCCCGATGGTGTCCGGCACCGCTTCCTCCCGTCACCCGGCTCCCCGGCTCCCCGGTTCGCCGCTCCCGGTGTTCCACGGTGGTGCCGCCACCCGGCGCCGCCGTGGAACACCGCTCAGGCCCCACGCCTAGTGGGCCGCGTTCGCCGCCTTGACCAGCGCGTCCTTCGTGACCGCGCCCGCGTACACCGTGCCGTCGTCCGTGATGAGGGCGTTCACCAGGCGGGTCGAGAAGACCGTGCCGGAGCCGAACTTGCCGCTCACCTGGTCGCCCAGCGAGTCGAGCAGCCTCTGCGCGTCCGGCGGGACATCGCCCGAACCGGACGTCGGCAGGCCCTTGCCACCGGGCAGCTTCAGCTCGGCGATCGCGCTCCAGCCCTTGCCGATGACCTTCAGGTCGTCCAGGCCGTTCAGGTCCTCGTCCCTGAACTTCTTGCCGCCCTTGTTCCTGTCCTCGGTGTCACGCTCGCCCGCGGCGTCTTCATCCGCCTCGGTGACCTTCGCGCCCTTGGGCGGCGCGAAGTCGAACGTGTCCGCCGACGGCTTACCGAAGTCGACCTTCGTGAAGCCCGCGTCGATCACCGCGGCGCCCCCGGCGGCCGGGGTGAGGGTGAACTTGAGCGGTGTACCCGTCTTCGCGTCCACGGCGACCGTGATCCGGCCGACCGTCGAACCGGCCTGCTTCGGCTCGATGACCAGGCGGTACGCGTCGCGGCCCGCGACCTGCGCGGTCCCGTCGACCTTCACCGACGTCGTGTCGTCGACGGCCTTCAGCGCCTGCTCGGCGAAGTCCTCGGGCGTGGCGGGAAGATCCTTCCGGGCCTCTCCCTTCGGGGCCTCTCCCTTCCCGGACTTGTCGCCCGAGACCTGGAAGCCCTTCGCGTGGTACGCCTCGTTCGACGCGCTGTCGTACGCCCACATCTCGTCGCCGTTGTGGATCAGGCTGTACTCGGAGGCGTCGCCGAGGACGGACACCTTCTGCTTGTCGGGGCCATCGGCCGCGACCCGTAGGGTGTGCGTGCCCGAGGCCAGCTCCATCAGCTTGTCCTTGGGGTCGGCGGCCGAGCCCTCGCCGTCGCCGCCGCGGTCCGCGCCGCCACCGCCGCCGAGCCCGCCCGGCACGCCGCCCAGCGACGGCAGGCCCAGATCCGTGCTGATCTTGACGTTGCCGGAGAGCTGCTGCGTGTCCGACGCGGCTATCTTCTCGACGAGTTCCTGAGCCGTGACCTTCGGCAGATCCGGGTCGCCCGAGGTGGCGAGCGCCGGGACGAGCCCGATGGTCGCCGCGGCCACCCCCGCCACCGCGACCGGGACCACGTAACGCGCCGCCTTGCGGCGGCCGGTGCGCAGCTCCCCGGCCTCACTGGTGTCCTGTTCCGGTTCGTACGGTGCCATTGTGTGCCCTACCTCCGTGGTCGGCGGCGGCCTTCCCTGTACGTGCTTGTACGTGCATACATGCGTACGTGCCATCGTCCACCCCGCGCCGCCATTCTCACCCGAATTGGTCAGGAGTGGTGGTCCTTGATGGGTTCTATCCGATCAAATCGGCCGACGTTTGGCGTCAGACCCCGGGCGCAACTCCACGTACTGCCCAGGGATGACATGAAGCGGCGGCGCCTCCCCCGTCCCGTAGGGGTGACGCCGCCGACCGTCGGTACCGGATCGCTCAGCCGGCCCGGTGCACGACCAGGTCGCAGAGTTCCACCAGGGAGATCTTCGCGTCGCACGCCGGCAGCGGCGCCAGCGCGGCCCGCGCCTCCTCCGCGTACCGCACGGTGTCCCGGCGGGCCTGCTCCAGGGCGGGGTGCGCGCGCAGCAGGGCGAGCGCCTCGGCGTGCCGGGCGTCGTCGGTGAGATCGGAGTCGAGCAGCTCGCTCAGGGCGATGTCCTCGGCCAGGCCGAGCCGCGCGACGCGCTCGCGCAGCCGCAGGACGGGCAGGGTGGGGATGCCCTCACGCAGGTCCGTGCCCGGCGTCTTGCCGGACTCGTGCGAGTCGGAGGCGATGTCGAGCACGTCATCGGCGAGCTGGAAGGCGACGCCGAGCCGCTCGCCGTACTGCGTCAGGACGTCCACGACCGTCTCGTCGGCGCCCGACATCATCGCGCCGAACCGGCAGGCCACGGCGACCAGCGAGCCCGTCTTGCCGCCGAGCACGTCGAGGTAGTGGTCGACCGGGTCGCGTCCCTCGCTCGGCCCCGCGGTCTCCAGGATCTGTCCGGTCACCAGGCGTTCGAACGCCTCGGCCTGGATGCGGACGGCCTCCGGACCGAGGTCGGCCAGGATGTACGAGGCGCGGGCGAAGAGGAAGTCACCGGTCAGCACGGCCACGGAGTTGCCCCAGCGCTGGTTGGCGCTCTCGACGCCGCGACGCACGTCCGCCTCGTCCATCACGTCGTCGTGGTAGAGCGTCGCGAGGTGCGTCAGTTCGACGACGACGGCGGAGGGCACGACGCCCGGCGCGTACGGGTCGCCGAACTGGGAGGCGAGCATCACGAGCAGCGGGCGGAAACGCTTCCCCCCGGCGCGGACGAGGTGCTGGGCGGCCTCCGTGATGAAGGGGACCTCGCTCTTGGTGGCCTCTAGCAGGCCCTCCTCGACAGCCGCCAACCCTGCCTGGACATCGGCTTCGAGAGCCTGGTCCCGCACGCTCAGCCCAAAAGGCCCGACGACGGTCACGAGAGGTTCTCCTGTCTGCTGACGATCACATGGCGAACTCGGTCGATCATTGGATCTCGGTCGATGACACGGTTTGTCGATGTGTCGCTGCCATCACTCAAGTCAGCGTATCCGGTCGCGTTTCGATCACAGCGAGCACCTGCCCGCACAAACGCGGCCGGGCACTCCCCGATCACCACCGGTATGTTCGTGATCAGCCCATACGACCGACAGGACCGACCCGCACCACTACGCGGGCAACGACCGGGAGCATCCGCTTTGTCCCGTACTACTGGCGAGTACGAGCCGTCGGCGGCACCGTCGGCGGACCCGCCCCCGGGCGGCGATGACGTGGGGCGGTGCTCACGGGCCTCGCCGTGATCGCGGGCCTCGCCATGACCGCGCTCGCGCCGTGGCTGGGCCGCACCCCGAACCTCGCACCCCGTCCACTGAGGTACCTCCCATGACGCACCTGAAGATCCGATCCGAAAGCGACTTCCCGTACGGGACGACGCACGAGGACGTCCGCGTACCCCTCGCCGACGGGACCACGCTCTTCGCGCGCGTGTGGCGCCCGGTGACCGACGAGCCCGTCCCGGTGCTCCTCGAATACCTCCCCTACCGCCTCAGCGACTGGACGGCGCCCCGCGACTGGCAGCGCCACCCCTGGTACGCGGGACACGGCTACGCCTCCGTGCGCGTCGATGTCCGCGGCCACGGCAACAGCGAGGGACTGCCCACCGACGAGTACTCCGCGCAGGAGCTGGCCGACGGCGTGGAGGTGGTGAACTGGCTGGCCGCGCAGGACTGGTCGACCGGCAAGGTCGGCATGTTCGGCATCTCCTGGGGTGGCTTCAACTCCCTCCGGATCGCGGCCCTCGCGCCCGAGCCGCTCAAGGCGATCGTCACCGTCTGCTCGGCGGACGACCGCTACGACAACGACGCGCACTACATGGGCGGTTCCGTCCTCGCGGCGGGCATGCACGCGTGGGCCGCGACGATGCTCGCCTTCGTGGCGCGCCCGCCGGACCCGTACTTCGTCGGCGACGCGTGGCGCGAGATGTGGCTGACGCGCCTCGAAGCCGTCGAGCCGTTCCTCCACACCTGGCTGAGCCACCAGACCCGCGACGACTACTGGCGGCACGGCAGCGTCTGCGAGGACTACTCCGCGATCGGAGCCGCGGTCCTCGCGGTCGGCGGCTGGCACGACCCGTACCGGGACACGGTCCTGCGCCTGGTCGAACACCTCCCGGACGACCGGGTACGGGGACTGATCGGCCCGTGGTCGCACCAGTACCCCGACCGGGGCCTGCCGCCCGGCCCGGCGATCGGCTTCCTCCAGGAGACGCTGCGCTGGTGGGACCACCACCTCAAGGGCGTCGACACGGGCATCATGGCCGAGCCGAAGCTCCGCTCCTGGATCAGCGACTCGCACCCGCCGGCGACGGTCTACCCGGAGCTGCGCGGCGGCTGGGTCGGCGACCCCGCCTGGCCCTCCCCGAACGTCACCCCCACCACCTACGCCCTCCAGGGCACCCCCCAGCCGGTCGACTCCCCGCAGCACACCGGCCTGGACGCGGGCCGCTTCCTCCCCTTCGGCAACGACGCCGACCTGCCGCCCGATCAGCGGGCCGAGGACGCCAAGTCGGCGTGCTTCGAATTCGAGGTCCCCGCGGAAGTACGGATCCTCGGGCGCCCCAAGGTGACCCTGCGGCTGCGGATGGACGTGCCCTTCGGCCAGGCGATCGCCCGCCTGTGCGACATCGCGCCGGACGGTTCGTCCACGCTCGTCACCCGGGGCGTGCTGAACCTCTCCGCCCGGCACGGCAGGGACCGCGCGGACGCGTGGCCGCTCGGCGCCACCGAGGACGTGACCTTCGACCTCAACGGCATCGGCCACACCTTCCCCCCGGGCAACCGCATCCGTCTCTCAATCTCCTCCGCGTACTGGCCGTGGATCTGGCCGCAGGCGGACTCGGCCGGCTTCACCCTGGACCCGGTCGGCAGCTCCCTGGAACTGCCGGTGCGCACCGGCGACTTGGACCCGACGATCACCTTCGAACCCCCCGAGCAGGCCGAACCGCTCGGCGTGATCCACCCGGCGACACTCGACGAGGAGCGCCCCGAACGTCTGGTCGTACGCGATGTGGCCAAGGGCGAGTGGCGCCTGGAGGTCGACCCGCGCTACGGCGGTACGCGCGTGTACCCCGACGGCCTGGAGTCCACCGAGGACGCCGTGGAGACGTACACGATCCACGAGAAAGACCCCCTGAGCGCCCGCACCCACTCCGCCTGGACGATCCGCCTGCACCGCCCCGAACTCGCCTGGGACACGAGGATCGAGACGCACTCGGAGATCACCTGCGACGCGGCGGACTTCATCACGACGAACGAGGTCATCTGCCGGGACGGCACCGAGGTGGTCTTCCACCGCACGTGGGAACGGCGGATTCCGCGGATGGCGGGGTAGGGCGGGCGGGGAGGCGGATCGACGGGTCGGCAGGTCGTCAGGGCGCAGGTCGTCAGGTCACAGATCGGCAGATCGGCAGGCCAGCAGGGAGACCCGGCGGGCGCGAGCCGGGAATGGCGCGATCACGGAATCGGGCGGGTCGACACGCCCGGCGCGCGCGCCCGGCAACTCGCTTCCGCCCTACGGGAGCTGGCCACGACCGGGCGCGCTCTGGCCTAGGTGTACGCCCCCTCGCCGTGCCGGCCGCGTTGCTCCACCCGCGCGTCGACGAACGAGCCGTGGGCGCCCTCAGCTCCGGGCGTCCGTGGCGCCCTGGGCGGCCGCGAGTAACCCCTCCAGGAAGACCGCGACCCCGTCCTCCTCGTTCGACCGGGTCAATTCGTCCGCCACCGCCTTGAGTTCGCTGTGGGCGTTGGCCATCGCCACGCCGTGGGCCGCCCACCGGAACATGGGGATGTCGTTCGGCATGTCACCGAAGGCGACCGTGTCGGCGGCCGTCAGGCCCATGCGCCCGGCGGCCAGCGCGAGGCCGGTCGCCTTGGTCACCCCGCACGGTTGCAGCTCCACGGTGCCGGGCCCCGACATCGTCACCGTGGCGAGCGAGTCGACCGCCCCGCGCGCCACCTCCGCCAACTCGTCGTCCGTCAACGTCGGATGCCGGACAAGCACCTTGCTGATGGGCACCTCCCAGAGCACGTCACGTCCGGGCACGCGGACCGCGGGGAGCGTGGGGTGCGGCATCTCGTAGCCGGGCTCGATCAGCGTGAGGCCGTCGACGCCGTCCTGGTCGACGGCCGCGAAGACCTGCCCGACCTCCGCCTCGATCTTCCCGAGCGCGACCTCGGCCAGCTCGCGGTCGAGCGTCACCGACCACACCATGCGGTGCGCCCCGGCGTCGTAGAGCTGCGCCCCCTGCCCGCAGACGGCGAGACCGGCATAGCCGAGATCGCCGAGAAGCGACCGCACGCGCGGCGCGGGCCGCCCCGTCACCACGAGGTGCCGCGCGCCCCCCTCACCCGCGGCGGCCAGCGCCCGCCGCGACCGGTCCGAAACCGTGTCGTCGCCGCGCAGCAGCGTCCCGTCCAGGTCAGTGGCGATAAGTGCATATGCGAGGGGAGCGGCCATGATCCAGAGAATACGGATCCTGAGCCGCGCCGGAAGCGGCTTGGCAAGGCCCGTGCGGGAGGAGGGAGGTGGGAGCCATCAGGGTTCACCAGAAAGTGGAACCTCTCATTCCGCAGAACGGACTTGGCGGGGCGCGCGAGCCGGGGGCCCGACGCCGGGTGATCCGCATCGGGTGATCGCACCGGGTGATCCGCACCGGGTGCGCAAGCTCGCCAAGGACCTGCATGACTTCCGACTTGGACGACTCAGCATCAGAGCGGTGAGCTAGAGATGAGTGATGAGAAACCACGGCGTTGGTCCGCGGTGACCGACCGCGTGCTGCGGAGAGCGGGATGGAGCCCGGGCCGCTCGGTTCCCACAGCACAGTGGGAATCCGTACTGCTCGAAGCGGCCGACTTTGACATTCATGAGGCGGCCCGCCGCTTCCTTGCTGAGTTCGGCGGCTTGGAGGTCATCAGGGAGCCGGACCACGCCAAGGGCTGGCGTCAGTTCCAGTTGGATCCGCTCCTGGCCAAGTGGGACAGCGTGATCTTCGAAGAGCTGAGCGAGGAGGCCGGCGCCGACCTCTTTCCCCTCGGAATGGCGGATCACCGAAACTTCTACTTGGGCATGGCCCCAGGTGGTGCGGTCTACGTAGGAACGGACTACCTGAGCCTTTTGGCGGACAGCCCCGACGGCGCCCTGGAGAAGCTCATCCGAGGGACGCCGTAACAGCCGACGCCCCTCTCGGATACGACTCGCACTGGTGGCCCATGAACGACAGGACGCGGTATTGGTCCGCAGGGACCGAGCAGATCTTGCGTAAGGCGGGCTGGCACCCCGGCCGTGAGGTGTCCACCGAGGAGTGGCGGCGGGCGCTGCTGGGACGCGGCGGGATCGACATGTCCGCGGCGGCCCGGGGGTTCCTGGCCGAGTTCGGGGGCCTGGTCGTCGCGGGGGACGCCGGACGGTTCCGGATCGACCCGCTCACGGCCGACTGGGACGACAAGGTCTTCGACGTGCCGGGCGAGGGCTCACCGGCGTACCTCTACCCCGTCGGCGCCACGGACCGTGGTGACGGCGTGGGCGTGGCTCCGAGTGGAGCGGTCTACATCGGCCGGGAGAGCGTGCGGCTGCTCGCGCCGTCCCTCGGCGAGGCGTTGGACAGGCTCGTGTCGGGCGAGGGCGAGGGCGAGGGCGGGGGCGGGGACGCGGGAACGTACGGGAGAACGGGTACCGGAAAGGGCGGCGGGCCCGAACTCCGCTCCCGATGGTCCGCGTTGACCAAACGTGTACTCCGGTCATCCGGCTGGGATCCGGACCGCTGGGTTCTCCGGCCGGAGTGGGAGAGCGAGCTGCGGGAGCGCGGTTTCCCGGTCCATGAGGCGGCCCGGCGGTTCCTCGCCGAGTTCGGCGGGCTACGGACCGACGAGTGGACGCCAGGACCGGTCATGCCTCAGTCGCCGTACCGCTTCGATCCGCTCTCCGTACCGATGGAGATCGAGGCCTTCGCCAGGTTCAGCGACACGGCCGGGGAGGACCTCTGCCCCATCGGCCGGGCGGACAACGGTGACAGCTATCTGGGCATGGCCGCGAACGGCGCGGTGTATGTCGGCACCGACCGCGCCGAGCTGCTCGCGGACAACGGCTACGACGCCGTGGAGAAGCTCGTGATGGAGCGCCGCACCGATGCCCCGCTGCCGTTCGTCCTGGTGGGGGGCCACCTCGTGCTCCCCCACAGCTCCGCGCACGACCTGAGCGCGGAGATCGGGACCCGGTGGTCCGCCGAGACCGACCGCGTACTGAGGCTCGCGGGGTGGTGCCCCGGCCGGTCCGTCTCCACGGAGGAGTGGGAGCGGAGACTGCACGCGGCCGACGAGGACTTCGAGATCCACGAGGCCGCGCGGGGCTTCCTGCGGGAGTTCGGCGGTCTGGAGATCCACCAGCGCGGCCCCGGGCGGACGGCAGCGCGCTCTCCGTTCCGGCTCGATCCACTGGTGGCCGAGTGGGACTGCGAGATCTTCGACGACCTGGGCGAGCGGGCGGGGAAGTACCTCTACCCCATCGGCGGGATCGGCCGCGGTGTCTCCTACCTCGGCATGGCCGTGGACGGCACCGTCCATGCCGGCATGGACAACGTGGAGTTTCTGGCGGAGACGGGCGACGAGGCCTTGAGGAAGCTCATCGAGGGGGTCCGGTAGCCCGGTGATCCGGCGCAGTGGTCCGGCACAGTGGTCCGGCACGGTGGTCCGGCGCAGTGGTCCGGCACTGTGGTTCGACACGGAGCTTCCGTCAGCCAGTTCTCCGCACCGAGCGGCACCCTCACCTGCATGCCCGAACGGCACCCTCACCCGCACGCCCGAGCGGCACCCTCACCCCAACACCCGCGCACATGCCCGTCCCCCGGCCTCGGTGACGCGAACCGTGTGCCCCACACCAACCGCATCACCGGCCCCTACGACGCACCGCCAGCATGCCGGTGAAGGATGGGCCCGGTATGGACGAGGCACAGCCCGCGCCCAGCCTCGGCGTGCCGCGGCTCACCGCGAGGCGGGCGCGCAGGGCGTTGCCGATGCAGTAGCGGCCCCGCAGCCACCACGCGCCGAGCGGCCCCAGGACGCGCCGGACCAGGAAGTGCCGGACCAGGAAGTGCCGCGCCTGCGGCGGCAGACGGCGGTACAGGCTGGCGTGGTAGCTGATCGCGTACATGACCAGGCCCTACCGAAGGACGGCCCGGTGCGGAACTTCGGTTGCCACCAGGGGAGTTCACCGAAGGGAAGACCCACCCCGCCCGTGTCCACCAAGAAACGCTGAGGCAAAAGACGCTAAAGGCCTAATTGCCCCCTCCAGTAAGGCCTATCCGGACATTACGAACTCTTTAGGCACTGCCGAAACAGGGGACTACACACGTAACGTGTGGCACACCCCTATGGAAAGCGAGGCAGGTACGCATGTCCGAGCAGACCCCGCTCGACCCGGCCGCCGGTGACACCCCCGGCCTCCCCGAGAGCGACTCCATCGGCCTCTCCGAGGGCGACCCCTTCGGCCTGCCCGAGGGCGATCCCTTCGGACCGCACAACCTCCCCTACGGCGTGTTCTCCCTGGCCGGGGAGCGCACCGACCAGCGCAGGGTCGGCGTACGACTCGGCTCGTACGTCCTGGACGCGGGCGCCGCCGCCGCCGCGCTCGGCTCCCCCTACGTGTCCCTCCTCGCCCGGCCCACCCTGAACGCTCTCCTCTCCGCGGGCCGCACCGCCTGGTCCGACGTGCGGCGCGCCCTGACGGCGTGGGTGACCGTCCCGTCCTACCGGGATTCCGTACGCCCCCTGCTGCACCCCCTCTCCGACGTCACCCTGCACCTGCCGTTCGAGGTAGCGGACTACGTCGACTTCTACGCCTCGGAGAACCACGCGACGAACCTGGGCAGGATGTTCCGCCCGGACTCGCCGACGCCGCTCACCCCCAACTGGAAGCACCTGCCCATCGGTTACCACGGCCGGTCCGGCACCGTCGTGGTCTCCGGGACGGACGTGGTGCGCCCCTCGGGCCAGCGCAAGGCACCCTCCGACGCCGCCCCCGTCTTCGGCCCCTCGGTCCGCCTCGACATCGAGGCGGAGGTCGGCTTCGTGGTCGGCGCCCCCTCGACGCACGGAACTCCCGTGCCCCTCGCCGACTTCCGCGAGCACGTCTTCGGCCTCACCCTCCTCAACGACTGGTCGGCGCGCGACATCCAGGCCTGGGAGTACGTCCCTCTCGGCCCGTTCCTCGGCAAGTCCTTCGCCACCTCGGTCTCCGCCTGGATCACCCCTCTCGACGCACTGGACGCGGCCCGGGTCGCGCCCCCGGAGCGCACGCACCAGCTGCTGCCCTACCTGGACGACTCCGCCGAGTCGGCCACGGATGAGCCCGGCGGCTACGACCTGCGCATGACGGTCACACTCAACGGCCACGTCATCTCCGAGCCGCCCTTCTCCACCGTGTACTGGACGGCCGCGCAGCAGCTCGCGCACATGACGGTCAACGGCGCCTCCCTGCGCACCGGTGACCTGTACGGCTCGGGCACGGTCAGCGGCCCCTCGGCCGGTCAGTACGGCTCACTGATTGAGATCACCTGGAACGGCCGGGACCCCCTCGAACTCCCCGACGGCAAGCGGACGTTCCTGGAGGACGGCGACGAGGTCACGCTCTCGGCGTGGGCCCCGGGGCCGGACGGCACCAAGGTGGGCCTCGGCGAGGTGACGGGCCGGATCGTGGCGGCGCGGGCGCGGTAGAACCACCTCGCGGCGATTCGGTCGCGGGGCGGCGCGATAGAGCCACCTCGCGGCGCGATCCCTTCGCGGGGCGGCGCCGCCGAGCCCGGCGCCACCCCGCGGCCAGCACGGCCCCGCGGCCCGGACGGCCCGCGACCAGCACGGCCCCGCGACAGCTCCTCCCGCGACCAGCACGGCCTGCGGCCCGGGCGGCCCCGCGACCAGCACGGCCCGCGGACACCACGGCCCCGCGGCCAGGACCGCCCTCCCGCCCAGTCGGCCCGTGAAGGCGGCCCGTGAAGGCGGCACCGTCAAGGCGGCCCTGCCAACCCTGCCCGCCAAGTCCGCCCCGTCACGACAGCTGCCAGGGCCGACCTCAGGACGTCCAGTCCGGCTCCTCCTCGTCCCCCCAGCCCAACTCGGCGTCCCCGCCCGGCGCCGCCGACCGCGGGCCACCGGGGGAAGCCTCCCCGGCGGGCGGCACATCCCCTCCGGGCGCCCCGCCCGCACCCGCGAACTCCGCGACGACCCCGACCACCCCCTCGCCATACGTCGCCCGCTTCTTCTCGCCCACCCCGCTGATGCCCGCGAGGTCCCCCACAGACGTGGGCCGCAGTGTGGCGATCTCGCGCAGCGTCGCGTCGTGGAAGATCACATAGGCGGGGACGCCCTGCTCCTTGGCCTGGGCGCCGCGCCAGGCACGCAGCGCCTCGAAGACCGGCACCGCCTCCGGGGGCAGCTCGGCGACCGCTGCCGCCGCCTTCGCCTTGCGCTCACCCTTCGCGGCCCGCGCGGCCGGGGCCCGCTTCGGCTCCTTGCGCAGCCGCACCTCGCGCTCCCGGCCGAGGACGGAACCGCTCGTCTCGGTGAGCACCAGCGTGCCGTACTCCCCCTCGACCGCGAGCAGGCCCTGCGCCAGCAACTGCCGCACCACACCCCGCCATTCGGCCTCGGCCAGCTCCTCGCCGATGCCGAAGACCGAGAGCTGGTCGTGGTCGAACTGGATGACCTTCGCGGTCTTCTTGCCGAGCAGGATGTCGATGATCTGGCCCGCGCCGAACTTCTGGCCGCGCTCACGCTGAAGGCGCACCACCGTGGAGAGCACCTTCTGCGCCGCGACCGTGCCGTCCCAGGTCTCGGGCGGGGCGAGGCACGTGTCGCAGTTCCCGCACGACTGCGGCGCCTCCTGGCCGAAGTACGTCAGCAGCTGGGCCCGGCGGCAGCGCGCGGTCTCGCAGAGCGCCAGCATCGAGTCCAGGTGGGAGGCGGCCCGGCGCCGGAACGCCTCGTCGCCCTCGCCGCCCTGGATCAGCTTGCGCTGCTGGACGACGTCCTGAAGGCCGTACGCCATCCAGGCCGTCGAGGGCAGGCCGTCGCGGCCCGCGCGGCCCGTCTCCTGGTAGTACCCCTCGACCGACTTGGGCAGGTCGAGGTGGGCGACGAAGCGGACGTCCGGCTTGTCGATGCCCATGCCGAAGGCGATCGTGGCGCAGACGACGAGGCCTTCCTCCCGCAGGAAGCGGGACTGGTGGCGCGCGCGTGTGCCGCCGTCGAGCCCCGCGTGGTACGGGACCGCCTCGATGCCGTTGTGGCACAGGAACTCGGCGGTCTTCTCCACCGAGTTCCGCGAGAGGCAGTAGACGATGCCGGCGTCGCCCGCGTGCTCCTCCTTCAGGAAGGACAGGAGCTGCTTCTTCGGCTCGGCCTTGGGCACGATGCGGTACTGGATGTTGGGCCGGTCGAAGCTCGCCACGAAGTGCTTGGCGTCCGGCATGCCGAGCCGCTCGGTGATCTCCCGGTGCGTGGCGTGCGTGGCCGTCGCCGTCAGCGCGATGCGCGGGACGTCCGGCCAGCGCTGGCCGAGCACGGAGAGCGCCAGGTAGTCGGGCCGGAAGTCGTGCCCCCACTGCGCGACGCAGTGTGCCTCGTCGATGGCGAAGACGGAGATCTTGCCGCGCGAGAGGAGGTCCAGGGTGGCGTCCAGGCGCAGCCGCTCCGGAGCGAGATAGAGCACGTCCAGCTCGCCCGCGAGGAACTCGGCCTCCATCACGCGCCGCTCGTCGAAGTCCTGCGTGGAGTTGATGAACCCGGCGCGGACACCGGCCGCCCGCAGCGCGTCCACCTGGTCCTGCATGAGTGCGATGAGCGGGGACACCACCACGCCCGTGCCCGGTCTGACCAGGGCCGGGATCTGATAGCAGAGGGACTTGCCGCCGCCGGTGGGCATGAGGACGACGGCGTCACCGCCGGCCACCACGTGGTCGATGACCGCTTCCTGCTCGCCGCGGAAGGCGTCGTACCCGAAGACGCGGTGGAGCGTGCGCAGCGCGTCGCTCTGCGTCACCCCGCCGGTCATCGTCCCGGTCGCTCCGCCCGGCGCCGATACCGAAGCCGTCACCTCGCTCATGCCCTTGGTCCCATCCATCGCCCTGTCCCCCGCCGTACGTCCTGCCTCGGTCACCGCTCCGGTCGCTGCCCCGACCACTGCCCCCACGATAGGGCCCCGCACCGACAGCCCGAGAAGTTATCCACAGGCCACCGCCCGGCATCCCCAGATCGGGATGCCGGGCGGGCGACACACAGACGCGACACACAGACGAACGGGCGGGTTACCGGACGAAGACCCCCGCCTGCCCCGCCAGATCCAGGAAGTACTGCGGGGCCACACCGAGCACCAGCGTCACCGCGACACCCACGCCGATCGCCGTCATGGTCAGCGGCGAGGGCACGGCGACCGTGGGGCCGTCCGCCTTGGGCTCGCTGAAGAACATGAGCACGATCACACGGATGTAGAAGAACGCGGCGATCGCCGACGACAGCACACCGACCACGACCAGCGCGCCCGCGCCGCCCTCCGCCGCCGCCTTGAAGACCGCGAACTTCCCGGTGAACCCGGAGGTCAGCGGGATGCCCGCGAAGGCCAGCAGGAAGACCGCGAAGACCGCGGCGACCAAGGGAGACCTGCGCCCGAGCCCCGCCCACTTCGACAGGTGCGTGGCCTCGCCCCCCGCGTCGCGCACCAGGGTGACCACGGCGAAGGCGCCGATCGTCACGAAGGAGTACGCCGCCAGGTAGAAGAGCACCGAGGAGACGCCGTCCGGGGTGGTGGCCACGACACCGGCGAGGATGAAGCCCGCGTGGGCGATGGACGAGTACGCGAGGAGCCGCTTGATGTCGGTCTGCGTGATGGCGACGATCGCGCCGCCCAGCATCGTGATGATCGCGATGCCCCACATGACCGGCCGCCAGTCCCAGCGCAGGCCCGGCAGGACCACGTACAGCAGGCGCAGGAGGGCGCCGAACGCGGCCACCTTCGTCGCCGCCGCCATGAAGCCGGTGACCGGAGTCGGCGCTCCCTGGTAGACGTCGGGGGTCCACATGTGGAACGGCACCGCGCCCACCTTGAAGAGCAGCCCCATGACGACCATCGCGACGCCGATCAGTAGCAGCGCGTCATTGCCCATGGTGTCGGCGAGGGCCGGGTCCATCGTCGAGATGTCGCCCTCGACGACGTTCGCGATCGTCGCGTACGACACCGAGCCCGCGTACCCGTACAGGAGCGCGATGCCGAAGAGCGTGAACGCGGAGGCGAACGCGCCGAGCAGGAAGTACTTGACGGCGGCTTCCTGCGACATGAGGCGCTTGCGGCGGGCAAGCGCGCACAGCAGGTACAGCGGCAGGGAGAAGACCTCCAGCGCGATGAAGAGCGTCAGGAGGTCGTTCGCCGCGGGGAAGACGAGCATGCCGCCGATGGCGAAGAGCGCCAGCGGGAACACCTCGGTGGTGGTGAACCCGGCCTTCGTGGCGGCCTGTTCGCCCTCGCTGCCCGGCACGGCCCCGGCCTGCGCGACGAAGGAGTCCACGCGGTTGCCGTGCGTCACCGGGTCGAGCCGCCGCTCCGCGAAGGTGAAGACGGCGACGAGCCCGGCGAGCAGGATGGTGCCCTGGAGGAAGAGCGCGGGTCCGTCGACCGCGATCGCGCCCATCGCCGCGATCTGCGCCTTCGTCGTACCGAATCCGCGGGCCGCGAGCCCGACCACGGCGGCGAAGGCCGCGGTGAGGGCTACGACGGTCACGAACAGCTGGACGTAGTAACGGGACTTGCGCGGGACGAAGGCTTCGATGAGCACTCCGAGGACGGCCGCGCCGATGACGATCAACGTCGGCGACAACTGCCCGTACTCGATCTTGGGCGCGTCGATCTTGTCGATCGGATCGGCGGCCATTGTCCACAGGCTGTGGACGGCTGATGCGCTCACTTGGCCGCCTCCACCTCGGGCTCGGGGTCCTTCTGCTGTACGTCGGACATGGTGTGCTTGACCGCCGGGTTCACCAGCTCGGTGAGCGGCTTCGGGTAGACCCCGAGGCCGATCAGGAGCGCGATCAGCGGGGCGACGACGAGCAGTTCACGCACCCGCAGGTCCGGCATGGCCGAGACCTCCGGCTTCACGGGGCCCGTCATCGTCCGCTGGTAGAGGACGAGGGTGTAGAGCGCGGCGAGCACGATACCGAGGGTCGCGACGATCCCGGCCACCGGATAGCGCGCGAACGCGCCGACCAGGACGAGGAATTCACTCACGAAGGGCGCGAGCCCCGGCAGCGAGAGCGTGGCCAGGCCGCCGATCAGGAAGGTGCCCGCGAGCACCGGGGCGACTTTCTGCACCCCTCCGTAGTCGGCAATCAGACGCGAGCCGCGCCGCGAGATCAGGAAACCGGCCACCAGCATCAGCGCGGCGGTCGAGATTCCATGGTTGACCATGTAGAGCGTCGCGCCCGACTGGCCCTGCGAGGTCATCGCGAAGATGCCGAGCACGATGAACCCGAAGTGCGAGATCGACGCGTACGCCACCAGGCGCTTGATGTCGCGCTGGCCGACCGCGAGCAGCGCGCCGTAGATGATGCTGATCAGTGCGAGTACGACGATGACGGGCGTCGCCCACTTGCTCGCCTCCGGGAAGAGCCCGAGGCAGAACCGCAGCATCGCGAACGTGCCGACCTTGTCGACCACCGCCGTGATCAGCACGGCGACCGGGGCCGTGGACTCCCCCATCGCGTTCGGCAGCCAGGTGTGCAGCGGCCACAGCGGCGCCTTCACCGCGAAGGCGAAGAAGAAGCCGAGGAAGAGCCACCGCTCGGTGCTGGTCGCCATGTCGAGCGTGCCGTTGGCGCGGGCCTCGGCGATCTCCTGGAGCGAGAAGTTCCCCGCCACTACGTAGAGCCCGATCACCGCGGCCAGCATGATGAGGCCGCCGACGAGGTTGTAGAGCAGGAACTTCACTGCCGCGTAACTGCGTTGCGCCGAGGCGTTCTCGTCGCTGCCCGCGTGGGCGCGGTCCCCGAAGCCGCCGATGAGGAAGTACATCGGGATGAGCATGGCTTCGAAGAAGATGTAGAAGAGGAAGACGTCGGTGGCCTCGAAGGAGATGATCACCATCGCCTCGACGGCCAGGATCAGGGCGAAGAAGCCCTGCGTCGGCCGCCACCGGGACGACTTGGTTTCGAGGGGATCGGCGTCGTGCCACCCCGCCAGGATGATGAACGGGATCAGCAGCGCGGTGAGTCCGATGAGCGCGACGCCGATGCCGTCGACCCCCAGTTCGTACCGGACCCCGAAGTCCGCGATCCACGCGCGTGACTCGGTGAGTTGATAGCGGTCGCCGTCCGGGTCGAACCGCACGAGCACGGTCACGGCCAGGGCCAGCGTGGCGAGTGAGACGAGCAGCGCGAGCCACTTGGCGGCGGACCGCCGGGCGGCCGGAACGGCTGCCGTGGCGATCGCGCCGACCGCGGGCAGCGCCGCCGTCGCTGTCAGCAGAGGAAAGGACATCGGTATCAGACCGCCCTCATCAGCAGGGTCGCCGCGATGAGTACCGCAGCGCCGCCGAACATCGAGACCGCGTAGGAGCGGGCGTAGCCGTTCTGGAGTTTGCGCAGCCGTCCGGAGAGGCCGCCCATCGAGGCCGCCGTGCCGTTGACGACCCCGTCGACCAGGGTGTGGTCGACGTACACCAGGGAGCGCGTGAGGTGCTCGCCGCCGCGCACCAGGACGACGTGGTTGAAGTCGTCCTGGAGGAGGTCGCGGCGGGCGGCCCGGGTGAGCAGCGAGCCGCGCGGGGCGGTGACCGGGACGGGCCTGCGCCCGTACTGGACGTAGGCCAGGGCGACGCCGATGACCAGGACGACCATGGTGGCTCCGGTGACCGTGGCGGCGCTCAGCGGGGAGTCGCCGTGGTCGTGGCGGGTGACCGGCTCCAGCCAGTGCGTGAAGCGGTCGCCGATGCTGAAGAAGCCGCCCGCGAAGACCGACCCGAAGGCGAGGACGATCATCGGGATCGTCATGGATGTGGGCGACTCGTGGGGGTGCGGTTCGTTGCCGTCGGCGTCCGGCTGCCAGCGCTTGTCCCCGAAGAAGGTCATGAGCATTACGCGCGTCATGTAGTACGCGGTGATGGCCGCGCCGAGGAGCGCCACCGACCCGAGGATCCAGCCCTCCGTGCCGCCCTTGGCGAACGCCGCCTCGATGATCTTGTCCTTGGAGAAGAAGCCGGACAGGCCAGGGAAGCCGATGATCGCGAGATAGCCGAGCCCGAAGGTGACGAAGGTGACCGGCATGTACTTCCTGAGGCCGCCGTACTTCCTCATGTCCACCTCGTCGTTCATGCCGTGCATGACCGATCCGGCGCCGAGGAAGAGCCCCGCCTTGAAGAAGCCGTGCGTCACCAGGTGCATGATCGCGAAGACGTAGCCGATGGGGCCGAGGCCGGCGGCCAGGATCATGTAGCCGATCTGGGACATCGTCGAGCCCGCGAGGGCCTTCTTGATGTCGTCCTTCGCGCAACCGACGATCGCACCGAACAGGAGCGTGACCGCTCCGACGACCGTGACGGCGAGCTGTGCGTCCGGGGCGCCGTTGAAGATCGCTCCGGAGCGGACGATGAGGTAGACACCTGCGGTCACCATCGTGGCGGCGTGGATGAGGGCCGAGACCGGGGTCGGGCCCTCCATCGCGTCACCGAGCCAGGACTGGAGCGGCACCTGCGCGGACTTGCCGCACGCGGCGAGCAGCAGCATCAGGCCGATGGCGGTGAGCTTGCCCTCGCCGGTCTCACCCGTCGCCTCCAGGACGGGCCCGAAGGCGAACGTCCCGAAGGTGGTGAACATCAGCATGATCGCGATCGACAGGCCCATGTCGCCGACGCGGTTGACCAGGAAGGCCTTCTTCGCGGCGGTGGCGGCGCTGGGCTTGTGCTGCCAGAAGCCGATCAGGAGGTACGAGGCGAGACCGACGCCCTCCCAGCCGACGTACAGGAGGAGGTAGTTGTCGGCGAGGACGAGGAGGAGCATCGCCGCGAGGAAGAGGTTCAGGTAGCCGAAGAAGCGGCGGCGCCGCTCGTCGTGCTCCATGTACCCGATGGAGTAGATGTGGATCAGGGTGCCGACGCCGGAGATCAGCAGGACGAACGTCATCGACAGCTGGTCGAGCTGGAAGGCGACGTCCGCCTGGAAGCCCTCGACGGGGATCCAGCTGAACAGGTGCTGCGACAGGGCCCGCTCCTCGGCGCCCTTGCCCAGCATGTCCGAGAAGAGCACCACGGCCACGACGAAGGAGGCGGCCGCCAGCAGCGTGCCGAGCCAGTGGCCCGCGCGGTCCAACACCCGCCCGCCGCACAGCAGTACGGCCGCTCCGAGCAGAGGCGCCGCGACGAGCAGCGCAATCAGGTTCTCCACTTTCAGCCCCTTACAGCTTCATCAGGCTGGCGTCGTCGACCGAGGCCGAGTGGCGGGAACGGAAGAGCGACACGATGATCGCGAGCCCGACCACGACCTCCGCGGCGGCGACGACCATCGTGAAGAAGGCGATGATCTGGCCGTCGAGGTTGCCGTGCATCCGGGAGAAGGCGACGAACGCGAGGTTGCAGGCGTTGAGCATCAGCTCGATGCACATGAAGACCACGATCGCGTTCCGCCTGATGAGTACGCCGCTCGCGCCGATCGCGAACAACAGGGCGGCGAGATAGAGGTAGTTGACGGGGTTCACTTCGACGCCTCCTCGGTCCGCCCGCTGCCGGTGCCGCGCAGGTCGGGCCGCTCCAGCCGGTCGGCGGAGCGCTGCTCCAGCGCCCGCAGGTCGTCCAGGGCCTCGCTCGACACGTCACGGATCTGGCCGCGCTCGCGCAGGGTCTTGTTGACCGTCAGCTCCGACGGGGTGCCGTCCGGGAGCAGGCCCGCGATGTCCACGGCGTTGTGCCGGGCGTACACCCCGGGGGCGGGGAGCGGCGGCAGGTGCTTGCCCTCGCGCACCCGCTCCTCGGACCGCTCGCGCTGGGTCTTGGCGCGCTCCGTGCGCTCCCGGTGGGTGAGCACCATCGCGCCGACCGTGGCGGTGATGAGCAGCGCACCGGTGATCTCGAAGGCGAAGACGTACTTGGTGAAGATGAGCCCCGCGAGGCCCTCCACATTGCCGCCGGCGTTCGCCTTGCCGAGGCCGTTGAACTCCTTCACCGAGGCGTTCCCGATGCCCGCGAAGAGCAGTACCGCGAAGCCGAGGCCGCACAGGGCGGCCAGCCAGCGCTGCCCCTTGATGGTCTCCTTCAGGGAGTCGGCGGCGGTGACGCCGACGAGCATGACCACGAAGAGGAAGAGCATCATGATCGCGCCGGTGTAGACGACGATCTGGACGATGCCCAGGAAGTACGCGCCGTTGGCGAGGTAGAAGACCGCCAGGATGATCATGGTCCCGGCGAGGCAGAGCGCGCTGTGCACGGCCTTCTTCATGAGGATCGTGCACAGGGCGCCGATCACGGCGACCGTGCCGAGGATCCAGAACTGGAAGGCCTCGCCCGTGGAGGTGGTGTAGGCGGCGAGCTGCGTCATCGGCGGATCACCTTCTCCGACCCCGGCCCGCCGGCCACCTTCCCGGAGGCCGGTTCGCCGTCCCCGAAGTCGGAGGCCGCCTCCTGGGGCGTCTCCCCCTTGGAGAGGGCCACTTGGGGAACCGTCCCGGGAGCGGCCTCGGTCACCAGGCCTCGGTAGTAGTCCTGCTCGTCCATGCCCGGGAAGATCGAGTGCGGACTTTCGACCATGCCCTCCTCGAGCCCGGCGAGCAGCTGCTCCTTGGTGTAGATGAGGCTCTCGCGGCTGCTGTCGGCCAGCTCGAACTCGTTCGTCATCGTCAACGCGCGCGTGGGGCACGCCTCGATGCACAGGCCGCACAGGATGCAGCGGGCGTAGTTGATCTGGTAGACGCGGCCGTACCGCTCACCGGGGGAGTACCGCTCCTCCTCCGTGTTGTCCGCGCCCTCCACGTAGATGGCGTCGGCGGGGCAGGCCCAGGCGCACAGCTCGCAGCCGACGCACTTCTCCAGGCCGTCCGGATGGCGGTTCAGCTGGTGCCTGCCGTGGAAGCGGGGAGCGGTGATCTTCTGCTGCTCCGGATACTGCTCGGTCAGCCGCTTCTTGAACATGGCCTTGAAGGTCACGCCGAAGCCCGCGACAGGGTTCTGGAACCCCTGCTTCGATTGGTTCGACTCGTGGGGTGAATCCGGCGATGCCGGTGATTCGTTGTTCGGCTCAGCCATCGGACGCCTCCTTTCCGTCACTTGGGGTTCCACCACTTCGACTTCCGTCACTTTGAGTATCCGACCCACCACTGACAATCAGCTCCCGCTCCTGGCGCGAGCGTCGGCGCGGGACGGGCGGCAGGCTCTGGCCGGGCAGTGGCGGCACCGGGAATCCGCCCGCCATCGGGTCGAAGGCGACCGGCTTCTCCTCGGCGGCGGCCTCCTTCTCCCGCTTGTCGCGGAAGATGTCGACGACCACGGAGAGCAACAGAAGCGCGATGACCCCGCCGCCCACATAGAGCGCGATCGAGGTGAAGTCGTAGTCCTCGTTCCGCATCGCCCTGACCGTGGCGACGAGCATCAGCCAGACGACCGAGACCGGGATGAGGACCTTCCAGCCGAGCTTCATCAGCTGGTCGTAGCGGACGCGTGGCAGCGTGCCGCGCAGCCAGATGAAGAAGAACAGCAGCAGCTGGACCTTGATCACGAACCAGAGCATCGGCCACCAGCCGTGGTTCGCGCCCTCCCAGAAGGTGCTGATCGGATACGGGGCCCGCCAACCGCCCAGGAAGAGCGTGACGGAGACCGCCGAGACGGTGACCATGTTGACGTACTCGGCCAGCATGAACAGCGCGAACTTGATGGAGGAGTACTCGGTGTTGAAGCCGCCGACGAGGTCACCCTCGGACTCCGGCATGTCGAACGGCGCGCGGTTGGTCTCACCGATCATCGTCACGATGTAGATGAGGAACGACACCGGCAGCAGGAGGACGTACCAGCGGTCGGCCTGCGCCTCCACGATCGCCGAGGTCGACATCGACCCGGAGTAGAGGAAGACGGAGGCGAACGCCGCGCCCATCGCGATCTCGTACGAGATCATCTGCGCGCAGGAGCGCAGACCGCCGAGGAGCGGATAGGTGGATCCGGAACTCCAACCCGCGAGCACGATGCCGTAGATGCCGACGGAGGCGACCGCGAGGATGTACAGCATCGCGATCGGCAGGTCGGTGAGCTGCATCGTCGTGCGCTGGCCGAAGATCGAGACTTCGTTGCCCGCGGGCCCGAAGGGGATCACGGCGATCGCCATGAAGGCCGGGATCGCCGCGACGATCGGCGCGAGGACGTAGACCACCTTGTCCGCGCGCTTGACGATGACGTCTTCCTTCAGCATCAGCTTGATGCCGTCGGCGAGGGACTGGAGCATGCCCCACGGGCCATGCCGGTTGGGGCCGATGCGCAGCTGCATCCACGCGACGACCTTGCGCTCCCACACGATGGAGAAGAGGACCGTCACCATCAGGAACGCGAAGCAGAAGACCGCCTTGAGGGCGATCAGCCACCAGGGGTCGCGGCCGAACATGGACAGGTCTTCCGCCGCAAGCGGCACCACGGTGTGCGTCACGACGTCACCTCCGGGGCCTCGATGGGCTCCGGCAGGACCGCCGGGCCGATACGGACGAGATCGCCGGGGCGGGCACCGGTGTCCGAAGTGACGCCTCCCCCAGTCGAGTTCAGCGGCAGCCAGACCACCCGGTCGGGCATCTCCGTGACCTGGAGCGGCAGCGCGGTCGAACCGGCGGGGCCGGTGACCGCGAGGAGGTCGCCGTCCTTCACGCCCGCCTCTGCCGCCGTGGCCGCCGACACGCGCGCGTGGGCGGCGTGCCGCGTACCGGCCAGCGCCTCGTCGCCGTCCTGGAGGCGGCCCTGGTCGAGCAGCAGCCGGTGACCGGCCAGGACGGCCTCTCCGGAGGCGGGCCGCGGCGGCTGTGCCGCCGTCTCGCGGGGCTCGCCCGCGTACGACCCGTCCCAGCCGCCGAGCCGATCCAGCTCGCGGCGGAGCGTCACCAGGTCGGGCAGTCCGAGGTGGATGTCACCGGCGTCGGCGAGCATGTGGAGCACACGCGCGTCGGTGGGCGCCAGCCTGCGCGTCATGTGGTCCGGCTTGAGCGCGGCGTCGAACATGCGCGCACGGCCCTCCCAGTTGAGGAACGTGCCCGGCTTCTCCGCGACCGCGGCCACCGGAAGAACGACGTCCGCACGCTCCGTCACCTCGCTGGGCCGCAGCTCCAGCGAGACCAGGAAGCCCACCGCGTCGAGCGCCTCACGCGCGCGTGCCGGGTCGGGCAGGTCGGCCACCTCGACGCCCGCGACGAGCAGCGCGCCGAGTTCACCGGTCGCGGCGGCCTCGACGATCTGTCCGGTGTCGCGGCCGTAGCGGTGCGGGAGTTCGGCGACGCCCCAGGCGGCCGCGACCTCGTCCCGCGCGCGCGGGTCGGTCGCCGGGCGCCCGCCGGGCAGCAGCGACGGCAGCGCGCCCACCTCGACGGCGGCCCGCTCCCCCGCCCTGCGCGGGATCCACACCAGCTGGGCGCCGGTCGCGGACGCGGCCCGCGCGGCCGCGGTGAGCCCGCCGGGCACCGCCGCGAGCCGCTCCCCGATGACGATGACAGCGCCTGAAGTGCGCAGCGCCTCGGCTGCCTTGGCCCCGTCGTCCGCGAGGACCGTCGCGCCGGCGAGCGCGTCCAGCCACTCGGTCTCGGTGCCGGGAGCCGCGGGCAGCAGCGTGCCGCCCGCCTTCTCCAGACCCCGGGTCATGTGCGTGGCGAGGGAGAAGGTGCGCTGGCCGTGCTTGCGCCAGGCCTTGCGCAGCCGCAGGAAGACGCCGGGTGCCTCCTCCTCGGACTCCAGGCCGACCAGCAGGACGGCGGGGGCCTTCTCCAGAGCCGCGTACGTGACACCGGTCCCGTCGAGGTCCAGGCCCCGTCCGGCCACCCGCGCCGCGAGGAAGTCGGCCTCCTCGCTGCTGTGCACGCGCGCGCGGAAATCGATGTCGTTCGTGTCGAGCGCCACGCGCGCGTACTTGCTGTACGCGTAGGCGTCCTCCACGGTCAGCCGGCCGCCAGTCAGCACCCCGGCCCGGCCGCGCGCGGCGGCAAGGCCACGGGCCGCGGCGGCAAGGGCCTCGGGCCAGCTGGCGGGCTCCAGCTCACCCGCGGCGTTGCGCACCAGGGGGTGGGTGAGCCGGTCGGGCCGCTGGGCGTAGCGGAAGGCGAAGCGTCCCTTGTCGCACATCCACTCTTCGTTGACCTCGGGGTCCTCCGCGGCGAGGCGCCGCATGACCTTGCCGCGGCGGTGGTCCGTGCGGGTCGCGCAGCCACCCGAGCAGTGCTCGCACACCGACGGCGAGGACACCAGGTCGAAGGGGCGCGAGCGGAAGCGGTACGCCGCCGAGGTCAGCGCGCCGACCGGGCAGATCTGGATGGTGTTCCCGGAGAAGTACGACTCGAAGGGGTCGCCCTCGCCCGTGCCGACCTGCTGGAGGGCGCCGCGCTCGATCAGCTCGATCATCGGGTCGCCGGCGATCTGGTTGCTGAACCGGGTGCAGCGCGCGCACAGCACGCACCGCTCGCGGTCGAGCAGTACCTGCGTGGAGATCGGCACCGGCTTCTCGTAGGTCCGCTTCTTCCCGTCGAAGCGGGAGTCCGGGTCGCCGACCTGCATCGCCTGGTTCTGCAAGGGGCATTCACCGCCCTTGTCGCACACCGGGCAGTCCAGCGGGTGGTTGATGAGCAGCAGCTCCATCACACCGCGCTGCGCCTTCTCGGCGACCGGCGAGGTCAGCTGCGACTTCACGACCATGCCGTCGGTGCAGGTGATGGTGCAGGACGCCATCGGCTTGCGCTGGCCCTCCACCTCCACGATGCACTGGCGGCAGGCGCCCGCCGGGTCGAGCAGCGGGTGGTCGCAGAACCGGGGGATCTCGATGCCGAGCAGCTCGGCGGCGCGGATCACGAGCGTCCCCTTGGGGACGCTGATGTCGATGCCGTCGATCGTCAGCGACACGAGGTCCTCCGGCGGGACGGCCGCCTCACCGCCCCCGGAGGGAGCGCTGTTCGTGGTCACTGTCATGCGTTCACCTCCGAGTTTTCGGCGGGCCGGTCGGCCCAGAGAGTCGACTTGGCCGGGTCGAAGGGGCAGCCCCTGCCGGTGATGTGCTGCTCGTACTCCTCGCGGAAGTACTTCAGCGAGGAGAAGATCGGCGAGGCCGCGCCGTCGCCGAGGGCGCAGAACGACTTGCCGTTGATGTTGTCGGCGATGTCGTTGAGCTTGTCGAGGTCGGCCATGACGCCCTTGCCCGCCTCGATGTCGCGGAGCAACTGCACCAGCCAGTACGTCCCTTCACGGCAGGGCGTGCACTTGCCGCAGGACTCGTGGGCGTAGAACTCGGTCCAGCGGGTGACGGCCCGTACGACGCACGTCGTCTCGTCGAAGCACTGGAGCGCCTTGGTGCCGAGCATCGATCCGGCGGCGCCCACGCCCTCGTAGTCGAGGGGGACGTCGAGGTGTTCGTCGGTGAACATCGGCGTCGAGGAGCCGCCGGGCGTCCAGAACTTGAGCCGGTGTCCGGCGCGCATGCCGCCGCTCATGTCGAGCAGTTGGCGCAGCGTGATGCCGAGCGGGGCCTCGTACTGGCCGGGGTTCGTGACGTGGCCGCTCAGCGAGTAGAGCGTGAAGCCCGGGGACTTCTCGCTGCCCATCGATTTGAACCAGTCTTTTCCGCGGTGGAGGATCGCGGGAACCGACGCGATGGACTCGACGTTGTTCACGACAGTGGGGCATGCGTAAAGGCCCGCGACAGCAGGGAAGGGGGGACGCAGTCGCGGTTGGCCTCGACGGCCTTCGAGCGAGTCGAGCAGCGCGGTCTCCTCACCGCAGATGTACGCGCCCGCGCCCGCGTGCACGGTGAGTTCCAGATCGAGTCCGCTGCCCAGGATGTTCTTGCCGAGGTAGCCCGCCGCATAGGCCTCGCGGACGGCTTCGTGCAGCCTGCGCAGCACGGGGACGACCTCGCCCCGCAGATAGATGAAGGCATGCGACGACCGGATCGCGTAGCACGCGATCACGATCCCCTCGATGAGGGAATGCGGGTTCGCGAAGAGGAGCGGGATGTCCTTGCAGGTCCCCGGCTCCGACTCGTCGGCGTTGACAACTAGATAGTGCGGCTTGCCGTCTCCCTGCGGGATGAACTGCCACTTCATCCCGGTGGGGAATCCGGCGCCGCCGCGGCCCCGCAGACCCGCGTCCTTCACATACGCGATGAGGTCGTCCGGGGCCATGGCGAACGCCTTGCGCAGACCCTCGTACCCCTCGTGGCGCCGGTAGGTCTCCAGCGTCCAGGGCTTCTCCTCGTCCCAGAAGGCGGAGAGGACCGGCGAGAGAAGCTTCTCGGGGCTGGTCTCGTTGTCGATCTCGGCTGCCAAGGTCATCACTCCCCCTCCTCGGCGGTCGGTCCGGCCGGGTGGGCCGGGTCGGATGCCGAGGTCTGCTGCGGTGCGTCGTGCGAGCTGAGGTGCTCGGCGGCGTCCTTCGTGCCCGCGTGGGAGCCGTCGTCCTGCGGGCCGCCCGCGCGCGGGTGGACCACGCGGCGTTGCGGAGCCTCGCCCTTGGCCAGGCGCAGTCCGATCAGTGAGGCGGGGCCCGCCCCGCCGCTCGCCTCGACGGCTCCGGGCCGCTCGTCGGGGAAGCCCGCCAGGATCCGGGCGGTCTCCTTGTAGGTGCAGATCGGCGCGCCGCGGGTGGGTTCGACGGGGACGCCCGCGCGCAGGTCGTCGACGAGGCGCTTGGCGGACTGGGGGGTCTGGTTGTCGAAGAACTCCCAGTTGACCATCACCACGGGGGCGAAGTCGCAGGCGGCGTTGCACTCGATGTGCTCAAGGGTGATCTTGCCGTCCTCGGTCGTCTCGTCGTTGCCGACGCCGAGGTGGGCCTTGAGTTCGTCGAAGATCGCGTCGCCGCCCATGACCGCGCACAGGGTGTTGGTGCAGACGCCGACCTGGTAGTCGCCGGAGGGCTTGCGCCGGTACATGGTGTAGAAGGTCGCGACGGCCGTGACCTCAGCGGTGGTCAGGCCCAGCGTCTCGGCGCAGAACCGCATGCCCGTGCGCGTGACGTGGCCTTCCTCCGACTGCACCAGGTGCAGCAGGGGCAGCAGCGCGGACCGCGCATCCGGATAGCGGGCGATGATCTCCTTGGCGTCCGCGTCGAGCCGGGCGCGGACGTCGGCCGGGTAGTCGGGGGCGGGGAGTTGGGGCATGCCCAGGCTGACGCCCGTGGCCTGTTCCGAAGGAGTGGTGGTCACCGGTCGACGCCTCCCATCACGGGGTCGATGGACGCGACGGCGACGATGACGTCGGCCACCTGGCCGCCCTCGCACATCGCCGCCATGGCCTGGAGGTTGGTGAAGGACGGGTCGCGGAAGTGGACCCGGTAGGGGCGGGTGCCGCCGTCGGAGACGACGTGCACGCCGAGTTCGCCCTTGGGCGACTCCACCGCGGTGTACGCCTGTCCGGCGGGGACCCGGAAGCCCTCGGTCACCAGCTTGAAGTGGTGGATCAGGGACTCCATGGAGGTGCCCATGATCTTCTTGATGTGGTCGAGCGAGTTGCCGAGGCCGTCCGGGCCGAGCGCCAGTTGGGCGGGCCAGGCGATCTTCTTGTCGGCGACCATGACCGGTCCGGGCTTCAGCCGGTCCAGGCACTGCTCGACGATGCGCAGCGACTGGCGCATCTCCTCGAGGCGGATGAGGAAGCGCCCGTAGGAGTCGCAGGTGTCCGCGGTCGGGATGTCGAAGTCGTAGTTCTCGTAGCCGCAGTAGGGCTGGGACTTGCGCAGGTCGTGCGGCAGGCCCGCCGAGCGCAGGACGGGGCCCGTGGCGCCGAGCGCCATGCACCCGGCGAGGTCGAGGTAGCCGACGTCCTGCATACGGGCCTTGAAGATGGGGTTCCCGGTGGCGAGCTTGTCGTACTCGGGGAGGTTCTTGTTCATCTTCTTCACGAACTCGCGGATCTGGTCCACCGCGCCGGGCGGCAGGTCCTGGGCGAGTCCGCCGGGCCGGATGTACGCGTGGTTCATGCGCAGGCCGGTGATCAACTCGTAGATGTCGAGAATGAGTTCACGATCACGGAAGCCGTAGATCATGATCGTGGTCGCGCCCAGTTCCATGCCGCCGGTGGCGATGCACACCAGGTGCGAGGAGAGGCGGTTCAGCTCCATGAGGAGGACGCGGATGACCGAGGCGCGGTCCGGGATCTGGTCCTCGATGCCGAGGAGCTTCTCGACCCCGAGGCAGTACGCCGTCTCGTTGAAGAACGGCGTCAGGTAGTCCATGCGCGTGACGAACGTCGTGCCCTGCGTCCACGTGCGGTATTCGAGGTTCTTCTCGATGCCCGTGTGCAGATAGCCGATGCCGCAGCGGGCCTCGGAGACGGTCTCGCCCTCGATCTCCAGGATCAGGCGGAGCACGCCGTGCGTGGAGGGGTGCTGGGGCCCCATGTTGACGATGATGCGCTCGTCGTCGGCCTTCGCGGCGGACTGGACGACCTCGTCCCAGTCGCCGCCGGTGACCGTATATACGGTCCCCTCGGTCGTCTCCCGAGCAGAAGCATGAGAAGCAGACATCAGCTGTACGACCTCCGCTGGTCCGGAGCCGGGATCTGGGCGCCCTTGTACTCGACGGGGATGCCGCCGAGGGGGTAGTCCTTGCGCTGCGGGAAGCCCTGCCAGTCGTCCGGCATCATGATCCGCGTCAGGGCCGGGTGACCGTCGAAGACCAGGCCGAAGAAGTCGTACGTCTCGCGCTCGTGCCAGTCGTTCGTCGGGTAGACGGAGACGAGCGAGGGGACGTGCGGATCGGCGTCGGGTGCGCTGACTTCGAGCCGGATCAGCCGGTTGTGGGTGATCGAGCGCAGGTGGTAGACGGCGTGCAGCTCGCGGCCCTTGTCCTCCAGGAAGTGCACGCCCGAGACGCCCGTGCACAGTTCGAAGCGCAGGGCGGGGTCGTCGCGCAGCGTCCGGGCGACGCGCGGCAGGTGCTCGCGCGCGATGTGGAAGGTCAGCTCGCCGCGGTCGACGACCGTCTTCTCGATCGCGTTCTCCGGGAGCAGGCCCTGTTCCTCCAGGGCACCCTCCAGCTCGTCCGCGACCTCGTCGAACCAGCCGCCGTAGGGGCGCGCGGAGGCGCCGGGCAGCGTGATGGTCCGTACGAGCCCGCCGTAGCCGGAGGTGTCGCCGCCGTTCTCGGCGCCGAACATGCCCTTGCGTACGCGGATGACCTCACCGGCCGCGTCGCGCGGGGCGGGGACGCCGTTGCCGTTCAGGTGCTCGTCGTTGCCGTTCAGCTGCCCTTCGGACGCGTCAGGCGTGCCGGGCGAGTCCTGCTTGTCGTGCGAGTCGCTCACCGCAGCAGCCCCTTCATCTCAATGGTGGGGAGCGCCTTGAGGGCCGCCTCCTCAGCCTCGCGGGCCGCGTCTTCCGCGTTCACGCCGAGCTTGGAACCCTGGATCTTCTGGTGGAGCTTGAGAATCGCGTCCATCAGCATCTCGGGCCGCGGCGGACAACCGGGCAAATAGATGTCAACAGGGACGACATGGTCCACACCTTGCACAATCGCGTAATTGTTGAACATCCCGCCCGATGAAGCACAAACCCCCATCGAGATCACCCACTTGGGGTTGGGCATCTGGTCATAGACCTGCCGCAGGACCGGCGCCATCTTCTGGCTCACCCGGCCGGCCACGATCATCAGATCCGCCTGGCGCGGCGAGCCGCGGAAGACCTCCATACCGAAGCGCGCCAGGTCGTACCGCCCCGCGCCCGTCGTCATCATCTCGATGGCGCAGCACGCGAGGCCGAACGTGGCGGGGAAGACGGATGACTTGCGCACCCAGCCCGCGGCTTGTTCGACGGTGGTCAGCAGAAAACCGCTCGGCAGTTTCTCTTCGAGTCCCATGCTCTTTGGCCCCTCAGACCTTTAGTCCCATTCCAGGCCGCCGCGCCGCCATACGTACGCGTACGCGACGAAGACGGTGAGCACGAAGAGCAGCATCTCCACGAGCCCGAAAATCCCCAGCGCGTCGAAGGTGACGGCCCAGGGGTAGAGGAAGACGATCTCGATGTCGAAGACGATGAAGAGCATCGCCGTCAGGTAGTACTTGATGGGGAATCGCCCACCACCGGCCGGCGTCGGCGTCGGCTCGATACCGCACTCATAGGCCTCTAGCTTCGCGCGGTTGTACCGCTTTGGACCGATAAGCGTGGCCATGACCACGGAGAAGATCGCAAAGCCTGCCCCGAGGGCTCCCAGCACGAGGATGGGCGCATAGGCGTTCACGCTCCTCGCTCCTCTCAGTCGGCACTGACTGTTGGCGGTTACGTCGGACCCGGCCCGGCTCCCACCGAAGATCGCTTACATGTGAAGCAGGTCACAAGCCCAACTGCCCCGCATCTTATGCCCGCCGGTCTGTGATCTGCGACACGGGGTGCGACAACGGCTTTGTGATCTCCACCACCTGACGAAGGATCATGAAGTCGGATGAGCGGTGATCTTCGTACGCGAAGCGCCTGAGTGATCACTAGAGGTGACATCCCGGCGCGTCATGCCTGGTCGAAGGCGTGTCGCTCTATCAAGAGGTGGTCAGCCCAGGCAAATTGGCGCTGGACGCGTTCCCTTGATAAAGGCGTCGCGTTCACACTTTGGCGGCAGCGGCGGGGACAGATGTGGACGCGTGCGTCGATTCACGAGGAACCGTCGGCGTCCGCGCGAACGGTTGGGAATCCACGCGTAGGGCAGCCGAAAAGTACGGAAGATCTCAGGGAGGTCTCAGCGAGATCTCAGGGAGATCCCCGAGCGGGTACCCCTGTGACCTGCGTCACAGCCCCCCCCTATGCCCAATCAACCGGGCTTGGCCAACGGCCTCAACCGGTGGTAGACCGTGGGCAATTCGGGCGTATCTCAGAAAACCCATGATCACAGGCGTGATCACCGGTGTCCGCATTGCCCGTTACGGCGTCAATAAAGAGCGACACGCCCGGGATTCAGGGCCGCGAGTGACAACTGTGGCGCAGCACACGTTTCTTGAAGGGAACCACGAGTCCCTGATAGCGGTTGTTCTCATGTCCCACACCGCTCACATACCCAGCCACCGGAAGCCCCGTCGCAGCGCCTCCAAGCTCGCCCTGCGCGCCGGAGTTGCCGGTGGCGTCCTCAGCACCCTGGCAGTGGCCGCGGCGGCCGGTACGGCGAACGCGGCCGAGCCGGTGACCGAGACCATCGAAATGCCCACCCTCACCACCGATCTGTCCGCGCAGATCGCGCAGTCGGCCGACCTCACCCAGCAGGCCGCGGACACCTACGAGTCCCGCGCCGAGCAGGACGCCGCCGCCGCCAAGGCCGCCAAGCAGGCCAGGGAAGACCAGGCGCAGGCCGAGAAGAAGGCCGAGGCCAAGCGCAAGGCCGAGGCCGCCGCGAAGAAGAAGGCCGACGCGGAGCGCGCCTCCCGTGCCACCGAGCGCACCCCGCTCTCCACCCAGTCGACGTCCGGCTCCGGTTCCGGTGGCGCCGCCACCGCCTCGGACTCCGTCGCCCCGGCCAGCGGCAGCGTCGGCACGGTCATCAGCTTCCTCAAGGCGCAGCTCGGCGACGCCTACGTGATGGGTGCCTCGGGCCCCAACGCCTGGGACTGCTCCAGCCTGGTGCAGGCCGCGTTCAAGCAGGCGGGCGTGGACCTTCCGCGCGTCTCGCAGGACCAGTCGGTCGCCGGTACGCCGGTCTCGCTCTCCAACATCCAGGTGGGCGACATCCTTTACTGGGGTGGCGCCGGCTCCGCGTACCACGTCGGTGTGTACATCGGTAACGGCCAGTACCTGGACGCCGCCAACCCCAGCAAGGGCGTTGTCATCCAGGACCTGTCCGGTTACCCGGCCTCGGGCGCCGTGCGCGTCCTCTGACGGCCTCACACAGACACGAGCGAGGGCCGGAACCCCCTGGGTGGGGTTCCGGCCCTCGGCGTGCCCTGAGACGGCTTCTCAGGCCTTTTCTCAGGCGTTCTTCGGGGAAAGCTCGGCCATCCGGGACCAGTCGTCGCCCGGAACTTCCGTGTTCACGATCCGCGGGACCTCGGCGATCGCCTCGGCCATCGTCTCCATGCCGGCCTTGAAGTGGTCGGACTCGACGTGCGCGGCACCCGCCTCGGGCGAGGCGAAGGCCTCCAGGAGCACGAACTGGTGGGGGTCGTCGACGCTGCGCGACCACTCGTAGAAGAGGTTGCCGGGCTCGGCGCGCGTGGCCCGGGTGAATTCGGCGGTCCGCTCCAGCCAGGTGTCGGCGTGCTCGGGGCGGACGGTGAACTTGACGGCGATGAAAATCATGCGGCCAGCGTCCGCCCGCCCGCCGTGCCCGGCAACCGCAGGGGCCCGCTATTCCGACGCTGCCGGAAAGCCGTGCCGCGCGGCCCGCGTGAGGACCCGCGCCAACTCCGCGCGACGCCCACGGAAGTGCGCCGTCGGCAGCGAGACCGACAGCGCCCGTGTCCCGTCCCCGAGGGGTACCGCCACGCAGGTGTACGCCGGGTCCGTCTCCCCCACCGACACCGCGACGCCCGCCGCGCGCACCCGGCGCAGCTCGGCCTCGAAGCGGTCCGGGCTCGTGATGGTGTGCTCGGTCAGCCGGGGCAGCCCGAACTCGTCGAGATAACGGCGCCGGGCCCGCCGCGGCAGGGAAGCGAGCAGGACCTTGCCGTGCGCGGTGGCGTGCGCGCCGTGATCGGGGCCGACCTCGAACGGGTCGGCGCCGTGGGCCGTGACGGCCGTGGTGCTGTCGATCACCGCGATCCGTCCACCGCGGCGCACGCTCAGATACGCGTGGGCGCCCGCGGCGCGGCGTACGTCCATCAGCAGCCCCCGGGTGCCCGTGTCGATCCCCGCCTGCCGCTGGAACGAGCGGTACAGGGAGGGCACCCGCGGCCCGAGGACGTACCCGTCCGGAGTACGGGCCACGTGGCCGCGCGCGGTCAGCGGGGCCAGCAGGTGGTAGACCGTCGAGAGGGCGCAGCCCAGCTCTCTCGCGAGGGCCTTGGCGCCGACCGGCTCCGCGGACCGGGCGACCGCCTCCAGGAGGTCGAGCGCGCGGTCCACCGAGGCGGGGCCGCCGTGCACGTCGTTCACGCCTTCGGCGCCACCTTGCTCAGTCCGTTGATGATGCGGTCCATGGCGTCGCCGCCCGTCGGGTCCGTGAGGTTCGCCAGCATCTTCAGCGTGAACTTCATCAGGAGGGGGTGCGTCAGGCCGCGCTGCGTGGCGATCTTCATGACCTTCGGGTTGCCGATGAGCTTCACGAAGGCGCGGCCCAGCGTGTAGTAGCCGCCGTAGGTGTCCTTGAGGGTCTTCGGGTAGTTCTGGAGGGCCAGTTCGCGCTGGGCGGGGGTGGCACGCGCGTGGGCCTGCACGATGACGTCGGCGGCGATCTGGCCCGACTCCATGGCGTACGCGATGCCCTCGCCGTTGAAGGGGTTCACCAGGCCGCCCGCGTCGCCGACGAGCAGCAGGCCCTTGGTGTAGTGCGGCTGGCGGTTGAAGGCCATCGGCAGGGCGGCGCCGCGGATCGGCATCGTCATGTTGTCGGGGGTGTAGCCCCAGTCCTCCGGCATCGAGGCGCACCACGCCTTGAGGACCTCGCGCCAGTCCAGCTCGCGGAAGGCCTTGGAGGAGTTGAGGATGCCGAGGCCCACGTTGGACGTGCCGTCGCCCATGCCGAAGATCCAGCCGTAGCCGGGAAGGAGCCGGTCCTCGGGCCCGCGGCGGTCCCACAGCTCCAGCCAGGACTCCAGGTAGTCGTCGTCGTGGCGGGGCGAGGTGAAGTACGTCCGTACGGCGACGCCCATCGGGCGGTCCTCGCGCCGGTGCAGGCCCATGGCCAGCGAGATCCGCGAGGAGTTGCCGTCGGCCGCGACGACGAGCGGGGCGTGGAAGGTGACCGGGGTCTTCTCCTCGCCGAGCTTGGCGTGCACGCCGGTGACGCGGCCGGTGCGGTCGTCGATGACCGGCTCGCCCACGTTGCACCGCTCGTACAGCCGTGCGCCCGCCTTCTGGGCCTGCCGGGCGAGCTGCTCGTCGAAGTCGTCGCGCTTGCGCACGAGGCCGTAGTCGGGGTACGAGGCGAGGTCGGGCCAGTCCAGCTGGAGCCGTACACCGCCGCCGATGATGCGCAGGCCCTTGTTGCGCAGCCAGCCCGCCTCTTCGGAGATGTCGATGCCCATGGACACGAGCTGCTTGGTGGCGCGCGGGGTGAGTCCGTCGCCGCAGACCTTCTCGCGCGGGAACGCGGTCTTCTCCAGGAGGAGGACGTCGAGCCCGGCCTTCGCCAGGTAGTACGCCGTGGTCGAACCGGCGGGCCCGGCTCCGACGACGATGACGTCCGCTGAGTGTTCGGAGAGGGGCTCGGTCACGGCGGGTTCTCCCCAAGGCTCGAAATCTGTGTGCCGACCGGCACGGGATACGGGCAGTCTATGAGGCGGTACCGATCAGACAGCCGAAGGGCCACACGTGACCGAGCAGACCGAGACCCTGCCCGCCGTACAGCTTCCCGCCGTACGGCTGCGCGTTCCCACCCATGAGGACGCCTTCGTATGGCACCGGCTCTTCGACGATCCCGAGGTCATGGAGTTCCACGGCGGCGTGCCCGCGGAGCTGTCCATGTACGAGGAGCTGACCGCGCGCCAGCGCAGACACGACGCCGAACTGGGGTACTGCCTCTGGACGTTGCTCGACGGGGCCGGTGAGCCGATCGGCTTCGCGGGCGCCCAGCCGTGGGCCCGCGCGTGGGGCCCCGCCGGCGAGATCGAGATGGGCTGGCGGCTGACGCGCGCGGCCTGGGGCAAGGGGTACGCGACCGCCGCCGCCCGCGCCACCGTCGAACGGCTGCGCGGGCGTGGCGTGCCGAGCGTGGTGGCGATGGTCGACGCCGGCAACGAACGCTCCGTCGCGGTGACCCGGCGGCTCGGCATGGACCTCGGCGAGACGTTCACCACGCCGCCGACGCCGGGCGACGGCGAGGGGCGGCGCGTGGCGTACTGCTTCCGGCTCACGCTGTAGCGGGGCGGCGGCGGGGGGCGTGACGGGGGCAGCGGGGGTCAGTCGGTGAGCCGCCAGGTCTCCAGCGCGGTCCGGTGCGTCCGCATGCCCTCGCCCGCGCTCCAGAAGCTCTCGCGCCAGGAGAGCTGGATCGCGTACTCCGTGCCGTTCTCCGCGACGTAACTCTGGTTGACGGCGTGGATCGTCCGGCCCGCCTCGTCGGTGTACGTGTACTCCCAGATCGCGCCGTCCCGCCCCCGGAAGGTGTTGTGCTCCAGCCGGATCCGGTCGTAGTCCGACTTGTCCGGGGCGGACTTGGTGACCTTCTCGATCTTCGTGAAGTTCTCGTACGACGTGTAGGGCGCGTCCTTGACCACGCCGACGAGGAACTGCTCACGGCCGACCGAGGCGTACGTGATCTGCCCCGGGCGCTCCGGGTTCACGGGCTGCCGCGTCCAGCCCTCCGGGACCGCGAAGGAGAACTTCTCGGTGTCGGTCACCCGCTCGAAGCCCTCGGGGGCGCCGGTGTCATCGGCCCCGTCGGCCGCGCCGGAACCCGCGCCGTCGCTCGGCTCCGCACTCCGCCGGGGCTCCGGCGAGGTGGCCGGTTCGGGAGCCTGGCTCGGCTCCTCCGACCGGCTGACCGCGGGCTTGCCGTCCTTGCCCGCGCTGTCCGTCTTGTCGTCGGCGTTGTCCTGCCAGATCAGGACCCCGGCCGTCGCGCCGCCGCCGATGAGGAAGGCCCCGGCGAGCGTGCCCACCCAGACACCGGCCCGGCCGCGCGGCCGGGCCGGTGTCTG
>NZ_JODF01000017.1:0-122830 GCF_000717945.1 Streptomyces sp. NRRL S-920
CCCCACCCCCGTGCCCCACCAACCCACACCCCGCGTTGCGGGATTCACGGGATCCAAGAGCTCTGGAGAACGTCGAGCATGAACCGCAAGACTTTGGTGCTGCCGGCCGTCATAGGCCTGCTCGCCCCCGCCCTCGCCGCATGCGGCGGGTCGGGCAGCGGCGACGGTGACGACGCGATCGCTGTCGGCACCACGGACGCGTTCGCCATCTCGAAGGAGGTCCCGGCGCCCTTCGACCCGGCGTACGCCTACGACGCCGGATCCTGGAACCTGCTGCGCCAGACCGTACAGACGCTGATGGCCCTGCCCCGCGGCGGCGGCGACCCCCAGCCGGAGGCCGCCGAGAGCTGCGGCTTCACCGACACGGGCAACGAACGCTACGCCTGCACCCTGCGCAAGGGCCTGACGTTCTCCGACGGCAAGCCGCTCACCGCCGCCGATGTGAAGTTCTCCATCGAGCGGGTCCGCGACATCAAGATCAAGGACCCCAGCGGCTCGGACGGTCTCGTCGCGAACGTGGAGGAGATCGAGACCCAGGGCAGCCGAGGCGTCGTCTTCCACCTCAAGACTCCCGACGCCACGTTCCCGTACAAGCTGGCCACCCCCACCGCCGGCATCATCAGCAAGGACCACTACAGCAAGAACAAGCTCCGCGACGGCTTCGAGATCTCCGGATCCGGGCCGTACACCGCCGAGCACGAGGTCGACGGCGACCGCCTGGTCAAGACGGTGTTCACCAAGAACCCCAAGTACAAGGGCGAGTTCACCCCGCACAGCGACAAGGTGGAGCTGCGCAACTTCGCCGACGCCGAGTCCATGGGCAAGGCCCTCGACGACGGCGACATCGACCTGATGACGCGCACCATGTCGCCCGAGCAGGTCGAGAAGCTCAACTCGGACAAGAAGATCGACCTGGTCGAGATGCAGGGTCTGGAGATCCGCTACCTCGCCTTCAACACCGACGCCCCGAAGGTCAAGAGCAAGGCCGTCCGCCAGGCCATGGCGCAGGTCGTCGACCGCGGCGCGCTGGCCTCCGCGGTGTACAACTCCACGGCCGAGCCGCTGTACTCACTGGTGCCCTCCACCATCACGGGCCACGCCAACTCGTTCTTCAACAAGTACGGCAACCCGAGCCCGGCCAAGGCCCGCTCGCTGCTCAACAAGGCGAACATCACCACCCCGGTGAAGCTCACGCTGCACTACACCACCGACCACTACGGCTCGGCCACGAAGAAGGAGTTCGAGCTGCTGCGAAAGCAGCTGAACGCCTCCGGGCTCTTCGACGTCTCGATCAAGGGCACGCCCTGGAGCACGTTCCGCGCGGCCGAGCGCGACGGCGAGTACGACGTGTACGGCATGGGCTGGTTCCCCGACTTCCCCGACGCCGACAACTTCCTCGCGCCCTTCCTCGACAAGGACAACTTCCTCGGCTCGCCGTATGTCAACCGCGACATCAACGACCAGCTGATCCCCACCTCGCGCCGCGAGGCCGACCGGCTGGCCGCGTCCAAGAGCATCCGCAAGATCCAGGCCATCGTGGCCGAGGACGTCCCGGTGCTCCCGCTGTGGCAGGGCAAGCAGTACATCGCCGCGCGCGACGACATCACGGGCGTCGAGTGGGCCCTCAACTCCTCCTCGAACCTCCAGCTGTGGGAACTCGGCCGCGGCGTGAGCGGCTGATTCCCCCCTCCCACAGGCCCCAGTCCCACCGAATGACCACAACACCAAAGGCACGTACGTGAAATGTCGTAACCAGTGGCTGGCCCTTCCCCTCACGGGAGGGCTCGCCGCCGCCCTGCTGACCGGCTGCGGATCGGAGTCGGGCGGAGCGGGCGAGACGGGCGACGCGGTCGTGGTGGGGATGTCCGACGACGTCCTCGCCACCGACCCGGCATCCGGCTACGACCCCGGGTCGTGGCTCCTGTTCAACAACGTCTTCCAGTCCCTCATGAGCTTCCCCAAGGGCGCCACGGAACCCGAGCCGGAGGCCGCCAAGAGCTGCGGCTTCACGGACATGGAGGCGAAGGTCTTCAAGTGCGAGCTGCGTGACGGGCTGAAGTTCAGCAACGGCAACGCCCTCACCTCGAAGGACGTCAAGTTCTCCTTCGACCGCATGCGGAAGATCAAGGACGACACCGGCCCGGCGATCATGTTCCCGATGCTCGACAGCGTCCGGACCCCGAACGCCAAGACCGTCGTCTTCCGGCTCAAGTACCCCGACGCGACCTTCCCCAGCAAGATCGCCTCGGGCGCGGGTTCGATCGTGGACCACCGCGAGTACGACATGAACAAGCTGCGCGAGGACGGCCAGGCGGTCGGCTCCGGCCCGTACAAGCTCGACTCCTTCGACAAGGAGCAGGCGGACTTCTCCGTCAACTCCTCCTACAAGGGCACGGCCAAGGTCAAGAACGAGGGCGTCTCCCTCAAGTTCTTCAACGGCGACCAGAAGGGCCTGAAGAAGGCGCTCCTGGACAACGAGATCGACCTGGCCTACCGAGGCCTCGCCGCGGCCGACATCGCGGACATCGAGCAGGACACCTCCGAGGCCGGCAAGGACGTCGACATCGTCGAGGGCACCAGCGCCGAGGTCCAGCACCTGGTCTTCAACATGAAGGACCCGGTGGCCGGCAAGCTCGGCGTGCGCAAGGCCATCGCCTACCTCCTCGACCGGGACGCCCTGGTCCAGGAGGTCTACAACGACACCGCGTCGCCGCTGTACTCGATCGTCCCGGCGGGCATCGGCGGCCACAACACCGCGTTCTTCGACACCTACGGCGCCCGCCCGCAGCGCGCGAAGGCCGCCTCGGCGCTGCGCTCCGCCGGAGTCGACGGCAAGGTCAAGCTCACGCTCTGGTCGACGCCCTCGCGCTACGGCCCGGCCACCGACCAGGAGCTGAACGCCATAGCCAAGCAGCTCAACGCCTCCGGTCTCTTCGACGCCGACGTGAAGTCCGTGGAGTTCGAGCAGTACGAGAAGGACATCGCCGCCGGCAAGTACGGCGTCTACGTGAAGGGCTGGGTCCCGGACTACCCGGACCCCGACAACTTCACGCAGCCCTTCTTCGGCAAGGGCAACGTCCTCGGCAACCACTTCGAGAACAGTGAGATCACCGGGAAGATCATCCCCGGTACGGCGACCGAGAGCGACCGCGCCAAGACCGACAAGCAGTACTCCGAACTCCAGGACATCGTGGCCGATCAGCTGCCGATCCTGCCGGTCTGGCAGGCCAAGCAGTACGCGGTCGTCCGCGACAACGTCTACGGCCTCGAATCCTGCCTGGACGCCTCGACCGTCTTCCGCTTCTGGGAGATCAGCAAGGGCTGACCGCGGGTGACCGTGAACGACGACGGTGGCCGTCCCCTCCGAGGGGGCGGCCACCGTCGTCGTTCACGCCTCGGAACCAACCACCGGGGGCTACTGCGCGCCGGGACGCACCAGTCCGCTCTCGTACGCGTACACGGCCGCCTGCACGCGATCGCGCAGGCCCAACTTCGTGAGCACATGGCCGACATGGGTCTTCACCGTCGTCTCGCTCACGAAGAGGTCCGCCGCGATCTCCGCGTTCGACAGGCCGCGGGCCACCAGCTTCAGGACCTCGACCTCGCGGTCGGTGAGCGTGTGCAGGGTGTCCGGCACCGGCTCATCGCCGGACGGAAGGTGCGCGGAGTACTTGTCGAGCAGACGGCGCGTGATGCTCGGCGCGAGCATCGCCTCACCCGCGGCGACCACGCGGATCGCCTGCACCAGCTCGTTCGCCGGAGCGTCTTTGAGGAGGAAGCCGCTGGCACCGGCGCGCAGCGCCTCCACCACGTACTCGTCCAGGTCGAAGGTGGTGAGCACGAGGACCTTCGCCGGACCGTCGCGGCCGGGCCCGGTGATCTGCCGCGTCGCCTCCACGCCGTCCATCCGCGGCATACGGATGTCCATCAGCACCACATCGGGCTGGAGCGCCCGCACCTGATCGAGAGCTTGCAGGCCGTCTCCGGCCTCGCCGACGACCGCGATGTCCTGCTCGGCCTCCAGAATCATCCGGAACCCGGTGCGCAACAGCGGCTGGTCATCGACCAGTAGGACGCGGATGGCCACGTAACTCTCCTTAGCTAGCCCGGCCCCATTCTGCCCTGCGCGCCCTCGGCGGACCCGGGCGCCCTCACCGGAAGCGGATACGGCGGGGGAGTCCCGCCGAACTCCGGACATACCGCCTGGTGGTCGCACCAGCCGCACAGCTTCGTCGGCCGGGGCCGCCACTCGCCCGTCGCCGTCGCCAGCTCGATCGCCTCCCAGAGCGCGAGCAGCTTGCGCTCCACCCGCTCCAGATCCGCCACCACCGGGTCGTACGTGATCACGTCACCGCTGCCCAGATACACCAGCTGGAGACGGCGCGGAACCACGCCCTTCAGCCGCCACACCACCAGGGCGTAGAACTTCATCTGGAACAGCGCGCCCTCCGCGTACTCCGGACGCGGGGCCTTGCCCGTCTTGTAGTCGACGATGCGGACGTCCCCCGAAGGGGCGACGTCGACGCGGTCGATGATGCCGCGCAGCTTCAAGCCCGACGCCAGCTCGGCCTGCACGAACAGCTCGCGCTCGGCGGGCTCCAGGCGCGTCGGGTCCTCCAGGGTGAACCAGCGCTCGACGAGCTTCTCCGCGTCCGACAGCCAGCGCGCCATGCGCTCGCCCTCCGGGTCGTCGGCGAACAGCTCGGTCAGCTCCGGCCTGCTCTCGCGCAGCCGGTCCCACTGGCCGGGGATGAGCGACTTGGCGCGCGGCGCCGTGCGCTCGCTTGCGGGCGCGTCGAAGAGACGCTCCAGGACGGCGTGCACCAGCGTGCCTCTCGTGGCGGCCTCGCTCGGCTTCTCGGGCAGCTTGTCGATCACCCGGAACCGGTAGAGCAAGGGGCACTGCATGAAGTCGCCCGCGCGTGAGGGCGACAGGGATGCCGGGCGCACGGCCGCCGCGGCACCTTCGGTGCTGGTTTCCATGAGGACAGACCCTACGACCCGCCACTGACAACCGACGCATACCATCGACGGCAGACCCTCTCGCCCTGCATGATCGTGAAGGCATCGCGCCGTACCGGGGCGAGGGACGCTTCGAACGAGGGGACATCGTGGACGAGAGCGGCGAGAGCGGCAGGCCGCGGTCCGACGGCGCCGAGGGCACGCGCCCCCGGGGCACGGCCGGCTCCTCCGAGCAGCCTGCGCCCGCGGAGGACACACCCGAGAAGGCGACGCGCCCCCCGCGGGACGAGCCGGACCGGCCCGCGCCCGCAGACCGCCCGGACCCGACGGGCCCCCACCCTCAGCCCCCCACCGGGCCGGCCCCCACCACCCCGGCCCCCGCAGAGCGCGAGCGAGCCCCGTACGGGCCGGGGGAGCGGAAGAAGGCGCAAGTCCCGCCCAAGGCCCGCAAGGGCCCCGGCGGCGGCCTCCTCATGGGCAGGCCCTTCGGCGTGCCCGTCTACGTCGCACCCAGCTGGTTCCTCGTCGCCGCCCTCATCACCTGGGTCTTCGGCGACCAGCTCGACCGCGTCCTGCCCGAGCTGGGCGGCGTCCGCTACCTCGTATCACTCTTCTTCGCCGTCGCCTTCTACGCCTCCGTACTGGTCCACGAACTGGCCCACACCGTCGCCGCCCTGCGCTTCAAGCTCCCCGTGCGCCGCATCCAGCTCCAGTTCTTCGGCGGGGTCTCCGAGATCGAGAAGGAATCCGAGACGCCAGGACGGGAATTCGTCCTCGCCTTCGTCGGCCCACTCCTGTCACTCGTCCTCGCCGGGATCTTCTACGCCGGCATGCGCGCCGTCGAGCCCGGCACCGTCCCCGGCGTCCTGCTCGCCGGACTGATGATCTCCAACCTCATCGTCGCCGCCTTCAACCTCCTGCCCGGCCTGCCCCTGGACGGCGGCCGCATGCTGCGCGCCGTCGTCTGGAAGATCACCGGCAAGCCCATGAGCGGTACCGTCGCCGCCGCCTGGGTCGGCCGCGCCCTCGCCATCTCCGTACTGATCGGACTGCCGCTCCTCAACCAGTCCGGCGCCCTCGGCGGCGAAACCCAGGACATCGGCGGCATGGACACCGTCACCGACGCCCTGCTCGCCGCCATCCTGGCCGCGATCATCTGGACCGGCGCCGGGAACAGCCTGCGCATGGCCCGCCTGCGCGAACACCTGCCCGAGCTGCGCGCCCGCACCCTGACCCGCCGCGCCGTCCCCGTCGAATCCGACACCCCCCTCTCCGAGGCGCTGCGCCGGGCCAACGACGCCGGGGCGCGCGCCCTCGTGGTCGTCGACCCCGACGGCGACCCGATGGCGGTCGTCCGCGAGGCGGCCATCGTCTCCGTGCCCCAGCACCGCCGCCCCTGGGTCACGGTCAGCGGCCTCGCCCAGGACATCACCGAAGGCATGCGGGTCTCCGCGGAACTCTCCGGAGAGGAACTCCTCGACACCCTGCGGGCCACCCCCGCCACGGAGTACCTCGTCGTCGAGGACTCCGGAGAGATCTACGGCGTCCTGTCCGCCGCCGACGTGGAACGCGCCTTCGTCAAGGCGATGGCCCGGCCTTCCTGAGCGCCGCCCGCCGACCGACCGGGAACAAACTTCACCCCCATCCGACGCACAGCTCGCATCGGTCCCGCGAGCCAAGCACCCCGGCGACCCACCGGACCGTGGTCCAAGGGCCCCGCCGCGGCCGGTAGGCTGGTCACATGTCCGAACCGACCGGTGCCGCCCGCCGTCGCGGGCCCTTCAAGGTCGGGGACCAGGTCCAGCTCACCGACCCCAAGGGACGCCACTACACGTTCACGCTCGAAGCCGGGAAGAATTTCCACACCCACAAGGGTTCCTTCCCCCACGACGAGCTGATCGGCGCTCCCGAGGGCAGTGTTGTCCGAACCACGGGAAACGTCGCCTACCTGGCGCTGCGCCCCCTGCTCCCCGACTACGTCCTGTCCATGCCCCGCGGCGCCGCCGTGGTCTACCCCAAGGACGCGGGGCAGATCCTGGCCTTCGCCGACATCTTCCCCGGCGCACGCGTCGTCGAGGCGGGCGTGGGCTCCGGCTCGCTCAGCAGCTTCCTGCTGCGCGCCATCGGCGACCAGGGAATGCTGCACTCCTACGAGCGCCGCGAGGACTTCGCGGAGATCGCCCAGCAGAACGTGGAGCGCTACTTCGGCGGCCCCCACCCCGCCTGGCAGCTCACCGTCGGCGACCTCCAGGACAATCTCAGCGACACCGAGGTCGACCGCGTCATCCTCGACATGCTCGCCCCCTGGGAGTGCCTGGAGGCCGTCTCCAAGGCGCTCGTCCCCGGCGGCATCCTCTGCTGCTACGTGGCGACCACCACCCAGCTCGCCAGGACCGTCGAGTCCATCCGCGAGATCGGCGGCTTCAACGAGCCGACCGCCTGGGAATCGATGATCCGCAACTGGCACATCGAGGGCCTGGCCGTCCGCCCCGACCACCGCATGATCGGGCACACCGGATTCCTGCTCACCGCCCGCCGCCTCGCGGACGGCGTGGAGCCCCCCATGCGCCGTCGCCGCCCCGCCAAGGGCGCCTACGGCGAGGACTACGCCGGACCCAACGCCGACGGCGGCGCCCCGCGCTGACCCGCGCGGCAGGCCCCGTCCAATGAGCAGGCGCCGCCGCGGAGTTCCCCGACCGACCGGGGAACTCCGCGGCGGCGCCGTTTCGTTGGCAGGACACCAGCCGCGTACCAAAAGTTCTACGAGTACCCCCGGACCCCGGTGTTCCACCTCACTGTGACGTATGGCACGATGCTGGCCATCCCACCGGCACAGCCCTCACAGGAGACACTTCCTCGTGCAGCACCCCGCCGTCCCGGACCTGGCTCACACCACTACCCGCCCCGTCCACTGGCTGGCCACCGCCGCCGCGCTGGCCGCCGTCGTCGCGGGCTCCGCCTTCCTCCAGCCCGACCCCGCGACCGCCGCCCAGTCCGGGCCCGAGGCGCACACCAGGGCAGCGGCGGGCGCCCCCGCACCGGCCCCCGCCCCCGACCCCGCCTCCGTGGACTTCCCCCTCGACTGCGGCCCCGTGAAGTCCGCCGTGAAGAAGAAGGCCACCGGCGACCTCGACGGGGACGGCAGGGCCGAGACCGTCGCCGTCGTGCACTGCCGGGCCGGCTCGGGCACCCCACCCGACGGGGTCTACGTGATCACCCGCCCCAAGGCGGGCAAGCCCCGCGTGGTCGCCACCCTCGTCGACCCGAAGGACCGGACGAACGTGACGGACCTCGCCGTGCGTGAGGGAGCGATCACCGCGACCCTCCTCGGCTACTCCTCGCTGGACGTCCCCCGCTGCTGCCCCGACCGCAAGGACGCGGCCAAGTGGCAATGGAAGGACGGCGCGTTCGCGCGGACGGCCCCCGCCGAGGCGCACAGCGTGTGACGCGACGGCAGGATACGGATCACTCCGCGTCGGGCCCGTACACCTCGACCCTGTCCGAAACCCGCCGCACGTGGATGCAGTCGCCCGGACACTCCTTCGCGGAGTCCGCGACGTCCCGCAGCAGCGGCAGCGGCACGGGCGTCGTGGCCCCCGGGGCCTGGAGCAACTCGTCGTCGCCGCTCTTCACATAGGCCAGACCATCGATGTCCAGCTCGAAGACCTCGGGCGCGTACTGCGCGCAGATGCCGTCTCCGGTACAGAGGTCCTGGTCGATCCAGACCTCCAGCAGATCATGGCCCTCACTGCCGGTCTCGGCGTCGTGCCGCACGGTCATCTCTCCTGCCGGTCGCTGCGTCGAGCCGACCGGTGTGGAGTAAGTCGGGCCAGCTCTGACGGGTGTTGAACACTTCGACGATACAACCGCCCGCTTTCCGATGTTGTTGGGTGGGTATTCACCTGGCGTGAGGGGAAAGCGCAAGGGTGAAGATCGGACACACCCCCTCGTCTTTGTGATCTAGGGGTTTCAATCGACACCCACCCAGGTAGGGTCTGGAAGCGTCCAGCTCCCCTTGGAGGAGGTGAGGACCGTGGCAGCCCACGACGACGACATCAACCGCGGCATCCGGCCGGGACGAGGGTCTGAAGACCCTGCCGGTCAGGTTGCCTATCTCGAGCAGGAAATCGCCGTCCTGCGACGCAAGCTCGCCGACTCTCCGCGGCATACGAGGATTCTCGAAGAGCGGATCGTCGAGCTACAGACCAACCTGGCCGGCGTGTCCGCGCAGAACGAGCGGCTCGCCAACACACTCCGCGAGGCCCGCGACCAGATCGTGGCCCTCAAGGAGGAAGTCGACCGGCTCGCACAGCCACCGGCCGGCTTCGGAGTCTTCCTCGTGGCGAACGAGGACGGCACGGCGGACATCTTCACCGGCGGCCGCAAGCTCCGGGTGAACGTCAGCCCCAGCGTGGAGCTGGAAGAGCTGAAGCGCGGCCAAGAAGTAATGCTCAACGAAGCGCTCAACGTGGTCGAGGCCATGGAGTACGAGAGCGTCGGCGACATCGTCACCCTCAAGGAGATCCTCGAGGACGGCGACCGAGCACTAGTGGTCGGGCACACCGACGAAGAACGGGTGGTACGGCTCGCCGAACCACTCCTCGACGTCACCATCCGCCCCGGCGACGCCCTCCTGCTCGAACCCCGCTCCGGCTACGTCTACGAGGTCGTACCGAAGAGCGAGGTCGAGGAACTCGTCCTCGAAGAAGTCCCCGACATCAGCTACGAGAAGATCGGCGGCCTCGGCGGCCAGATCGAGATGATCCGGGACGCCGTCGAGCTTCCGTACCTCTACCCCGACCTCTTCAAGGAGCACGAACTGCGGCCGCCCAAGGGCGTACTGCTGTACGGGCCCCCCGGCTGCGGCAAGACACTGATCGCCAAAGCCGTCGCCAACTCCCTTGCCAAGAAGGTCGCCGAGGTCACCGGACAGCCCGCGGGGAAGAGCTACTTCCTCAACATCAAGGGCCCGGAACTGCTCAACAAGTACGTCGGCGAGACCGAGCGCCACATCCGCCTGGTCTTCCAGCGTGCCCGCGAGAAGGCGAGCGAGGGCACCCCCGTCATCGTCTTCTTCGACGAGATGGAATCCCTCTTCCGCACCCGCGGATCCGGTGTCAGCTCGGACGTGGAGAACACCATCGTCCCCCAGCTGCTCGCCGAGATCGACGGCGTGGAAGGCCTGGAGAACGTCATCGTCATCGGCGCCTCCAACCGCGAGGACATGATCGACCCCGCGATCCTGCGCCCCGGACGACTCGACGTGAAGATCAAGATCGAGCGCCCGGACGCCGAGGCGGCGAAGGACATCTTCGCCAAGTACCTCACCGAACGGCTACCCCTGCACGCCGACGACCTGGCCGAGCACAGCGCGGACCGACGCACCACGGTCCAGGGCATGATCCAGTCCGTCGTCGAGCAGATGTACGCCGAGTCCGAGGAGAACCGCTTCCTCGAAGTGACGTACGCCAACGGCGACAAGGAAGTCCTCTACTTCAAGGACTTCAACTCCGGCGCCATGATCGAGAACATCGTGGGCCGCGCCAAGAAGATGGCCATCAAGGCCTTCCTCGAAGCGAACCAGAAGGGCATCAGGGTCTCCCACCTCCTCCAGGCTTGCATCGACGAGTTCAAGGAGAACGAGGACCTGCCCAACACCACCAACCCGGACGACTGGGCCCGGATCTCCGGCAAGAAGGGCGAGCGGATCGTATACATCCGCACCCTCGTCACCGGAAAGCAGGGCGCGGACACCGGACGCTCCATCGACACGGTGGCCAACACCGGTCAGTACCTGTAGAACACAGGACGGCTGCGGGTGTCCTTCACGGGTACCCGCAGCCGTCTGCTTTTCAATGAAGACAATGATCTCCCCACCAGCGCAAAGGCGTTCTAGGCTCTTCGGTACCGCCGAGTCGCGCAGTGCGGGGACGGGCACCGCACACGCACCGGAGAACCAGCGGTACTTGAGCGCCGTTCCCGAAGGGGAGCGCCGCCGGGCAAGGAGGGCCGCATGACCGTACGGCGAGTAATGGGCATCGAGACGGAGTACGGCATCTCCGTCCCCGGCCACCCGAACGCCAATGCCATGCTCACCTCGTCCCAGATCGTCAACGCCTATGCCGCGGCGATGCACCGGGCGCGACGCGCCCGCTGGGACTTCGAGGAGGAGAACCCGCTGCGGGACGCGCGGGGATTCGACCTCGCCCGCGAGGCCGCCGACTCCAGCCAGCTGACCGACGAGGACATCGGCCTCGCCAACGTCATCCTCACCAACGGCGCACGGCTCTACGTCGACCACGCGCACCCCGAATACAGCTCACCGGAGATCACCAACCCCCTGGACGCCGTCCTGTGGGACAAGGCCGGCGAGCGCATCATGGCCGAGGCCGCGGACCGCGCGGCGCAGCTCCCCGGGGCCCAGCCGATCCACCTGTACAAGAACAACACCGACAACAAGGGCGCCTCGTACGGCACGCACGAGAACTACCTGATGAAGCGGGAGACCCCCTTCTCGGACATCGTGCGCCACCTCACGCCCTTCTTCGTCTCCCGCCAGGTCGTCACCGGCGCGGGCCGCGTCGGCATCGGCCAGGACGGCCACGAACACGGCTTCCAGCTCAGCCAGCGCGCGGACTACTTCGAGGTCGAGGTGGGCCTGGAGACGACCCTGAAGCGGCCGATCATCAACACCCGGGACGAGCCGCACTCGGACGCGGAGAAGTACCGCAGGCTGCACGTCATCATCGGCGACGCGAACCTCTCGGAGATCTCCACCTATCTGAAGCTCGGCACGACCTCGCTCGTTCTCGCCATGATCGAGGACGGCTTCATCGCCGTGGATCTCGCCGTGGACCAGCCCGTGCGCACGCTGCACCAGGTCTCCCACGATCCGACGCTCCAGCATTTGGTCACTCTCCGTAGCGGTCGATCACTGACGGCCGTCCAGCTCCAGATGGAGTACTTCGAGCTGGCCCGCAAGTACGTCGAGGAGCGTTACGGCTCCGACGCCGACGAGCAGACCAAGGACGTCCTCGCCCGCTGGGAGGACGTGCTCGGCCGCCTGGAGAGCGACCCGATGAGCCTCTCCGGAGAACTCGACTGGGTCGCCAAGCGGGAGCTGATGGAGGGCTACCGCCGCCGCGACAGCCTCGACTGGGACGCCGCGCGGCTCCACCTGGTCGACCTCCAGTACGCCGACGTACGGGCCGAGAAGGGGCTGTACAACCGCCTGGTGGCGCGGGGCAAGATGAAGCGGCTCCTGGACGAGGCGGACGTGGAGCGTGCCACCGCCAAGCCTCCCGAGGACACCCGGGCGTACTTCCGCGGCCGCTGCCTGGAGCAGTACGCGGACGACGTGGCCGCGGCCTCCTGGGACTCGGTCATCTTCGACCTCCCGGGCCGTGACTCTCTGCAACGAGTGCCGACCCTGGAGCCCCTGCGCGGCACCAGGAACCACGTCAAGGAACTCCTGGACCGCTGCCGCTCGGCAGAGGAACTGGTTCGGGTGCTCTCCGGCGGCTGAAAGGTCACCGGCGGGGGAATCACAGAGGTGGGTCCCGCACGTTGAACGAAGTGCGGGGCCGATGCCGGACCCGGCTTGTAGGGTCTGATCAAGAACGTCTAACCGAGCGAGCGGGGTGAGGTAGATGGCGACCAAGGACACCGGCGGCGGGCAGCAGAAGGCGACGCGTTCCACCGAGGAGACCGAGGAGCAGGCGCAGGACGCGCAGGCTTCGGAGGACCTCAAGGAGCGTCAGGAGAAGCTGAGCGACGATGTGGACTCCGTTCTGGACGAGATCGACGATGTCTTGGAGGAAAATGCCGAGGACTTTGTCCGGAGTTTCGTGCAAAAGGGCGGACAGTGACGAATGTCCGAATTGGGCATCGGCAAGAAGTGCTCGACTTGTCAGCAGACTCTTCCTGCCGGCGCCTTCGCGGCGAACAGGTCGCGGCCTGATGGCTTGCAGACCAGTTGCCGCGAATGTGCAGCCGAGTACTACAAGCGTCGCCAAGAAGCTCGCGGCAAGTCGGTTCGCGAGAAGGTAGCCGTTCCCGAGGGACACAAGCTCTGCCGCACCTGCGACGAGATCAAGCCTCATGCTGAGTGGCACCGGAATGCGACCGCCTCGGATGGCCTGTCGACGCGCTGCAAGGCGTGCCGGGCCATCCAGGGGCGGGAGGGGCACCTGAAGCGCCAGTACGGCATGACCGAAGCCGAGCGCGATGAGATGATCGCCTCCCAGAAGGGGCTCTGCGTGATCTGTCTCAGTGCCCCCGCAGCCCATGTGGATCACTGCCACGAGACGGGTAAGGTCCGTGGCGTACTGTGCTTCAACTGCAATTCGGCCATCGGCAAGTTGGGAGACGATCCCGACACTGTTCGTCGGGCTGCCGCCTACCTGGAGGGAACCTCGTGGAAGCCAACACTCGTAGCACCGGGCGTCTACCAGCTGCCTTCCTGACGCCTGGCTCGTCGTCCTTCATGGACTTCCTGTCCGAGCATCAGCCCGAGATCCTGCCGGGCAACCGCCAACTGCCGCCCACGCAGGGCGTGATCGAGGCCCCGCACGGCACGACCATCGTGGCCGTGACGTTCCCCGGCGGCGTGGTGCTCGCCGGTGACCGGCGGGCGACGATGGGGAACGTCATCGCGCAGCGGGACATCGAGAAGGTCTTCCCCGCCGACGAGTACTCGGCGGTGGGCATCGCCGGTACGGCCGGTCTGGCCGTGGAGATGGTGAAGCTCTTCCAGCTGGAGCTTGAGCACTTCGAGAAGGTCGAGGGTGCCACGCTCTCCCTGGAGGGCAAGGCGAACCGTCTGTCCACGATGATCCGCAGCAACCTCGGCATGGCCATGCAGGGCCTCGCCGTGGTGCCGCTGTTCGCGGGCTATGACGTGGACCGCGAGAAGGGCCGTATTTTCTCGTACGACGTCACGGGCGGCCGCTCCGAGGAGCACGGGTTCGCGGCGACCGGCTCCGGTTCGGTCTTCGCGCGGGGTGCGATGAAGAAGCTGTACCACGACGCTCTGACCGAGGAGCAGGCGACGACGCTGGTGGTCCAGGCGCTGTACGACGCCGCGGACGACGACTCGGCGACGGGTGGGCCCGATGTGGCGCGCCGGATCTATCCCATCGTCACTGTCATCTCCGACGAGGGGTTCCGGCGGCTGACGGACGAGGAATCGTCTGTGATCGCGCGTTCGATCCTGGAGAAGCGGCTGGAGCAGCCGGACGGCCCGCGTGCCGCGCTGCTCTGATCGCTCCGCATTCGCCGCTGACTGAAGTTCTTGACAGAAAGGGACGGATCCGGTGTCGACGCCGTTCTATGTATCACCCCAGCAGCAGATGGCCGACCGGGCGGAATACGCTCGCAAGGGCATCGCGCGCGGCCGCAGTCTGGTCGTATTGCAGTATGCCGACGGCATCGTGTTCGTCGGCGAGAACCCGTCCCGTGCGCTGCACAAGTTCAGCGAGATCTATGACCGGATCGGTTTCGCGGCCGCCGGCAAGTACAACGAGTACGAGAATCTCCGTATCGGCGGTGTCCGTTACGCGGACCTCCGCGGTTACACCTATGACCGTGACGACGTGACGGCCCGCGGCCTGGCGAACGTGTACGCGCAGACGCTGGGCACGATCTTCTCCAGTGCGGCCGAGAAGCCGTACGAGGTGGAGCTGGTGGTCGCCGAGGTGGGGGCCACGCGCGAGGGTGATCAGATCTACCGCCTTCCGCATGATGGATCGATCGTCGACGAGCACGGTTCGCTTGCCGTCGGTGGCAATGCGGAGCAGATCAGCACCTATCTCGATCAGCACCACAACGACAACATGACGCTCGCGGAGGCTCTCAAGCTGGCCGTGCGTGCGCTCTCCCGCGACACGAATGGCTCTGAGCGGGAGATCCCCGCCGAGCGCCTGGAGGTGGCGGTGCTGGACCGGACGCGGCCGCAGCAGCGGAAGTTCAAGCGGATCGTGGGCCGTCAGCTGTCGCGGCTGCTCGATGAGGGCGGCGCGACGGACGCGGCCAGTGACACGGACGAGGACAGCGGCCCCGCGCCGCGGTCCGGCGGTGACGTCGAGTAGTCCGCAGCGCGGTGTGCGCCCCGTGTCCCGGCCGGTCGGCCGGGGCGCGGGGCGTTCGCGTGCGCGGGGGGCGGGGCGTCCTAGCGGGCGGGGCCCGTCGAGTCGCGGACGGCGAGTTCGACGGGGAGCGGGGCCGCATCGGGGGTCCGGCCCTCGACGACGGCGACCAGGGCTTCCATGCCGCGCTCGCCGAAGCGCTCGGCGGGCAGGCGCACCGTGGTCAGCTCCGGTTCGACGGCGGTCGCGAGGGTCAGGTCGTCGAAGCCGGTCACCGAGAGGTCTTCGGGGACGCGCAGTCCGAGTCGTCGCGCGGCCTTGCAGACCCCTGCCGCGAGGAAGTCGTCGTCACAGATGACCGCTGTGGGGCGGGGGCCGGGAGCGGCCAGGGCGGCTTCTGCGGCGGTGCGGGCGGCGGCGACGGTCAGGGGGGCGGTGATGCGGTGTACGGCCGTGTCCGTGCCGTGCAGGGCCGCGGCGAGGGCGTCGGCGCGTACGTCGAAGGTCCAGGAGTCGACGGCCGCCGCGAGGTGCAGGAAGCGGCGGTGGCCGAGGGCGAGCAGATGTTCCGTCACTTGGCGCATGCCGTCGGCCAGGTCGAGGTTGACGGTGGCGGCGCCCAGGCTGCGGGCGGGGTCGCTGTCGAGCATGACGAGGGGCAGGTCGTCGCCCCGGATGGTGGCGAGGACTTGTGAGGCCATGGAGGAGGCGAGGACGCCGTCCAGGGACGCGCGTGCCGAGTCGAAGGGGTCGCGGGCGGGGCCGGGGCCCTCGGGGGAGGGGTAGAGGAGGACGCCGAAGCCGTGTCGGGCGGCGACGCGGGCGGCTCCGGTGTGGACGTGCGCGAAGAACTCGTTGGTGAGGGCGGGGACGACGAGGAGTGCCGTCCTTGTCCTGCCGAGGCGCAGGTTGCGGGCGGCGAGGTTGGGGCGGTAGCCGAGCTGTCGGGCGGCGGTGCGTACGCGCTCGGCTGTGGGCTCGGCGACCCTGCCTCGCCATTTGTCGCCGAGGACGAGGGAGACGGTGGCCTGGGAGACGCCGGCGGCGCGTGCGACGTCGCGGCTCGTGGGGCGTGGGGTCCCGGCTTCGTGCTGTGGCCCGGCCACTGTTGCCTCCCTGGTGGTGCCCGCGGGGCGGGGTGGGATCGCGGTGCCCCACGTGGACAGCTGACAGCGCTCATGGTACGTATGACTCCGGAAGTTATACGTAAAACCCCGGCCGTGGTGGTGCGGGGGAGGGGCGGTAGTGCATGGCTGCGGGATACGCGGAGATACTCCGGACGCGGTACGCGACCCGGCTGCTGGCCGGAACGCTGGTGGGCCGGCTGCCCAACGCCACGGCCGCGATCGCCATCGTGCTGTTCATCCGGGCCGAGGGCGGCACCTACAGCCTGGCGGGCGCGCTCGCCGCGGTGTACGGCGTGGCCAACGCGGTGGGGCAGCCGCTGCTCGGACGCCTCGTCGATCTGCACGGCCAGCCGCGCGTGCAGCTGCCCGCGGCCCTGCTCTCCGCGCTCGCCATGGCGGCCTTCGCCTTCACCGGGCCCGACCGGCTGGCCCTCGCCTACGTCACGGTGGGAGCCGCCGGCCTGTTCACGCCGCCGCTGGAGGGCGGCCTGCGGGCGCTGTGGCCGAGCGTGCTCGGCAAGGAGGAGCAGGTGCACGCGGCGTACGCCATGGACGCCGTCGCCCAGGAAGTGATGTTCACCGTCGGGCCGTTGCTCGTCACGGGCTGCGTGGCCCTCTGGTCGGAGCAGGCCGCGCTGCTCGTCGTGAACGCGGTCGGCGTGCTGGGCGCGCTCTCCGTAGTGGTGTCCCAGCCCTCACGCGCGTGGCGCTCGGCACCGAGGGAGGCGCACTGGCTCGGAGCCCTGCGCTCGCCCGGTCTCCTCGCGCTCCTCGGCGCGTTCCTCTTCATCGGTATGGCGCTCGGCTCGATCACCGTGGCCGGTGTGTCGTACGCGGACGGGCACGGCGGTGACGCGGTGTACGGCTGGCTGATGGCGGCGCTCGGGCTCGGCGCGCTGGCCGGCGGATCCGTGTACGGGGCGCGGCGGTGGCGCGGTGTGCCGGAGCGGCGGCTGACGGTCCTGGTGGCTCTGCTGGCGGTCTGTTACGTGCCGTTGACGCTGGTGCCGGGCGCGCTCGCGATGACGGCGCTGACCGCTCTCGCGGGGGTCTTCCTCGCGCCGGCGCTGGCTTGTGCGTTCATCATCGTGGACCGGCACGCGCCGCGCGGCACGGTCACCGAGGCGTTCTCCTGGCTCGTGACGACGTTCACGGTCGGGGCCTCGCTCGGTACCGCCGCCACCGGGCCCGTCGTCGAGTGGGGCGGGACGGTGTGGGGGTTCGCCGTGCCGGGAGTGGCGGGAGCGGCAGCGCTGGTGGTTTTGCTGGCGACGGCGCGGGTATTGGTGCCGGTCCATGAATCGGGGGTTGTTGCGGGTTCATCGGAAAATGATCGAAACGGGGTCGTCGAACCCGGTTTCAGTGCAGGGCATCAGGCGTAATGTTCAGTCATGGACCGCCGCATTTTCGGGCTGGAGAACGAGTACGGCGTCACGTGCACGTTCAGGGGACAGCGCCGCCTGTCGCCTGACGAGGTGGCGCGCTACCTCTTCCGCCGTGTTGTGTCATGGGGCCGCAGCAGCAACGTCTTTCTGCGGAACGGCGCCCGCCTCTATCTTGACGTGGGGTCACATCCGGAATACGCCACACCCGAATGTGACAACGTGACCGAGCTGGTCACCCACGACAAAGCAGGCGAGCGCATTCTGGAAGGCCTGCTCGTCGACGCCGAACGCCGCCTGCACGAGGAGGGAATCGCGGGCGACGTCTATCTCTTCAAGAACAACACCGACTCGGCGGGAAACTCCTACGGCTGCCACGAGAACTACCTGGTGGCCCGTCATGGAGAGTTCTCGCGGCTCGCGGACATCCTCATCCCGTTCCTGGTCACCCGGCAGCTGCTGTGCGGCGCCGGCAAGGTGCTCCAGACTCCGCGCGGCGCCGTGTACTGCGTCAGTCAGCGCGCCGAGCACATCTGGGAAGGGGTGTCGTCCGCGACCACCCGCTCCCGGCCGATCATCAACACCCGCGACGAGCCGCACGCGGACGCCGAGCGCTACCGCAGGCTCCACGTCATCGTCGGCGACTCGAACATGTCCGAGACGACCATGCTCCTCAAGGTCGGCGCCACCGACCTCGTGCTGCGCATGATCGAGGCGGGCACGGTCATGCGTGACCTCACCCTGGAGAACCCGATCCGGGCCATCCGCGAGGTGAGCCACGACATCACGGGCCGCCGCAAGGTGCGCCTGGCCAGTGGCCGCGAGGCCTCCGCCCTCGAAGTGCAGCGCGAGTACTACGAGAAGGCGGTGGACTTCGTCGACCGCCGCGGCATCCGCACCGGCACGGTCGAGCAGGTGCTCGAACTGTGGGGCCGCACGCTGGACGCGATCGAGTCCGAGGACCTCGACCGCATCGGCACCGAGATCGACTGGGTCATGAAGTACAAGCTCATCGAGCGCTACCGCGCGAAGAACAACATGACCATGTCGCACCCCCGGGTCGCCCAGATAGACCTGGCGTACCACGACATCCACCGCCGTCGCGGCCTCTACTACCTCCTGGAGAGGAAGGGCCAAGCCGCCCGTATCTGCAACGACTTGAAGATCTTCGAGGGCAAGTCGGTGCCCCCGCAGACCACCAGGGCGCGGCTGCGCGGCGACTTCATCCGGCGCGCGCAGGAGCAGCGCCGGGACTTCACGGTCGACTGGGTGCACCTGAAGCTCAATGACCAGGCTCAGCGCACCGTGTTGTGCAAGGACCCCTTCCGGTCGGTGGACGACCGGGTGGAGAAGCTCATCGCGGGCATGTGACCGGACGCCGGCATGTGACCGGACGAACGGGAATGTGACTGGATGACAATGTGGCCCGGGTGAAACCGGTGGCGTTGTGGGAACGCAACGCGGGCGTCGTACGTTCCTCGTGCGGCGCCCTTCTCACGCCGTAGAGTTGCGCGCACTCCAACCCACAAGATCGACCGATACGAGGCCCCCACCGTGCGCCGACGCTCACTCCTCCTTGCTGTCCCGGCCGGCCTGCTCACGCTGGCAGGCTGCGGTGACGACAAGGCCGACAAGGCCAAGACCAAGCCCAGCGACAGCCCCGCCAACTCCCCCTCGGCCGCGCCGACGGCGAAGATCGTGGCCGGGCCGCTGCCCGAGATCACCAAGGGCGACAAGTTCGGCCAGAAGCCGACCGTCGCCAAGGGCCCCGGCAAGGCGTCCTCCGACCTCGCGGTCAAGACCCTGATCGAGGGCAAGGGCAAGGAGGTCGTCAAGGGCGACTATCTCCAGGCCAACTACCTCGGCCAGATCTGGGCGACGGCCAAGGTCTTCGACAACTCCTACGACCGCGGCAACCCCACGGTCTTCCCGATCGGCGTCGGCCGGGTCATCCCGGGCTGGGACCAGGCGCTGGTCGGCAAGAAGCTCGGCAGCCGCGTGGAGCTGGCCATCCCCCCGAAGATGGGGTACGGCGAGGAGGGCAACAAGCAGGCGGGCATCAAGGGCTCGGACACGCTGGTGTTCGTGGTCGACCTCGTGGGCACCTTCAACGCCAAGAGTTCGGCGAAGGGCAAGGAGATCGCGCAGTCCAACAAGGACCTGCCCAAGGTCGGCACCAACACCGACGGCAAGGCCCCCTCGATCGACCTTCCGAAGACCGACGCGCCGGACAAGCTCGTCTCCTCGTACATCCTGGAGGGCGACGGCGACGTGATCAAGGAGACCGACAGCGTCCTGTGCCAGTACAAGGGTGTGCAGTGGGCGGACGGCAAGGAGTTCGACTCCTCGTACAAGGGCGGCCAGCTCGCCCAGTTCCAGCTCGCGCAGGTCGTCAAGGGCTGGGGTCAGGGCCTGACCGGCAAGAAGGTCGGCAGCCGCGTCCTCATCGTCATCCCGCCGAAGCTGGGCTACGGTGACCAGCCGCCCCAGGGCAGCTCCATCAAGAAGGGCGCCACGCTCGTCTTCAGCGTGGACATCCTCGCCAAGGGCTGAGCCCCGGTCCTCCCCAAGGGGTGAGTCCCGGGGGATGTAAGACTGTCCGTGCTGACTTTCCGTATCAAGCAGGAGCATTTCGTGAGCATTGAGAAGCCCGAGGTCGACTTCCCGGGTGGCGAGCCGCCGGCCGAGCTGAAGATCAGGGACATCTGGGAGGGCGAAGGGGCGGTCGCCAAGGCGGGCGACTTCGTCAAGGTCCACTACGTGGGCGTCGCCTTCAGCACGGGCGAGGAGTTCGACGCGAGCTGGAACCGCGGCAACCCGCTGGAGTTCCAGCTGGGCGCCGGCCAGGTCATCTCCGGCTGGGACCAGGGCGTGCAGGGCATGAAGGTGGGCGGTCGGCGCGAGCTGATCATCCCCGCGCACCTCGCGTACGGCGACCGCGGCGCCGGTGGCGGCCGCATCGCCCCGGGCGAGACGCTGATCTTCGTCTGCGACCTGGTCTCCGTCTGAGGACGTCTGTGACCTGATCCTTTCGCCGAGGGTCCATGCCTGTCCGGCATGGGCCCTCGGCTTTTGCCCGGACACCCCGGGGCGGTACGGTCATCGGTCGGAAGCACAATCTGAACAGCCGAGAAAGGGCGTCGATGGCCATTGCCAAGGCCGAGCGGCTGATGAATCTGGCGCTGTGCCTGCTCGGGACCCGGCGGCCGCTCAGCAAGCGCGAGCTGCGCGATTCCATCGAGGCGTACGTCGAGGCCTCCGGGCCGGGGGGCAGGGCGGCGGGGTCCGAGGACTCCTTCAACCGGATGTTCGAGCGCGACAAGGACGATCTGCGCGAGCTGGGTCTGGTCATCGAGACCGTGGAGAACCTCGACGGCGAGGTCGGCTACCTCGCCCGGCGCGACAGCAACCGCCTGCCGCCCATCACCATCGACGCCGAGGAGGCCGCCGCCCTCGGCCTCGCCGCCAAGGTCTGGCAGCAGGCCCGCCTCGCCGGGGCCGCCAGCGGCGCCCTACAGAAGCTGCGCGCCGCGGGCCTGCCCGAGGACGCCGATCCCTACGGCGCGCACAGCGCCCTGGAGCCCCGCATCCCCGCGCACGAGGCGTCCTTCGAGCCGCTGATGCTGGCCTGCCGCGACCGCCGCCCGGTCGTCTTCGACTACCGCAAGGCCACCGCCGCACGGCCCGAGCAGCGCCATGTCGAGCCCTGGGCGCTGGAGTGCTGGCGCGGCCACTGGTACCTCGCGGGCTGGGACCGCGACCGGGGCGCCGAGCGGGTCTTCCGCCTCTCGCGGATCACCGGCAAGGTCCGCGCCCGCGCGGGCAAGTACACCGCCGACGTCCCGGACGTCGTCACGGTGCGGGAGACCGTCGCGAGCTGGGCGGGGGAGAGCGCCGACCGCACGGCCCGGATCAAGCTGCGCGGGGGAGCCGGCTATCCGCTGCGGGCCAAGGCCGGCAGCGTGCGGGAACTGGGCGACGGCTGGGACGAGTTGGAGATTCCCTACGGTCACGGGCTGGATGCCTGGCTGGTGGAGTTCGGGCCCGACGTGGTGGTCCTGGAGCCCGCCGAGCTGCGGGCCGACGTCGTGGACCGGCTGCGTGCCGTGGCCAAGGGCTGAGGGGGACGGGAAAAGCAATGGCCTCGAACGCCATCGACCAGACGCGGCGGATGCTGTCGCTGGTGACCTATCTGCGCGAGCGCCCCGGCGCCCACGTCGAGGACGTCGCCCGTGCCTTCGGCATCACCCCGGACGAGCTGATCTCCGACCTCGACGTGCTGCCGCTGTGCGGCACCAGCTTCCGCGGCGGTGATCTGCTCGACATCGACACCGACGGCGACCGCATCTGGTGGCACAACCCGGACGACGTGGCGGCCCCGCTGCGGCTCGCCGCCGACGAGGCGACCGCCCTGCTCGTGGCGGCCCGCGCGGTGGCCACCCTGCCCGGCCTGCGCGAGAGCGACCGCCTCGCGCTGCTGCGCGCCACCGCCAAGCTGGAGACGGCGGCGGGCGAGGCGGCGGGCGCCAGTGCCCGGCTCTCGGTGACCTTCGAGTCCGAGGGCGGCGTCTTCGCCGACGTCGACCGGGCGATCTCCGAGCGCCGCAGGCTCTGGATCCGCTACTACTCACCCGCCCGCGACGAGGTCACCGAGCGCGAGATCGACCCGATCCGCCTGGTGAGCGTCGGACACACGTACGTAGAGGCATGGTGTCGCCGCTCCGAGGCGCGGCGCACCTTCCGGCTCGACCGCGTCGCCGAGATCAAGATCCTCGACGAGCCGTCCGCGCCGCCCGAGGTCGAGCTGCGCGACCTCTCCGAAGGCCTCGTCCAGCCCGCCGCCGAGGACCCGGAGGTCGTCGTCGAGGTCGGCCCCGGCGGCCGCTGGGTCGCCGAGTACTACCCCCACGACAGCGCGGACGAGCTGCCCGACGGCGGCCTGCGGATCACGCTGCGCACCCCCGAGCCCGCCTCGCTGCGCCGTCTCGCGCTGCGGCTCGGCAGGGACGGCCGGATCGTCTCCCCGGCGCAGCTCGCCGACAGTGCGCGCCAGGCGGCCCGCGAGGCGCTCGCGGCCTACGACCAGGACGGCGACCAGGACGGCGGCGAGCCGTACGACCAGCCGTACGGCGAACCCCAGGCCTACGACCGGCAGGAGCAAGGGCGTTGAGCACACCGACCATGTCCGGACTGCCGGGAGTGCCGGCGCAGCCGAGGCCCGCCCCCGTCCTGTTCACGGCCGCCTGCCCCGACTGCCGTGCCCGCTTCGAGCTGTCCGCGGGTGCGCTGCGCCTGGCGATCGGCGCCAGTCCCCGCACCACCTTCTACTCCTTCACCTGCCCGGAGTGCGAGGTCGCGGTGCGCAAGCCGGCGGGCGAGCGCATCGTCGAACTCCTCACCGGCGGCGGGGTGCGGACGCTGCGTCTGCACTCGACCGTCTAGGCTCGGCGCATGTTCTGGGCGATGCTCGCGATCGCGGCGGGCTTCTTGGGCCTCGCCGTCCTCGGCGTAATGGCGATCAAGGTTTTCGTGGAGGCGCAGCGCCTCGGCCGTCAAGTGAGCGAGACCACACGGCAGATCAACCAGGCGGCCGAGGACCTGGAGAAGGCCGCGGCCGACGTGGCCCGTGCCGGACGCGAGGCGGTTTAGCCCCCGCGCCCCCGCGGCCTCCGCTACCTGTCAACTCCCCGAGACGGGCGGGTACCCTGCGAACGCGGCCCGGGAACGAGGCGGGGGCCGCACTCGGAGTATGCGCGGGGATTGCCGAGCGTTTACCCCGGGGGGTTACGATCGCTGACAGCGCGGAGATCGGATATATGTCCGGTCTGCCGAGCAACCAGACTCCTGTCGCCTCGGTGAAGAAGGTAAATAGCTATGGGTAGGCTCGGCCCCACCGAGATTGTCCTCATCCTCGTCATCATCGTCCTGCTGTTCGGAGCCAAGAAGCTGCCCGACATGGCACGCTCCCTCGGCAAGTCGGCCCGCATCCTCAAGAGCGAGGCCAAGGCCATGAAGTCCGAGAGCAAGACCGACGACGCCGCCCCGGCCGACCCGCCGAGCGACCCCGCCGTCCAGCAGCGCACCATCCAGGCGGCCCCCGGCGACGTGACCAGCTCGCGCCCGGTCACCGAGCCGACCGACACGACGAAGCGCTGATCCAAGGCCGGCGACGGCCGGCCTGCCGCACGAGATGAGGACGTGGGTTGCTCAAGTCTGCCCGCAAGAAGGAGAAGGACCCCGAGGGGCGGATGCCTCTCGCGGAGCATTTGCGCGAACTCCGCAACCGGCTCGCCAAGGGCATGCTGGCGATCACCATCGTGTCGGTCGTGGCGGCTTTCTACAGCCAGGACCTGATGGAGTTCCTGGCTGATCCGGTGCCGCGCTGCAAGCCGGGCATGGACCCGACAGGCGGCCATTGCGCGAAGGTCACGTTCAACGACCTGCTGTCGCCCTTCACCACCACGGTGAAGGTCAGCCTCATGGTCGGCATCATCGTCTCCAGCCCGGTCTGGCTGTATCAGCTGTGGGCGTTCGTCGCGCCGGGCCTGCACAGGCACGAGCGCAAGTACACCTACTGGTTCGTCTCGGCGGCCGTGCCCCTCTTCTTCGCGGGCGCCTGGCTGGCCTACACGATCCTTCCGGTCAGCATGCGCGTCCTGATCAGCATCACGCCCGACCAGGCCGAGAACCTCCTCGCGATGGACAAGATCCTCGACTTCACGGTCAGGATGGTCCTCATCTTCGGCGCCTCCTTCGAGCTGCCGCTGCTGCTGGTGATGCTCAACATGACGGGCATGGTGACCGGGCGCCGCATGCTCACGTGGTGGCGCGGCGTGGTCATGGGCGTGTTCGTCTTCGGCGCGGTGGCGACTCCGACCACCGACCCCGTCGGCATGATCGCGCTCGCCGGACCGATCGTCGTCCTGTACTTCATGGCCGTCGGCATCTCCTTCCTGAACGACAGGCGCCGCCGCCGCAACGACCCCGACGCCGAGCTGGACGACGACGAGGCCTCCGACATCGACCTCACCCCCGAGGCCATCGGCGGCATCGAGCCCGTCGCCTCGCCGAGGGCCCTGCCCGAGCAGGCGGGCACCGGCCGGGCCGATCACCGCGTCAACGGTTTCGACGATGTGACCTGACCTTGTAGGGTCCCGCCGTGACCAGCGAGATCACCCTCTTCGTCAATCCCACCGCGGGCCGCGGCCGGGGCGCCCAGGCGGCGCAACCGGCCGCTTCCGCTTTGCGGGACCGCGGCTTTTGCGTGCGCACCGTCCTCGGGGAGGACGCCCCCGACGCGCTGCGGCGGGCCAGGGAGGCCGTCGAGGGCGGCACCGGAGCGCTGATAGCCGTCGGCGGTGACGGCATGGTGAGCCTCGCGCTCCAGGCCGTCGCCGGGACCCGCACCCCGCTCGGGGTGATCGCCGTGGGCACCGGCAACGACTTCGCACGGGCCCTCGGGCTTCCGGTGCGCGAGGCGGCCGCCGCGGGGGAGGTCGTCGCCGAGGCGCTCAAAGGGGGGCGCATGCGGGACATCGACCTCGGCCGGGTCGGCGGCACGTGGTTCGGGACCGTACTGGCGTCCGGCTTCGACTCCCGGGTCAACGACCGGGGCAACCGGATGCGGTGGCCCACGGGGCGCTTCAAGTACGACCTCGCGATGGTCGCCGAGCTGGCGGCCTTCCGGCCCCTCCCGTACCGGATCACGCTGGACGGCGGCGACGTCCACGAGACCGAGGCCACGCTGGTCGCGGTCGGCAACGGACCTTCGTACGGCGGTGGCATGCGGATCTGCGCCGGGGCCGACCTGAGCGACGGCCTCTTCGACGTCACGGTGGTGGGGGAGTGCAGTCGTACGACGCTGCTCACGGTGTTCCCGCGGGTCTACAGGGGCACGCACCTCGACCATCCCAAAGTGACCGTGTACCGGGCGGCCACGGTCGAGCTTGCCGCGCCCCGCGTCACCGGATACGCCGACGGGGAGCCGCTGGGCGCCCTGCCGCTGCGGGCCGAGTGCGTGCCGGGGGCGGTGCGGGTGCTGGCCTTCTGAGCCGCCGATAATGATCGTCCGTTGTCAGTGGTGCCCGGTAGTCTCGAAAGCACGATGACAGAGGACCTCTCACCGGCCGAGCGGTACGCGGCGGCGCGCAAGCGCGCTGTCGAGCAGGCCACCGCACTCGCGTCCTTCCGCGAGATGTACGAATTCGGCCTCGACCCCTTCCAGATCGAGGCCTGCCAGGCATTGGAGGCGGGCAAGGGCGTGCTGGTGGCCGCCCCCACGGGGTCGGGCAAGACGATCGTCGGCGAGTTCGCCGTCCACCTCGCCCTCCTTCAGGGCAAGAAGTGCTTCTACACCACGCCCATCAAGGCGCTCTCCAACCAGAAGTACGCCGACCTCGCCAAGCGCTACGGCGCGGACAAGGTCGGCCTCCTCACCGGCGACAACAGCGTCAACTCCGACGCGCCGGTGGTCGTGATGACCACCGAGGTCCTGCGGAACATGCTGTATTCGGGCTCGCAGTCGCTGCTGAACCTCGGCTATGTGGTCATGGACGAGGTGCACTACCTCTCCGACCGCTTCCGCGGCGCCGTCTGGGAGGAAGTGATCATCCACCTCCAGGAGTCGGTCACGCTCGTCTCCCTGTCGGCCACGGTGTCGAACGCCGAGGAGTTCGGCGCCTGGCTCGACACGGTGCGCGGCGACACCGAGGTGATCGTCTCCGAGCACCGGCCCGTGCCGCTCTTCCAGCACGTGCTCGCCGGGCGGCGGATGTACGACCTCTTCGAGGAGGGCGAGGGCCACAAGAAGGCCGTCAACCCCGACCTGACGCGCATGGCCCGCATGGAGGCCAGCCGTTCGTACAACCCCCGGGACCGCCGCAAGGGCAAGATGGTCCGCGAGGCCGACCGCGAGCGGGAGCGCAGGCAGCGGTCGCGGATCTGGACGCCGGGCCGCCCCGAGGTCATCGAGCGGCTCGACGCCGAGGGCCTGCTCCCCGCGATCACGTTCATCTTCAGCCGCGCGGGCTGCGAGGCGGCCGTACAGCAGTGTCTGTACGCGGGCCTGCGGCTGAACGACGACGAGGCGCGCGGGAAGGTCCGCGAGATCGTCGAGGACCGCACGGCCTCGATCCCGGAGGAGGACCTCCACGTCCTTGGCTACTACGAATGGCTTGAGGGGTTGGAGCGCGGCATCGCGGCGCACCACGCGGGCATGCTGCCCACCTTCAAGGAGGTCGTCGAGGAGCTGTTCCTGCGCGGCCTCGTCAAGGCCGTCTTCGCCACCGAGACCCTCGCCCTCGGCATCAACATGCCCGCGCGCAGCGTGGTCCTCGAAAAGCTCGTCAAGTGGAACGGCGAGCAGCACGCCGACATCACCCCCGGTGAGTACACCCAGCTGACCGGCCGTGCCGGGCGGCGCGGCATCGACGTCGAGGGGCACGCCGTGGTGCTCTGGCAGCGCGCCATGAGCCCCGAGCACCTGGCCGGGCTCGCGGGCACCCGCACGTATCCGCTGCGCTCCAGCTTCAAGCCGTCGTACAACATGGCGGTGAACCTCGTCGAGCAGTTCGGACGGCACCGCTCGCGCGAGCTTCTGGAGACGTCCTTCGCGCAGTTCCAGGCCGACAAGTCGGTTGTCGGGATCTCCCGGCAGGTGCAGAAGAACGAGGAGGGCCTGGAGGGCTACAAGGCCTCCATGACCTGCCACCTGGGCGACTTCGAGGAGTACGCGCGCCTGCGGCGCCGGCTGAAGGACCGGGAGAACGAACTGGCCAAGCAGGGCGCGGCCCAGCGCAGGGTCGCCGCCGCTGTCGCCCTGGAGAAGCTCAAGCCGGGGGACGTCATCCACGTCCCCACGGGGAAGTACGCGGGCCTCGCGCTCGTCCTCGACCCCGGGCTGCCCGCCGGGCGGGCCAACGGCCACCGTGGTTTCGACCACGTGGACGGCCCCCGGCCGCTGGTGCTCACCGCCGAGCGGCAGGTCAAGCGGCTCGCGTCGATGGACTTCCCGGTGCCGGTCGAGGTGCTGGAGCGGATGCGCATCCCGAAGTCCTTCAACGCCCGCTCGCCGCAGTCCCGCCGCGACCTGGCCTCGGCGCTGCGCACCAAGGCCGGGCACATCGTGCCGGACCGGCACCGCAGGGGGCGCGCGGACGCGGCCGACGACCAGGAGATCGCCCGGCTCCGCACGGAGCTGCGCGCCCACCCGTGCCACGGCTGCGACGAGCGCGAGGACCACGCGCGCTGGGCCGAGCGCTACCACCGCCTCAAGCGGGACACCTCGCAGCTGGAGCGCCGCATCGAGGGGCGTACGAACACCATCGCACGCACCTTCGACCGCATCGTGGCGCTCCTGACCGAGCTGGACTATCTGCGGGGCGACGAGGTCACCGAGCACGGCAAGCGCCTCGCCCGGCTCTACGGCGAGCTGGACCTGCTGGCCAGCGAGTGCCTGCGCGCCGGGGTCTGGGAGGGGCTGAGCCCGGGCGAACTGGCGGCGTGCGTCTCGGCGTTGGTGTACGAGTCGCGGGTCAGTGACGACGCGCTCGCGCCGAAGCTCCCCTCGGGCGCCGCGAAGGCGGCGCTCGGCGAGATGGTGCGCATCTGGGGGCACCTGGACGGCCTCGAGGAGGAGTTCAAGATCAGTCAGGCGGAGGGCGTCGGTCAGCGCGAGCCGGACCTGGGCTTCGCCTGGGCGGCGTTCATGTGGGCGGGCGGCAAGGGCCTGGACGAGGTGCTGCGCGAGGCGGAGATGCCGGCCGGTGACTTCGTACGCTGGTGCAAGCAGGTCATCGACGTCCTCGGGCAGATCGCGGCGGCGGCTCCCCGCGAGGGCGGCAGCACGGTCGCGAAGAACGCCCGCAAGGCGGTCGACCAGCTGCTGCGTGGCGTGGTGGCGTACAGCTCGGTGGGCTAGCCCGATAGCGCGACGCAACCCCGCTCCCCTTCGGGGGGCGGGGTTTTGTGCTGTTCGAGGGCGTCACACCGTGTGTTCGAGTGATCGCCGCGCGTGTAAATGGGGCGAGTGTATTCCTGTTCGCGAGGTCGCGGCAGGGGGTTGCCGAATATGACTCGGCGATGATTCCGGCGGACTAAGCTCGCCCGGAGCGCGGCGAGTTGAAACGAGTTGCGATACCTTCGCGCGCTTGTTCCCAAATCTTTCGATAGTTCGTTTTGGCTCCCCGCTTCCGCAACCCCGCACATCCCTTCCCGCACCCCCATCCCCGCACCCCCGTCCCCACCCCCCTTCCCCAAGACGAGTGTTCAGAGGGCATACATGGTGAGTGTTCAATCGCCTCCCGGTGGCCGAGAAGTCCCTTACGCGCGTGTGCTGTTGCTGCCCGCCATGCTGATGGCCGCGGCGACCGGAGCCGCCGTCGCCACGGTGACGGAGCCGGCCAGGACCGCCGTCGGCTGGTGCGGCGCCGTCGCGACCCTCATGGTCATCGTGGTCGGCACGGAAGCCGTGCGGCGCGGCCGGACCATCAGGGGCCAGCGCGCACAGTACGCACAGCGGCTCGCCTACCTCGAAGGGCGCATCGCATCCCACGACCACGAGACGATCCGGCTGGGACAGGAGATCCTGCCCGAGGCGTTCTGGCGGCTGCGGCAGGGCGAATCGCCCGCCGAAGTGATCCGCAACGTCGTCGACAACGACGAGGCCTACCGCGATCTGCCGCACGCCCAGCGCGAGTTGCTCCGCTCGGTCCTCGACACCCTGGACCGCGAGGAGTCGATGCGCGAGTCCGCGCAGCGCGCCTTCGTGAACATCGCCCGGCGCGTCCAGTCGATCGTCCACCAACAGGCCGCCGAACTGCGCGAGATGGAAGAGTTCCACGGCCGCAACCCCGAGGTCTTCGACGACCTGCTGCGCATCGACCACGGCACCGCGCTGATCGGCCGCCTCGCCGACTCCATCGCCGTGCTCGGCGGCGCCCGGCCGGGCCGCCAGTGGCCCAAGCCCGTCCCGCTGTTCAGCGTGTTGCGCGGCGCGATGTCCCGGATCCTCGACTACCCGCGCGTGGAGCTGCACTCGATCGCCAACGTCGCGATCAAGGGCACCTCCGTCGAACCGCTGATCCACGCCTGCGCCGAACTCCTCGACAACGCCACCCGGTACTCGCCCCCGCAGACCAAGGTGCACGTCACCGCCGTCGAGGTGCAGACCGGCATCGCCGTCGAGATCGAGGACGGCGGCGTCAGCCTCAGCGAGGAGGCCCGCGCCCGCGCCGAGCGCATGCTCGCCCAGGCGCAGGCCGGCATCGACCTCAACGACCTCGGTGAGACCCCGCGCCTCGGCATGGCGGTCGTCGGGCGCCTCTCGCAGATGTACAACATGCAGATCTCCCTGCGGCAGTCCGCCTACGGAGGTGTCCGCGCGGTGCTCATCGTGCCGCGCGACATGATGACCACCGAGCCCGCCCCCGGCCTCGCCCACGGCATCGGTGCCTCCGCCGTGCCCCGCGTGGACAACGGCGGACGGCTCATCGAGGAGCCCGCCCGCAACATCCGCCGCAAGAAGCCCCGCGTCGTCACCGCGGGCCCGCCCCTGCGCGCCCCGCTCACCGCGACCATGGAGGATGACGTCCCCGAGGTCACCGAGTGGACCGAGAACGGCCTGCCGCAGCGCCGCAGCCGCGTCAAGATCTCCCTCAGTGAGCGCTACGCGCGCGAGGCCGAGGCCCAGCGGGTCGCCGAGGCGCACGCCGCCGCGACCGCGCCGCCCCCGGCGCCCCCCAAGAAGGAGGGGACCGAACCGGGCCTGTGGATCGAGGCGTTCATGAAGGGCGTCAAGGGCGACCCGGACGACCCCGATCCATCGGCGGCACCCGGCACGCAGGGGACCACCCAGAACAACCACGGCAGGGCCGACGAGGAGGGCTGGCAGTGATCCAGCAGCGCGCCAATTTCGACTGGATGCTGAAAGAACTCGCCGACGGGGTGCCGCAGACCCGGCAGATCGTGGTGCTCTCCGCCGACGGCCTGCGCATCGCGCGCTACGGCGGCGACCCGGACGCCGCCGACCGCATCGCCGCCGCCTGCGCCGGCCTCCAGAGCCTGGCCGCCGCCGTGGCCACCGAGATCCCGCACAGCGACGGCGGCATGAAGATGGTCATCATCGAGATCGACGGCGGCTACTTCTACATGATGGCCGCCGGTGCCGGCGCCTACCTCGCGGTGCTCGCCGACGAGACCGTCGACGCGGGCCTCGTCGGCACCCGGATGCGCGACCTCGTCGTACGCATCGGGGCCCATCTGACGAGCCCCCCACGGCGTGACGGGCAGGCCGTATGACTCCTCCGCAAGGCCCTGCGCACGGCCCTTCGAACGGGGATCTCCCTTCCCGGCGGGACGCCCCCGCCAGAGACGCGCCCGACCCGGACGTCCCCGCCCAGCGCGAACGCCGCACCCCCGAGAACCCGGCGCGGCTGTACATCCTGACGGGCGAGGACTCGGAGCGGGCGCCCCTCGACCTCGTGACGCTCATCGTGGCCCAGGGCGAAGCGTCCCCCATGGCGCAGCCCGAGCACTCGGCGGTGCTGCGGCTGTGCGGGACGCCGCTCTCCGTCGCCGAGCTGTCGGCGTATCTGGCGCTGCCGTTCAGCGTGGTGACCGTCCTCCTGACGGAGTTACTCGCGACCGGGCTCGTCCAGGCGCGCGCCCCCATCGTCCGTTCCGCGCTCCCCGACCGGTCCCTTCTCGAAGCGGTGATGCATGGACTTCAGAAACTCTAAGAACACGGACACGATCACCGGCCCGCGCAGCGAGGACGTCCTGCCGCACACGGCCGCGGCCGCCGTGAAGGTCGTGATCGTCGGCGGGTTCGGGGTCGGCAAGACGACGATGGTCGGCTCGGTCAGTGAGATCCGTCCGCTGACCACCGAGGAGACGATGACCGAGGCGGGCATCGGCGTCGACGACAACTACGGCTCCGAGACGAAGACGGCCACCACCGTGGCCATGGACTTCGGCCGCATCAGCATCTCCGACGAACTGGTCCTCTACCTCTTCGGCACCCCCGGCCAGGAGCGCTTCTGGTTCCTGTGGAACGGACTGTTCGAAGGCGCGCTCGGCGCGGTCGTGCTCATCGACACCCGCCGCCTCGAAGTCAGCTTCGACGTGATCGGCCGCCTGGAGGAGCGCGGCGTGCCGTTCGTCATCGCCGTCAACGACTTCCCGGACGCGCCCCGGCATCCGGTCGAGACGTTGCGCAGGGCCCTGGACCTGGAACCCGCGGTGCCGATCATGGCCTGCGACGCCCGTCTCAGGGAGTCCAGCCGGGACGTCCTGATGACTCTGATGCGCTACCTCCACTCCCTGACGGTGGCCGGTGCCCGCGTCTGACACCCCGGCCTCCCACACCCCCTTCCGCCAACCCGGAGCGACGAACGTGACGACTCCCTCCCCCTCCTGGCCCGGCACCGACGACGCCGCCGCGCCGCCCCCCGGCTGCCCCGCCCACGGCCTCGGGCCGGGGGGCCTGCGCCGCCTCTACGGCCCCGAGGCGGACGCCGACCTGGCCGGCCTGTACGAGAAGCTGCGCGCCGAACACGGCGCGGTCGCTCCCGTGCTGATCCACAACGACGTGCCGATCTGGGCGGTCCTCGGGCACAGCGAGAACCTCCACATGGTCCGCACGCCCTCGCAGTTCACCCGGGACTCGCGCGTCTGGCGTGCCGTACGGGACGGCACCGCCGGGCCGGACCACCCGCTCGCGCCCGTCTTCAGCTGGCAGCCCATGTGCAGCTTCGTCGAGGGCGACGAGCACCAGCGGCTGCGCGGAGCGGTCACCGGCGCCATGTCGGGCATCGACCACCGCGGCATCCGCCGTTACATCAACCGCTATACGAACCACCTGCTCAACGACTTCTGCCAGGCGGGCGAGGCCGACCTGGTCAGCCAGTTCGCCGAGCATCTGCCGATGATGGTGATGTGCCACGTCCTCGGCATGCCCGAGGAGTACAACGAGCGGATGGTGCAGTCGGCCCGCGACATGATCAAGGGCACCGAGACCGCCATCGCCAGCAACGCGTACATCATGGAGGTCCTGATGGGCCTCGTGGCGCGGCGCCGGGCGGCGCCCGAGGAGGACTTCACCAGCAATCTCATCGCGCACCCGGCGCAGCTCACCGACGACGAGGTCGGCGCGCATCTGCGCCTGGTCCTCATCGCCGCGTACGAGGCCACCGCCAACCTCATCGCGAACGTGCTGCGGATGGTCCTCACCGACCCCCGCTTCCGCGCCCAGCTCAGCGGCGGGCAGATGACGGTCCCCGAGGCGGTCGAGCAGTCCCTGTGGGACGAGCCGCCGTTCAGCGCCATGGTCGGCTACTTCGCCAAGCAGGACACCGAGCTGGGCGGGCGCCGGATCCGGGCGGGCGACGGGCTGATCCTCGGTATCGCGCCGGGCAACGTGGATCCCGTCGTACGCCCCGATCCCGCCGCCGGTATGAAGGGCAACCGCTCGCACCTGGCGTTCAGCGGCGGCCCTCACGAGTGCCCCGGTCAGGACATCGGCCGTGCCATCGCCGACACCGGTGTCGACGCGCTCCTGATGCGGCTGCCGGATGTCGAACTGGACGTCGACGAGCGCGAGTTGCAGTGGACGTCGTCGATTCTCTCGCGGCACCTGGTGCGGCTGCCCGTGCGGTTCGCGCCGCGGCCTCCGCAGGACGTCATGGCCCGGCCGTCGGCGCAGGTGCCGAGGCCTCGCCAGGACTGGCAGGTCTCCACACCGCCGCGCCCGCAGCGGCCCACCGCGCCCGCGCCGCAGCCGCCGCCCGCCGCCCCGGCGCCCGCGCCCGAGCCGGTCCCCGCCCAGGGGGCGTGGCGGCGCTTCGTCACGTGGTGGCGCGGGTACTGAGCGGGGGGCGTGCGGCTACTGGGTGGGGGCGTGCGGCTACTGGTTCCAGTCGTCGTACGCCGACCACGCGCCGAGCGTCCGTCCGCTCACGAAGCGGTGCGCCACGCCCGTGACCGGATCCGTGAACTCCAGGACGCGCGCCAGGAGTTGCAGGGGCCGCCGGAAGTCGTCCGGCGGTACGGGTCCGGTCACCACCGGATAGACCGGGTCGCCGAGGATCGGCAGCCCCAACGCGTTCATGTGGACGCGGAGTTGGTGGGTGCGGCCGGTGTGCGGGGTCAGACGGTAGCGGCCGAGGCCGCCGCGGTGCTCGACGAGTTCGACGCGGCTCTCACTGTTGGGCTCGGCGCCCTCGACCTCGTAGGCCGCGATAACGCCGCGCTCCTTCTCGATGTGGCTGCGTACGGTGCGGGGGAGCGGCACCTCCGGGTCGTACGCCGCCACCGCCTCGTACTCCTTGTGTACGCGGCGATCGCGGAACAGTGTCTGGTACGCGCCGCGTTCCTCGGGGCGCACGGTGAACAGGAGGAGCCCGGCGGTCAGCCGGTCGAGGCGGTGAGCGGCGCCCAGCGTGGGAAGGTCGAGTTCCGTACGCAGCCGGGCGAGGGCGGTCTGGGTGACGTGGCTGCCGCGGGGCATCGTGGCGAGGAAGTGGGGCTTGTCCACGACGACGATGTGCTCGTCCCGGTGGACGACGTCGAGCGCGAACGGCACGGGCACCTCATCGGGCGGATCGCGGTGGAACCACACGAAGGACCCCGGCGCGTAGGGCGCGTCCGGGGTGATCGGTGTGCCGTCCGCGCCGACGATCTCGCCGCCGCGCAGCATCGCGTCGATGACCCCGTCCCCGGCCGCGAGCCGCTCCACCAGATGGTCGCGGACGGTCGCCCACGCACCCTCGGGCGGCAGCTTGACCCTGACGGGGTCGACGCCGTCGCGCTGGGGGAGCGGGGCGGGCGGGATGCGGGGCTTGCGTCTCATCAGAAGGCCAGCGTACGGGGGCGCCGCAGATCAGGGTGGGTCACCGGCCGCCGAGGCCCGGAAAAGCAGTGCCGTCGCGTGCGCCTGCGCTGCCACGATGAGGGCATGCCCTTCCAGATCTCCGACGTCGTCGCGCCCGGTACCCTCGCCCGCCGGGAACAGCCCGTGCTCCCCGTCCCCGGCGGTCTCGTCCTGCGCCCCTGGGCGGCCGCGGATGCCTCCGCCGTGTACGAGGCGTTCCAGGACCCCGTGATCCAGCGCTGGCACGCCCGCGTGGCCGAGTCCGAGAGTGAGGCGCTCGGCTGGATCGAGGACTGGCGCAAGGCCTGGGCCGACGAGCGCGACGCGTACTGGGCGATCGCCGACGCCGCCACGGACGAGGTGGTCGGGCGGGCTGCCCTGCGGCAGATCACGCTCCCCGAGGGTCAGGCCGAAGTCGCCTACTGGACCATGCCGTTGGCGCGCGGCCGGGGTATCGCCCCGCGGGCCGTGGAGACCCTTTCGCGGTGGGCCTTCGTTGAAGTGGGCCTGCACCGGCTTGAGTTGACGCACGCGACAGCCAACGAGGCGTCGTGCCGCGTCGCCGCGAAGAGCGGCTTCACCGCGGAGGGCGTCAAGCGCAGCGCGCTGCTGCACGCGGACGGCTGGCACGACATGCATCTGCACGCGCGGATCGCGGGGGACGGCGACGTGGCGTGACGGGGCCTGCGGGCCTGACACGGGGGCCGCCTCTGAGCCGCGAGGAGTGAGCGCCCCTGGAAGGGGCGCGGGGAACTGCGCGAGGACGGACCACGGTCGGCCGTCGGCCACGGACGTCAGCCCCTACGGCCGTTGACCGGCCGACCCCGCGGAGCGAAACGCCGCGAGGCCGACCGGGCCGACGGCAGGCGCGGCGCTTATGCCGCGCTTTCCTGCTCCGCCTCCACCTGCGCGTTCCACTCCCGCTTCGACGCCTGCCAGCCGTCCTCGTTGTGGCCGAGGCGCCAGTAGCCGGAGATCGACAGGCGTTCGCGGGGCAGTTCGCGCTCCACGCGGAGATAGCGGCGCAACTCCTTCACGAAGCCCGCCTCGCCATGGACGAACGCCTGGACGTCACCCTCGGGCCACTCCAGGGAACGTACGGCCTCGATCAGGGCCTGGCCGACGGGGCGGTTCGCGCGGTGCAGCCACACGACCTCCGCGTCCGTCGCGATCTTCTGCTCCTCGTCGGGGCCCTCGACCTCCACGAAGACGCGGGCGACGGCGCCCGCGGGAAGCGCCTCGGCCGCCGCGGCGATCGCGGGCAGGGCGCTCTCGTCACCCGCGAGCAGGTGCCAGTCGGCGCCCGCGTCCGGGGCGTAGCCGCCGCCGGGGCCGAGGAAGCGGATCGTGTCGCCCGGCCGGGCGTCGCGTGCCCAGGGGCCCGCGAGGCCCTCGTCGCCGTGGATCACGAAGTCGAGGGCCAGCTCACGGGCCTCGGGGTCCCACCAGCGCACGGTGTACGTCCGGGTGACCGGCCACTGCTCGCGGGGGAACTCCTCGCGGATCCGCTGGATGTCGAAGGGCTCCGGACAGGTGACCCCCTCGGCGTCGAAGAGGAGCTTCACGTAGTGATCGGTGCACTCTCCCGCCGTGAACGCGACGAGACCCTCGCCGCCGAGGACCACGCGCTGCATGTGCGGGGTCAGCCGCTCCGTGCGTACGACCTGTGCGGCGTGGGTCTGCGGCGCTTTGCGTGCCGGACGTTCTGCCATCGGCGACGGCCTCCCCTGATCCATAGTTAGTTAGGCTTACCTAAGCTAACATCTCAGGCCTGGAGGGTGGAGAGGAGTCGCTGAAGCGAACCGCCCAGGTTCCACCGCTCGGCCAGTTCCTCAAGGGCCACCGGGTCGCGCGGCTCGCGCGGCAGCGCCACGTCCACCTCGGGCAGGGGCACGTCACCGGCGACGCGGACCACCTTCGGCGCGACCGCCACGTACGCCCGGGACTCGTCGAGCCGCTTGCGCTGCGAGGGGGTGAGCTTCGACTTCGGGTCGTCGACCGCGGCCATGATCCCGGCCAGGTCACCGAAGGCGTCGAGCAGCTTGGCCGCCGTCTTCTCGCCGATGCCGGGCACGCCGGGCAGGCCGTCGCTCGGGTCGCCGCGCAGCAGGGCCAGGTCGACATAGCCGGGCCCGTCCACGCCGTACTTCTCGCGCAGCCACGCCTCGTCGGTGATCTGGAGGGTGCCGACCCCCTTCAAGGGATAGAGGACGCGGATGTCGCGCTCGTCGTCGACCAGCTGATAGAGGTCGCGGTCGCCGGTGACGATGTCCACCGGTCCCGTGGCGCGGCCCGCGAAGGTGCCGATGACGTCGTCCGCCTCGTACGCCCGTACGCCCACGCGTGCGATGCCGAGCGCGTCCAGGACCTCCTCGATCACCGGCACCTGCGGGGAGAGGGTGTCGGGGATCTCCTCGGCGTCCGGGCCCTGCGCGACCTCCTCGGCGACGCGGTGCGCCTTGTAGGAGGGGATCAGCTCCACCCGCCAGTGGGGGCGCCAGTCCGCGTCCATGCAGGCGACCAGGTCGTCCGGGCGGTGGTCCTGGACGAGCCGGGCGATGAAGTCGAGCAGCCCGCGCACGGCGTTGACCGAGGTGCCGTCCGGGGCCTTCACGGAATCCGGGACTCCGAAGTAGGCCCGGAAGTAGAGGGAGGCCGTGTCGAGAAGCATGAGCCGTCGTGTTCGCTGAGTCACGGTGCGCATCATGCCGCACGGCACCGACAGCGGCCCTGACCGGCACCGAACCCGTAACACGTGAGCTGGGCCACTCTCTGGTTTGACTTCTTCGAGTCGGGGCAGGCGCGCCGCCGGAACCGACCCAGTCGAGGATTCAACATTTCGATCGGGCAAATGGCCCGACGCCATCGCGTTCCACGGCCCGTCGGCGGGGGAGGCGGGCCGTCTTGGTTCAACCCGAGAGGTGTATGTGTCCAGGCTCCAGGCCGAGCACTTGTACAAGGTGTTCGGCAGACGACCCGCCGACGCGGTGGAGAAACTCCGCCACGGAGCCGACCGGGAGGAGCTGCGCGCCGACGGCACCACCGCCGCCGTGATCGACGCCTCCTTCGAGGTCGAGCCGGGCCAGATCTTCGTCGTCATGGGTCTCTCCGGATCCGGCAAGTCCACGTTGCTGCGCATGCTCAACGGACTGTCGGAGCCGACGGCCGGTCACGTCCGCTTCGACGGTCAGGACCTCACCGAGCTGAGCGCGCGCGAGATGCGCCAGGTGCGCTCCAAGAAGATCAGCATGGTCTTCCAGCACTTCGCCCTCTTCCCGCACCGCAGCGTCCTGGAGAACGCCGGGTACGGCCTTGAGGTGCAGGGCGTCCCGCGCGCCGAGCGCGAGAGGCGCGCCACCGAGGCGCTGGAGCTGGCCGGCCTCAAGGGCTGGGAGAAGTCCTGGCCCGACGAGCTGTCCGGCGGTATGCAGCAGCGCGTCGGCCTGGCCCGCGCGCTCGCCACCGACGCCGACCTGCTCCTGATGGACGAGTCGTTCAGCGCGCTCGACCCGCTGATCCGGCGCGACATGCAGGACCAGCTCCTCGAACTCCAGAAGCGGCTGAAGAAGACCATCGTCTTCATCACCCACGACCTGAACGAGGCCATGCGCCTGGGCGACCAGATCGCCGTCATGCGCGACGGCCGCATCGTCCAGATCGGCAACGCCGAGGACATCCTGGTCACCCCGGCCAACGACTACGTCGCCGCGTTCACCCAGGACGTCGACCGCTCCCGGGTGCTCACCGCCGGCGCGATCATGGCCGAACCCGACAGCGACTTCGTACGGGCCGATGCCCCCGCCACCGTCACCGAGGACACCCCGATCATCGAACTGTTCACGCCCTGCTCCACCAGCGTGGTGCCGGTCGCCGTGACCGACGCGGACGGCAAGCTCGTCGGCGTCGTGCCCCGGGCGCGGCTGCTGGCCGTACTCGGCGAGCCGATGAGCCCCGAGGACGAGCCGAAGAGCGAGAAGGTGGTCAGCGGTGCCTAGGATTCCCTTCGGCGAGTGGGTCAACGACGGCGTCGACTGGCTGCTCAGCCATATGTCCTGGCTGTTCGACTTCTTCAAGACCGTCTTCCAGGGCGCGTACGACGGCATAGCCGACGTGCTCCAGGCGCCCGAGCCGCTGCTCCTCGCGGGCATCTTCGCCGTCGTCGCGTTCTGGCTGCGCGGGGTGGTCGCCGGTGTGCTGACCTTCGCGGGCTTCGCGTTCATCGTCTCGCTGGAGCTGTGGGACCACGCGATGATGACGCTGTCCCTGGTGCTCGTCTCGACGGTCATCGCGCTCGTCATCTCCGTGCCCGTGGGTATTTGGGCGGCACGGTCCAGCACGGTCAGCGGCATTGTCCGCCCGGTGCTCGACTTCATGCAGACGCTGCCGGCGATGATCTATCTCATCCCCGCCATCCTCTTCTTCGGGATGGGCGCCCCCGCGGGCATCGTCGCCACCCTGATCTTCGCCCTCGCCCCCGGCGTCCGCATGACGGAGCTGGGCATCCGCCAGGTCGACAAGGAACTGGTCGAGGCCGCGGACGCGTTCGGCACCACACCGCGGAACATCCTGCTCCGCATTCAGCTGCCCCTCGCCCTCCCCACGATCATGGCCGGTGTCAACCAGGTCATCATGCTGGGCCTTTCCATGGCCGCCATCGCGGGCATGGTCGGCACCGAGGGCCTGGGCGCCGACGTCAACGAGGCCATCGGCCAGCTCAACGTGGGCCTCGGCTCCGAGGCGGGCGTCGCCATCGTCATCCTGGCCATCTACCTGGACCGGATGACCAGCTCGCTCGGCACCCAGGTCTCCCCGCTGGGCCGCCGCGCCGCCGCCAAGCTGCGGGCCGCGCGGGGCCTGAACATCTGGACCTACCGCCCGCAGGCCGCCGTCGCGGTCGTCGGCGTGGTCGTGCTCGCACTCGTCGCGGGCGGCATGGGCGTCTTCGGCGGGTCGAAGTCCGAGGAGGCCGCCGCCACGGACGGAACCGACGTCGGCCGGGGCACGCGAATCAACATCGGCTACATCCCCTGGGACGAGGGCGTGGCCTCCACCTTCCTCTGGAAGGAGATCCTGGAGCAGCGCGGCTTCAAGCCGCAGACCAAGCAGCTGGAGGCGGGCCCCCTCTACACCTCGCTCGCGCAGGGCAGCGTCGACTTCCAGACCGACGCCTGGCTGCCGACGACGCACGCCTCGTACTGGAAGAAGTACGGCGGCAAACTGGAGGACATGGGCGCGTGGTTCGGCCCGACCTCGCTGGAGCTGTCCGTGCCCTCCTATGTGAAGGGCGTCGACTCGCTCGATGACCTCAAGGGCAAGAGCGGCACCTTCAAGGGCAAGATCGTCGGCATCGAGTCGAGCGCCGGGATGATGGGCCTGCTCAAGGACAAGGTGCTGAAGGAGTACGGCCTCGACAAGGAGTACAAGGTCGTCGACGGCTCCACGCCCGCGATGCTGGCCGAGCTGAAGCGCGCGTACGCCAAGAAGGAACCGATCGTCACCACGCTCTGGTCGCCGCACTGGGCGTACAGCGACTTCGACCTGAAGAAGCTCAAGGACCCGAGGGGCGCCTGGGGCAAGGGCGACGGCGTGCACACACTGGCGCGCAAGGGCTTCTCCGAGGAGAACCCGCAGGTCGCCAAGTGGCTGAAGGACTTCAAGATGAGCGAGAAGCAGCTCACGGGTCTGGAGGCGGAGATCAACAAGGCGGGCAAGGGCAAGCAGCAGGAAGCCGTCCGCGCCTGGCTGAAGAAGAACCCGGGCGTCGTCGACAAGCTGGCCCCGCTGCCGGAGGACTCCACCCCCGCCGAGGCGAAGCGGCCGCTGAACGCCGCGTACTTCGCGTGGGACGAGAACATCGCCGTCACCAACCTCTGGAAGCGTGTCCTGGAGAAGCGCGGCTACAAGATGAAGCTGACGCCGTCCGACGTCGGCCCCGTCTACACCGCCCTCGCGCAGGGCGATCTCGACCTGGACCTCGACGCCTGGCTTCCCACGGCCCAGAAGCAGTACTGGGACAAGAACAAGGCGAACCTCAAGGACCTGGGCTCCTGGTACAGCCCGACGTCGCTGGAGGTCGCCGTCCCGTCCTACGTCAAGGACGTGAAGTCGCTCGCCGACCTCAAGGGCAAGGGCGACAGGTTCAAGGGCAAGATCATCGGCATCGAACCCGGCACGGGTGTGATGACGGCGCTCAAGGACAAGGTCCTGCCCGGCTACGGCCTCGACAAGGAGTACAAGATCGTCTCCGGTTCGACGCCCGCCATGCTCTCCGAGCTGAAGTCGGCGTACGCCAAGAAGGAGCCGGTCGCGGTCCTGCTCTGGTCGCCGCACTGGGCGTACAACGAGTACGACCTGACCAAGCTCAAGGACCCCAAGGTCGCCTTCGGCAAGGGCGACACGATCCGCACGATCTCCAGCAAGCGGTTCCCCGAGCAGTACCCGCGGCTCACGAAGTGGCTCAAGGACTTCACGATGAGCGAGAAGGAACTGGCCAGCCTGGAGAACGAGATCAACAAGGCGGGCAAGGGCCATGAGCCCGCGGCCGTCGACGCCTGGCTGAAGAAGAACCCGGGCTTCGAGGAGAAGATGACGGCCGCGAAGTAGCACCGGACGGCCGGTGCCGACTGGTGCCAACCGGTGGCTTTCGGGGGGTGGGCCTCGCCCTGTGGCGAAGCCCACCCCTTCCGGCGTTCCGGCGGGCGCCTCGACTCCTTAGCCTCGACCGGGCACCTTCTCGAAGACAACTGAACGTGAGACCCCACCCGTGACCGCAAGGCAGCCGAGAACGGCGCTGCTCACCGCCGCCGTGCTCGCCCTGGCCGCCGCCCTGCTGCTCGCGCAGCTGGCCCGGGCCGACGCCGCCCCCGACCCCGCCTCCGCCGGCACCGCGCGCCTGACCGCGCTCGCCGAGGACGTGACGACCGCCGACGGGCACCGCTACGACACGCGCGACCACACCGGCCGCACCATGGACGCCGCACAGATCGAACAGGCCCCCGACGGCCGCTATCTCGCCGTCTACCACACGCTCCTGTCCGACGGCCGCTTCCACGCGGCCGTCGCCACCTCCGCCGATCTGCGGCACTGGCAGCGCCGCCACGACCTCGGGCCCGGCACGCACCAGGCCTCGCTCGCGCACGACGGACGCGGCGGCTACGTCCTCGCGTACGAGAAGGACCCCCGCAACCACATAGCCGTCCGTGCCTACGAGGACCTGGCGGCGCTGCTCGACGGCCGCGCCCGCCGGTCCTTCGACGCCCCGCTGACCCTCTCGCGCTGCGCCGAGGGGACCCCGAGCATCACGTCCGTGCGCGGCGCCACCATCCACCTCACCGGGCACTACCGCGCGGGCTGCGACACCGACCGCCAGCTGCGCGCCACGCTCACCGGCTTCCGGGACTGGCACGCCGAGCCCGACCGGCGCCTGGACCGCGCCGTGCACGCCTGGGGCACCGGCGGCAACATCGGCGACCGCTCGCCCGTCGAGCTGGGCGGAGAACGCGTGGTCCTCATCGAGGGTCAGGGGCGCCGGTCGGACTTCGGCAGCTGGGGCACGTACGCCTACGACCCGGTGAGCGGCCGCGCCGACAGCCTCGACGTCCGCACCCACGGCGGCAGCCGCGCCTTCGCCAACCCCTCCGCGACCCTGCTGACCGATCCGCGGGGCAGGCCCGCCCTGCTCGTCAGCCTGTTCATCCCGCGTGAGGGTTCCGCCCCCGGGGAGGCCGGGCAGCTGCTGTACTGGCACAGGCTGTAGCCGGTCGGCCGCGCACCGGGGTATCCGGCCATCCGCGCACCCGGGCATCCGGCCATCCGGGCAACGGGGCAGAACCGTTTGGCGAACATGCGTAGGGTGCAGAAAACCCCTCAGGGTTGAGAGCGGGCCGACGCGCTGAAGGGAGCCGAGGCGATGGACGAGCAGAAGGAGACCCTGCGGGTGGGCTCGGCCGTGCGGCGCCGCCGCCGGCAGCTGGAGCTGACCCTCGCCGTCGTCGCCGAGCGCAGCGGCCTGTCCGTACCGTTCCTCAGCCAGATCGAGAACGAACGCGCCCGGCCCAGCAGGCGCTCCCTCCTGCGCGTCGCCGACGCCCTGCGCACCACCGACGTGGAACTGCTCGCCGCGGCCGACCCCGCCCGCACCGTCGAGGTGGTGCGCGCGGACGACGACACGGATCTGGACACCTCGACGCCCGACGCGCGAGTACGCCAACTGGCGCGCGGTCACCACCAGCTCCAGGTCCTGGAATTCATTGGGGACCACGACGAGGGCCGCGAGTTCCAGCACAGGAACGACGAGCTGCTGTACGTCGTCGAGGGTGCCGTCGAGATGGAGGCGGAGGGCCGCGCCTACCGCCTCGGACGCGGCGACAGCCTGTTCCTCACCGGCGGGGTGCGCCATCGCTGGCGGGCCACGGTGCCGGACACACGGGTCCTGGTGGTCGCCGTGGGGGACCACATCGAGGCGGTGGACGACGGGGGGCGCTGAGATGCGGGTCGTCTCGCTCGTGCCGTCGCTGACCGAGGCGGTCGCCGTGACTGTGCCGGGCGAGCTGGTCGGGGCCACCGACTGGTGCAGCCATCCGGTGGACCTCGACGTCACCCGGGTGGGCGGCACCAAGAACCCCGACGTGCCCGGCATCGTGGCCCTCGCGCCCGACCTGGTGATCGCCAACGAGGAGGAGAACCGCGCCCCCGACCTGGCGGAGCTGCGCGCGGCGGGCATCGAGGTCCTCCTGACCGAGGTGCGCACCCTGGACCAGGCCTTCCGGGAGCTGCGGCGGGTGCTCGCCGCGTGCGGGGCCGGGCGGCCGCGCTGGCTGGAGGAGGCGGAGGCGGCGTGGTGGGACCCGCCCTGCCCGTCCGTCCGGCTCAGGGCGGCGGTTCCGATCTGGCGGCGGCCGTGGATGGTGCTCGGCCGTGACACGTTCGCGGGGGACCTGCTCGTCCGGATGGGCGTGGACAACGCGTACGCCGCACACGCCGAACGCTATCCGCGCGTCCCTGTGGAGGAACTGCGCGCGGCGGACCTCGACCTGGTGGTCCTGCCCGACGAGCCGTACCGCTTCACGCGTGAGGACGGCCCCGAGGCGTTCTCGACGCGTACGCCGGTCGCGCTGGTCAGCGGCCGCCATCTGACCTGGTACGGGCCCTCCTTGGTGGAGGCCCCCGCCGTGCTCAGCGCGGCGCTGCGAGCAGCCTGCCGGTGACGACGCCGCGCAGGGTGCGGGCCAGCGCCACGGCCCAGGCGGCCAGGAGGAAGACGTAGAGCCCGGCCGCGAGCCAGTCGAACACCGCGAGCCCGGTGTGCTTGCCGAGGCCCTCCGCGCCCGTCACGCAGGTGCCGACGGGGAAGGTGAACGCCCACCAGGTCATCGCGAAGCCCATGCCGCCGCGCCGGGCCCGCCGCACCATGGCGAGCGCGAGCGCCAGCCACAGGAGGGCGAAGCCCGTCACCGGTATGCCGTAGAGCACGGCGAGGACGAGGAAGCCCTGGTCGAGCGGGGCGGGTACGACACCGGGGGCGGCGTCCGCGAACTTGTTGGCGGCGGTGGTCGACTGGCCCAGGGGGCCGAGCACGAGGAAGAGAGTAGGGGTGAGCGCGGTCGGCAGCGGGCCCGCGGTCACCAGGCGGGCGAATATCACCGGCAGCATGACCAGGGTGGCGAGCAGGCTCAGGCCGAACATCGCGCAGCACGCGTACAGCAGGGTCTGCTGGGCCTGGCCCGCGGGCAGGTGCGGGATGAGCAGCGGGCCGACGGCGGCCGACACCATGGGCGCCACCACGGGCAGCAGCCATACGGGCGAGGCCTGGTCGGCGGTGATGCGGTGCCGGACCACCATCAGGTACGGGACGGCGACGGCCGCGGCGAGCCCGACGGCGGTGCCGAGGGTGAACAGCACGGCGTCGATCGCGACGGCGGGGCCGGCGCCGATCCAGTCCCCGCCCACGAGCAGGGTGCCGGCGCCGACCGCGGTCAGCGCCATCGACAGACAGCCGTAGAAGGGTGCGACGCCCGGGTCGAGGAGATGGGCGCGGGCCTGGTCGCGGTGGTGGATCCAGTGCGCGGCGCGGGCGGTGAGCAGCACGGCGAGCATCGCGAGGGAGAGCGCCCAGACGGCGGTGCAGGTCGTGCGCAGCCCGGTGAACCGGTAGGGGAGGGTGGCGCCGGCGTTGGCGATGACGGCGGTGCCCATGACGGACGCGTACCAGTTCGGGCCGAGGTGGCGGACCGCGGGGAAGCGGGTGCCGGGGGCCGAGGGGGTGGTGCGGAGCAGCTGGGCGGGGTGGGCGGCGGTGACCATGGATTCAGCGTCGTCCAGGGGCGGGGCCTCCACCAGGGAGTACGCTCCTATGGGGGCATAAGCTGGCTTTATGAGTCAGCCCTCTCCCGCCGCCTCCCCGCCCGCCTCGGCGGAGGCGTCGCTCGCGCACCGCGTCCCCGACCTCGGGGCGCTCCAGCTGCTGCTCGCCGTGGCCCGGCTCGGCAGCCTCGGGCGGGCCGCGCGGGAGCTGGGCATCACGCAGCCCGCGGCGAGCGGCAGGGTCCGTGCCATGGAGCGGCAGCTCGGCGTCGCGCTCGTCGACCGGTCGCCGCGCGGCTCGCGCCTCACGGACGCGGGGGCGCTCGTCACGGACTGGGCGGGGCGGATCGTGGAGGCGGCGGAGGCCTTCGACGCGGGGGCGCAGGCGCTGCGCGACCGGCGGGACTCACGGCTGCGGGTCGCGGCGAGCATGACGATCGCCGAGTATCTGCTGCCGGGCTGGCTCATCGCACTGCGGACCCAGCGGCCGGACACGGCCGTCTCGCTCCTCGCGGGCAACTCCGCGGCCGTGGCGGCCCGGTTGCTGGCCGGTGAGGCGGACCTCGGCTTCGTCGAGGGGCTGACCGTGCCGGCCGGTCTCGACGGCGTGGTCATCGCGCACGACCGGCTGGTCGTGGTGACGGCGCCCGGGCACCCCTGGGCGCGGCGCGGCAGGCCGCTGGGCGCGGCGGAACTGGCGGCGACCCCGCTGATCCTCCGCGAGGAGGGCTCGGGCACCCGGCAGGTCCTCGACGCGGCACTCGGCGGTCTGGCCCGCCCGCTGATCGAACTGTCCTCCACCACGGCGGTCAAGGCGTCGGCGGTCAGCGGCGCGGGCCCCTCGGTCCTGAGCGAGCTTGCGGTGGGCGAGGAACTGGCGGCGCGGCGCCTGGTGGAGATCCCCCTGGACGACGTGCTCCTGCGCCGCGAACTGCGGGCGGTGTGGCCGACGGGGCATCGGCCGGCCGGACCGGGGAGGGATCTGCTGGGGCTCACGCGGACGAGCGGCCCGCTCAGGTAGCGGCCCGGACCAGTGCCGTCATGACGCGCGTGTCCTGGCCCGCCTCCGGGTGCCACTGCACGCCCAGCGCCCAGGCGGGGGAGGGGAGTTCGATGGCCTCCACCGTGCCGTCCTCCGCGTGCGCCGAGGGGGCGAGGTCCCTGCCGAGGCGGTCCACGGCCTGGTGGTGGTAGGTCGGTACGTCCGTGCAGGCGTCCGGAACGATCGACTCGTAGAGCGTGCCCGGCACCGGCTTCACCGTGTGCGTGCCGAAGACGCCCGGCAGTTCCACGTGTCCCTCCAGGTGCTGGACCAGCGTCCCGCCGAGCGCCACGTTCATGAGCTGCATGCCCCGGCAGATGCCGAGCAGCGGCGTCCCCGAGGACAACGCCGCCTCGATGAGGGCGAGTTCCCAGGCGTCCCGCTCCCGCGCGGGTGGCCCCGTGCGCGCCTCGCGCTCGGCGCCGTAGCGCACCGGCTCGACATCGGGCCCGCCCGCGATGACCACACCGTCCAACCGGGCGACAACGGAACCCGCGTACGAAGGATCGTCCGGGGGGAGCATCGCGGCGATGCCGCCCGCCGCCTGCACCTGGCGCGGATACCCCAGGGGCAGCAGGGCCGCGGGCAGCTCCCACACGCCCCAGCTCGCCCTCGACTCCAGGTAGGTGCTGACACCGATCAGCGGCCTGGTGCTCAATCTGTTCTCCTTCGTGGTGCCGGTCCCGCGGTCATCAGTCGCGCGTCAACTCTGCCTCGGCCGCCGCGAGCGCCGCGAACTCCTCCTCCGGCGCGCGCGCCACGAGGTGCTTGCGGCTGTAGATCCCGAAGTACGCGATCGCGACCGCGTACACCCCGAGCGCGATGAGCGCCGCCGTCACGTCCACCAGGAAGGTGGCGACCAGCGCCGCGCAGGCGAGGACCAGCGCGACCGACGAGGTCAGGACGCCGCCGGGGGTGCGGTAGGGGCGCTCAAGACCCGGCTCGCGGCGGCGCAGCACGATGTGCGACAGCGACATCAGGGCGTACGAGATGGTCGCGCCGAACACCGCGACGTTCAGCATGCGGGCGCCGTCGCCGGTCGCCGCGGCGAGCCCGAAGCCGATCGCGCCGGGGACGAGCAGGCCGAGGTAGGGGGCCTTGCGGCTGCTGGTGAGGGAGAGGAAGCGGGGCAGATAGCCCGCGCGGGAGAGCGCGAAGAGCTGGCGCGAACCCGCGTAGATGAGGGAGAAGAAGGACGCCACCAGGCCCGCGAGCCCCGCGTAGTTGATGACGCGGCTCAGGCCCGTCGCCTCGCCGTCCGGCTGGAGCGCCTCGACCAGGGGGTTGCCCGCGTCCTGGATCGCGTCCGCGCCGCGCGCGCCGGCCGACGCGAAGAAGGTGAGGAGCGCGAGGGCGACGAGGATGGCCATCGACCAGCGGATCGCGCGCGGCAGCGTACGCGCCGGGTCCTTCGTCTCCTCGGCCGCCAGCGGCACCCCCTCGACTCCGAGGAAGAACCACATGCCGAAGGGGAACGCCGCCCAGATGCCGAGCAGGCCCATCGGGAGCCAGGAGTTGGCGCCGAAGGCGTCCGCCTCGACGGGGATGTCGTTGAGCTTCGACGCGTCGAAGTCCATGAACGCGCCGACGGCGAAGACCAGCAGCGCCGCCACCGCGATGCCGGTCACGACGAAGCTGAAGCGCAGCGCCTCGCCGACGCCCCACAGGTGGATGCCGATGAAGATGACGAAGCAGGCGAGGTAGACCGGCCAGCCCGAGGTCAGGCCGAAGAGACCGAGCGACGCGACGTAGTCGCCGATGAAGATGGAGATCGCGGCGGGCGCCAGGATGTACTCGATGAGGATGGCCGTGCCCGTCAGGAAACCGCCCCAGGGGCCGAGCGCCCGGCGCGCGAAGCCGTATCCGCCACCCGCCGTGGGCAGCACGGACGACAGCTCGGCGAGTGAGAAGACCATGCACGCGTACATCACGCCCATGAGCGCCATGGCGATGCCGAGGCCGCCGAAGCCGCCCTCGGCCAGACCGTAGTTCCAGCCCGAGAAGTCGCCCGAGACGACGTAGGCGACGCCGAGCCCGGTGAGCAGCAGCCAGCCCGCACTGCCCCGGCGGAGCGTCCGGCGCTCCAGATAGTCGTCCGGTGGTTCGGCTGGGCTCGGCTTGCTGGACTCCACGGTCATGGCACGGCTCCCCTACGACGGCACTGCGGCGGGTGACTCAATGGAACGGATCCATACCTTTGCCGTCCGGGGGCCGAGAAAGCAAGACCCCTGCGTTACGCGATGGTTAACCGCTCCTCACAGGCGCCCTGCCCGCTCCTCAGGTCAGGAATCCCCGCAGCAGCGCCGCCGTCCCCGCGCAGTGCTCGCGCATCATCTCCCGCGCGCCGTCGGCGTCGCCGTCGAGCACCGCCTCCACGAGCGCGGTGTGCTGGCGCTGCGAGTGCTCCAGGTTGCGTACGAGCAGCGGGATGCAGTCCAGGAGGTCGTTGACGGTCGCGCGGACCGCCGCGTACTGCGCGGTGAGCGTCGGTGAGCCGCACAGCTCGGCGAGCGTGAGATGCAGCAGGGTGTCCAGGCGGCGGTACTCCGACAGGGGGGCGTCGTGCGTCTGTGCGAGCGCCGTGCGCAGCCGGTCGGCCTGCTCGCCGGTCAGGCCGTGCGCCGCGCAGAGTCCGGCGGCGCCCACTTCCAGAACCTCGCGGAAGCGCAGCGCGTCCTCCACGTCGACGTCCTTGATGCGGCGGCGCAGCTCGTCCTCGCCCGGCGCCTCGGGGCGTGGCCGTACGAACGTGCCGCCGTAGCGCCCGCGCCGCGACTCGACCAGCCCCTGGTCCGTCAGCACCTTCAGGACCTCGCGGAGCGTGACCCGGCTGATGCCGAGGCGGTCGGCCAACTCCCGCTCCGACGGCAGGCGTTCACCGCCCGGCACCAAGCCGAGGCGGACGACCTGGAGGATCTGCTCCAGGGCCTCCTCGAAGCCGTTGCCCGCCCGCACCGGGCGCAGCACCGGAGTCAGCCGGTCGTCGTCGTGTGCCGCGGGCGCTGCCGTGGGCCCTGTCGTGGGCGCCACCGCAGGTGATCCGCCCTCTTCCGTGCGCTCTTCCGAGTGCGACATGTCCGTACCCCCTTCCCAAGCAAAGGTTCTCCGCAATACCTTATGGCTCCCGGCTGACCCAAGGAGGCATTTCCCGTGGCAGACCGCACACCCCCGCTCGCCGTCCAGGAGCTGACGGCCCTGGTCGCGAGCGGCGAGATCGACACTGTCGTCCTGGCCTTCCCCGATATGCAGGGGCGGCTCCAGGGCAAGCGGTTCGCCGCCCGCTTCTTCCTCGACGAGGTCCTCGAACACGGCACGGAGGGCTGCAACTACCTCCTCGCCGTCGACCCGGAGATGAACACCGTCGACGGATACGCGATGTCCTCCTGGGACCGCGGCTACGGCGACTTCGCCATGCACGCCGACCTGAGCACCCTGCGCCGCGTCCCCTGGAACGAGGGCACCGCGATGCTGATCGCCGACCTCGCCTGGAGCGACGGATCGCCCGTGGTCGCCGCGCCCCGGCAGATCCTCCGCCGCCAGCTGGAGCGCCTCGCCCAGCTCGGCTACACCGCGCACGTCGGCACCGAGCTGGAGTTCATCGTCTTCAAGGACACCTACGAGCAGGCCTGGGACGCCGGATACAAGAACCTGACCCCGGCCAACCAGTACAACATCGACTACTCCGTCCTCGGCACCGGCCGCATCGAGCCGCTCCTGCGCCGCATCCGCAACGACATGACCACCGCCGGCCTGGTCGTCGAGTCCGCCAAGGGCGAGTGCAACCCCGGCCAGCACGAGATCGTGTTCCGCTACGACGAGGCCCTCGTCACCTGCGACCAGCACGCCATCTACAAGACCGGCGCCAAGGAGATCGCGGCCCAGGAAGGCGTCTCGCTCACCTTCATGGCCAAGTTCAACGAGCGCGAGGGCAACTCCTGCCACATCCACCTCTCGCTCCAGGACGCCGACGGGAACAACGTCATGCGGGGCTCCCAGGACGACCCGGGCGGTATGTCACCCGTCATGCGGCACTTCCTGGCCGGACAGCTCGCCGCGCTGCGCGACTTCTCCCTCCTCTACGCGCCCCACATCAACTCCTACAAGCGGTTCGTGCCCGGCTCCTTCGCGCCGACCGCCGCCGCCTGGGGCTACGACAACCGCACCTGTGCCCTGCGCGTGGTCGGCCACGGCCGCTCGCTGCGCTTCGAGAACCGGCTGCCCGGCGGCGACGTGAACCCGCACCTCGCCGTCGCCGGGCTCGTCGCGGCCGGCCTGTACGGCATAGAGCACAAGCTCGAACTGCCGGAGGAGTGCACCGGAAACGCGTACACCGGCGACTACGCACACGTTCCCACCACCCTGCGCGAGGCCGCCGAGCTGTGGGAGAACAGCCCCATCGCCAAGGCCGCCTTCGGCGACGAGGTGGTCGCGCACTACCGCAACATGGCGCGGGTCGAGCTGGACGCCTTCGACTCCGCGGTGACCGACTGGGAGCTGCGCCGCTCCTTCGAACGCATGTGAGGCAGCCTTGCTTGAGGTCCTGAAACTCGACGTACTGAACCCGGCGACGGAAGACATCGTCGCGACCGTCCCCGCCGCCACCGCGCAGGACGTCGACGCCGCCGTCGCCCGGGCCGCGCGGGCCCAGGAGCAGTGGGCCGCGGCCGCCCCCGCCGACCGCGCCCGGCTGCTGCGCCGCTTCGCCGCCCAGGTCGACGACCACCTCGAAGAGCTGGCCCGCCTGGAGGTGCGCGAGGCCGGTCACGTCATCGGCAACGCCCGCTGGGAGGCCGGCAACGTCCGTGACCTGCTCGACTACTCGGCCGGTGGGGCCGAGCGGCTGAGCGGCCGGCAGATCCCCGTGCCCGGCGGCCTGAACGTCACCGTCCTAGAGCCCCTCGGGGTCGTCGGCGTCATCGCCCCCTGGAACTTCCCGATGCCGATCGCCGCGTGGGGCACGGCACCCGCCCTCGCGGCGGGCAACGCGGTGATCCTCAAACCGGCCGAGACGACACCGCTCACCGCGCTGCGCCTCGCCGAACTCGCCCTGGCGGCCGGCCTCCCCGAAGGCCTCTTCCAGGTCCTGCCCGGCGAGGGCGCCGTCGCGGGCAACACGCTCGTCGAACACCCCGGCGTCGCCAAGATCGTCTTCACCGGCTCCACCGGAGTCGGCAAGCGGATCATGGCCTCGTGCGCCGACCGCGTGAAGCGCCTGACCCTCGAACTCGGCGGCAAGAGCCCGAACATCGTCTTCGCCGACGCCGACGTGGAGGCGGCGGCCCTCGCCACCCCCATGTCGTACCTGGACAACTCCGGCCAGGACTGCTGCGCCCGCACCCGCGTCCTCGTCCAGCGCTCGGTCTACGACCGCTTCCTGGAGACCGTGCGGCCCGCCATCGAGTCGGTCGTCGTCGGCGACCCGTCCGACGAGAAGACCCAGATGGGCCCGCTGATCTCCAGGACCCAGCTGGACCGCGTCCGCGCCTACGTCACCCCCGGCGAGGGCATCCACGGAACGGCCCCCGAGGGCCCCGGCTTCTGGTTCCCGCCGACCCTGCTCACCGACGTCGACCCCCGGTCCCCGGTGGCCACGGAGGAGGTCTTCGGCCCCGTCGCCGTCGTAATCCCCTTCGAGGACGAGGCCGACGCGATCCGGCTCGCCAACGCCACCGAGTACGGCCTGTCCGGCTCCATCTGGACGCGGGACGTCGGCCGGGCCCTGCGCGTCTCCGCGGCCGTCAAGGCCGGGAACCTCTCCGTCAACTCGCACTCCAGCGTCCGCTACTGGACCCCCTTCGGCGGCTACAAGCAGTCCGGCCTCGGCCGGGAACTCGGCCCCGACGCCCTCACCGCCTTCACGGAAACCAAGAACGTCTTCATCAGCACGGAAGGTCCCGCACAGTGACTGAGCAGAACATCTGCCGCCGCCTCGTCGGCCGCACCGCCGTCATCACCGGCGCCGGCAGCGGCATCGGCCTCGCCACCGCGCGCCGCCTCGCCTCCGAGGGCGCGAACGTCGTCTGCGGCGACATCGACGAGAGCGCGGGCAAGGCCGCCGCCGAGGAGGTCGGCGGGACCTTCGTGAAGGTCGACGTCACCGACGCCGAGCAGGTCGAGGCGCTCTTCAAGACGGCCTTCGACACCTACGGCTCCGTCGACATCGCCTTCAACAACGCGGGCATCTCGCCGCCCGACGACGACTCCATCCTGGACACCGGCCTGGAGGCCTGGAAGCGCGTCCAGGAGGTCAACCTCACCTCCGTCTACCTCTGCTGCAAGGCCGCCATCCCCTACATGCGGCGCCAGGGCAGGGGCTCGATCATCAACACCGCGTCGTTCGTGGCGCGGATGGGCGCCGCGACCTCGCAGATCTCCTACACCGCTTCCAAGGGCGGCGTCCTCGCCATGTCCCGCGAGCTGGGCGTCCAGTTCGCCCGCGAGGGCATCCGCGTCAACGCGCTGTGCCCCGGCCCCGTCAACACCCCGCTCCTCCAGGAACTGTTCGCCAAGGACCCCGAGCGCGCCGCGCGCCGGCTCGTGCACATTCCGGTGGGCCGCTTCGCCGAGGCCGAGGAGATGGCGGCCGCGGTGGCGTTCCTCGCCAGCGACGACGCCTCGTTCGTGAACGCCACGGACTTCCTCGTCGACGGCGGCCTCACCGGGGCGTACGTCACGCCCCTGTAGTTCATCCTCCGGCCACCACCTCGTCAGCCGGGCGTCGCGGGACGCCCGGCTGACCTGCGTAGACACGGGAGTGTGTTCGTGAACCTCAAGCGCCGCGCCGTCGCGGCAGCAGCCGTACTCGCCGTCGCCTCGGCCGGTCTCCTCACCGTCCAGGCCACCGCGGAGGCCACCCAGACCGCACCCGGCAAGCCGCCCCGGACCGAAGCCGGGGAGCGGCCCGCCCCCTGCCCCGACCTCACCGTCTCGCGCGGCTGGCACGGCGGGAACAAGGCACGGCTCCAGCGCATGATCGACACATACGGCCTCTGCGGGACCCGGGGCCACAAGGGCGGCGCCAAGCCCGTCGCCACCTTCGACTGGGACAACACCGTCATCAAGAACGACGTCGGTGACGCCACCATGTTCTGGATGCTGCGGCACGACAGGATACGTACGCCCCTGGGCGGCGACTGGCACACCACCAGCCGCTATCTGACCGGCCCGGCGGCCGGGGCCCTCGCGAAGGCGTGCCCCGCCACGGGCGCCACGCTCCCCACCCGCACCGACGCCGCCTGCGCCGACGAGATCCTCTCCGTCTACGGCGAAGGCACCACCACCTCGGGCAAGGCCGCCTTCGCCGGCTTCGACCACCGCCGCATGGAGCCGCAGTACGCCTGGCTCGCCCAGCTCACCCGCGGCTGGTCCACCCGCCAGGTGAAGCACTTCGCGGCCGCCGCCCGCCGGGAGAACCTCGCCGCGCCCATCGGCACCGAGCAGCGCGTCGGCACTGGCAAGGTCACCGGCTGGGTCCGCTACTACGACCAGCAGCGCGACCTGATCCGCACGCTCAAGAAGGCGGGCTTCGACGTGTACGTCGTCTCCGCCTCGCCCGAGCCGGTCGCCGAGGTCTGGGCGCGGGGCGTGGGCATCGACGCCCGGCACACGATCGGCATCCGCAACGTCACCGCGCACGGAAAGCTGACCGCGCACCTCAAGGGCTGCGGCACGGTCGGGGACGGCGACGACTCGATGATCACGTACATCGACGGCAAGCGGTGCTGGATCAACCAGGAGATCCTCGGGGTGCGCGACGCCGCCGCCGAGAAGGTCCAACCGGCCGCCAAGCGGCAGGTGTTCGCCGCGGGCGACTCCGACACCGACATCTCCTTCCTGCGCGACGCCACCCGCCTGAGGCTCGTCCTGAACCGCAACAAGAACGAGCTGATGTGCCGCGCCTACGACAACGGCGACGGCCGTTGGCTGGTCAACCCCATGTTCATCGAGCCCAAGGGCGAGAAGGCCGACCCCTACCCCTGCGCCACCACCGGCTACACCGAACGGGACGGCGCAGCGGGCCCGGTTCGCCGTACGGACGGCTCCGTGATCCCCGATCAGAGGGACACGGTGTACGGGGCGCCGACACCGTCGTCAGCCTCCTAGAAAGGATGTACGGTCCACTCACATGCGTAACAGAAACATTTTGGCGCTGACCCTGGCCGCCGCCACCCTGGCGGCCGTGCCGGCAGCTCTCCCCGCGGCCGCCGCCACGGCCGTGCACCCGTCCGACTCCCGCACCCCCGGCGGGCATTGCCCGCAGCTGTCGAAGAAGCTCGACTGGTACGGCGACAACCGCGCCAAGCTCCAGCGGATGATCGACGAGCGCGGCCGCTGTGCGAACCGCGGCCTCGGCCACGGCGGGAAGCGGCCGGTCGCCGCCTTCGACTGGGACAACACCGTCGTCAAGAACGACGTCACCGACGCGACCATCGCCTGGTCGCTGCGGCACGACAAGATCCTGCGCCCCAAGAGCTGGAAGTCCACCAGCAAGTGGCTGACCGACGACGCGGACCGCGCCCTCACCAAGGCCTGCGGCACCGACGTGCCCGTCGGCAAGCCGTTGCCGACCTCCACGGACACCGACTGCGCTGACGAGATCTTCGAGGTCCGCGAGGACGGGAGGACGATGAGCGGAGCCGCCGCCTTCGCGGGCGAGTGGGACCACCGCCACACCGTCCCGCAGTACGCCTGGGTGCCGCAGCTCTTCGCCGGGCACACCGTCCCGGAGCTGGAGTCGTACGCCGCGAAGGCCCGCAAGGAGGCGCTCGCCGCCCCCGTCGGCGCCACGCAGACCGTCGGCACGCACGAGATCCCCGGTTACGTCCGCTACTACGACCAGCAGCGCGACCTGATCCGCACCCTCAAGAGGGCCGGATTCGACGTCTACATCGTCTCCGCGGGCTCCGAACCGGTCGCCGAGGTGTGGTCGAAGAGCGTGGGCATCGACCGCGCGCACACCATCGCCATCCGCTCCGTCCTGGACGGCAGGGGCCGCATCACCCCCTGGAACCAGGGCTGCGGCGGCGTGCCCGTGAACAAGGGCGAGGCCATCCCCTACATCGACGGCAAGCGCTGCTTCATCAACCAGGAGATCTTCAAGATCAAGGGCAAGTCCGCCTGGGAGAAGCAGGACCAGAGCCGCCGCATCGCGCTCGGCGGCGGCGACGCCGACACGGACGTGACGTTCGTCGGCGACGCCACCGGCGCGCACCTCGTGCTGAACCGCAACAAGAGCGAGTTCATGTGCCGCGCGTACGACAACGCCGACGGCCGGTGGGTCGTGAACCCCATGTTCATCGAGCCGATGCCGCACAAGAGCGGCGGCTACCCGTGCGCGACGAGCGCGTACAACGAACACGACGGCCGCAAGGGCCCGGTGCTCCGCGAGGACGGGTCGGTCGTGCCCGATCAGCGGGACTCGGTGTACTGATCGTCGAGGCACGTCCTAGAGTGCCGGGATGAGCATGACGCCTCCGCCCGGCTGGTACCCGGACCCCCATCAGCCCTCCGTCGAGCGCTGGTGGGACGGTGCCGCATGGACCGAGCACCGGCGCACCCCCGAGAACCCCCAGGCGGCCGCGGTGGGGCAGGGCTTCGGCCCGGCACCGGACCCCGCCGCGACCGCGGTGATCGCCCCGGCGTCCGCGGGCGGCGGCCGGGCGAAGGTCATCGCCCTCGCCACCGCCGGTGCCGTGCTCGTCGCGGCGATCGTCACGGGCGCCGTCGCCCTCGGCAAGGACGACGGCGACCCGCAGGGTGCGGCCCCGGCGCCGAGCACTCCGGCCGCGACCGAGAAGAGCGCGAGCCCCACGCCGACGCCCACGAAGACGGCCGATCCCGACCCGGACGTCCTCGTCGACGACCTCAACGGCATCACGATCCCCGTCCTCGACGGCTGGGAGAAGGCCGAGGGCGCCGTCCACGACAAGCCGACCGTCCGGACGTCAAAGACCTTCGACTGCCCGGGCGACGCGGGCGTCTGCCGCCACGGCCAGGTCACCTCGCACCCGGTGACCTCCACCGACGAGACGTCGCCCAAGGCGCTCGCGAAGGGCGACATCGAGGACGCGGCCAAGGAGATCTACGGCGAGAACGCCCTCGGCAGCGAGTACTACGGCGGCATCACCGGCCACGAGAAGGCCGCGGAGGGCACGGTGGCCGTCGCGGGCCGCAGCGGCTACTACGTGCGCTGGAAGGTCCGCACCGATAAAGGCTCCGGAGGGTACGTGCAGTCGGTGGCGTTCAAGTCCAGCATCGGCTCCGAACCGATGGTCATCGTCCGCCTCTGCGTCGGCGCCGCCAAGGACGCCCCGCCCCTCTCCGTCATGGACCGCATCGTCAAGGGCATCCGCTCGACCGACGACAGCGCGACGGGCGGCGGCGTGGGCGAGGACGTCGGCGCGACGCCGTAGGCAGCCTGCCGGTCATCCGGGCATCCGGTCAGAGGAAGGTGCGGCCCTCGCCCCGATACGTCGGCACGCTCCCCGTCACCCGGTCGCCCTCCACCAGATGCAGCGTGTCGAACCGCTCGCACAGCTCCCCGGCCTTGGCGTGCCGGAACCACACCTTGTCGCCGATCCGCAGATCGTCCGCAGGGGGGCCGTGCAGCGGCGTCTGCACCTCGCCCGCACCCTCCCGCGGGTCGTACCGCAGCCCCTCGGGGAGATAGGGCACCGGCGAGCGGTCGGGGCCCGCGACACCCGACGCGGGATAGCCGCCGCCGAGCACCGTCACGGTCCCCGGCCCCGGCCTGCGCACCACCGGCTGGGCGAAGAGCGCCGCCGGCCGGCCGCTGAACGACGTGTAGTGGTCGAAGAGCCGCGGCACGAAGAGCCCCGACCCCGCGGCGATCTCCGTCACCGCCCGCTCGGCCGCGGTGTGCTGCACACTGCCCGTGCCGCCGCCGTTCACGAACTCCAGGTCCGGCGCGAGGGCCCGCACCGCCCCGATGGTCCTCGCCCGGCGCTCCGCCAGCTCCTTGCGGGCCGCGGCCTGCATCATCCTGATCGCCCGCGAGCGCGCCGGATGCCCCTCCACCGCGTCGCCCACCCCCGCGACATGACCCTCGTACGCCATGACGCCCACGAGCCTGAACCCGGGCCGCCGGGCGATGGCGCGGGCCAGCGCGGCCACCTGCACGGGGGAGTGCAGCGGCGAACGCAGCGCACCGATCCGTACCCGCCTGCCCAGCACCTGGAAGGAGGTGTCCAACTCCAGGCAGACCCGCACCTCTTCGGCCCCGCCGTCCCTCGCCTCGTCGATCAGCCGCAGCTGCGCGGGGTCGTCGACCATCACCGTCACGGCCGCCGCGAGCTTGGGGTCGGCGGTCAGCTCGGCGAAACCGGCGCGGTCGGCGGAGGGGTAGGCGAGCAGGACGTCGTCGAAGCCGGAACGCGCGAGCCACATCGACTCGGCGAGCGTGAACGACATGATCCCGGCGAAGCCCTCGCGGGCCAGGACCCGTTCGAGCAGGGCCCGGCAGCGCACGGACTTGCTCGCGACCCGGATCGGCTTCCCGCCGGCCCGGCGTACGAGATCGTCCGCGTTGGCGTCGAACGCGTCCATGTCGATGATCGCGAGGGGGGCGTCGAGGTGTGCGGTGGCCCGGTCGTAGCGGGCCCGGTCTGCGGCACGGGCAGTCATGGCCGAAGCCTGCCAGACCCGATTACCGGAGGGTAGGGGGAGGATCCGGGCAGATCGCCCGAGGGCCCGGTCCGGGTTCCCCCGGGCCCCGCGTCTGCCCGTAGAGTGACGCGCACGGAGCCTCGCCGGGCCGAGCGTTCCGGCAGCCGGAGCGCGAGGAGACGGGGGAGCATGAGCACGGAGGCGGGACGCACCCCGATTCCCCCGCGCCCCACCGCGCCGCCCCGCCCCGCCTCCCCTCCGGACGAGCCGCCGCCCGCGCCGTCCGCCCGCTTCCCCGACGTGCGCCCCCCGGTGGACGACGACTGGCTCCTCGACGCACCCCGCCCCACGGCCGGCACCGAGGACGACGACCAGGCCTCGCGCGTAGCGGCCCTGCTGGCTCCGTTCACCGAGGCGGCACGGGCCGTCGGGCGCGGCGGCGGGGCGTCCGGCGACCCCGCGCCGGGAGACGTGACCGCGCCCCGGCCCGCGACGGCCTTGCTGCCCGGCGCGGCGGAGAACGCGTCCGCCGGGACCGAGTTCCCGGGGACCGGCGCGGCCGCCACAGCGCCGGCCGGGTTCCCCGCGCAACCCCCTCCCGGGGTATCCCCTTCGCGGGACCGGGACCGGGACCGGGACTGGTCCCAAGACCGTGACCGTGACCGGTCACGGGACCAGGGCCGGGTCCAGGGCCGGGACCGGGACACGGCGTCGACCCCTTACGAAGCCGGGCCCCCCGCCCGCGACGTCACGAAGGCCACGCGCGGCCCCCTGCCCCGCCGCCCCGACGACGCCGACGGCGACGCCCCGCCACCCCCACCCGCTTCCGCCCGCCTCCCCGACGCCCCGCCCTCGGGCACCCGCACCCGGCGCGTCCTCGACGCGGGTGACGTACCGGAGCGGCCCGCCGCCGGGCGGCCCTTCGTGTTCTTCGCGCGGCCCGCCCTGTACGACGACACCACCACCCGGCTGCGCCCCGTCAGCGCCTGGGCCCGCCCCCGCGTGGCCGCCGCCGCGGCCTGCGTCGTCCTTGGGCTCGGGCTCATCGGCGGCGCCGTGACCGGCAGTTGGCTCACCGGCGAGTCGTCCGCCACCGGCGGCAACCGCAGTGCGTACGCGGTCACCGGCCGGCTCTGGCACAGCGTCCCCGTCGACCGGCTCTTCCCGCCCACCCTCAAGGGCGAGGGCGCGGGCCCCGGCGGCGCCGACCGGTCCTGGACCCGGATCGCCGTCGCCCCGGACAGCGGCTGCGACGCCGCCTTCGACCCGCTGCTGCACAAGGCCCTCGCCCCGGCCGGCTGCCTGCGCCTGCTCCGCGCCACGTACACCGACGCCACCCGCAGCCATGTCACCACCGTGGGCCTGCTGTTCACCAAGGCGGACGCCGAGGCCATGCGGGCGCTGCGGAACCGTTTCACGCGCGAGGGCCTCGACCGGCGCCCCGATCTCATGCCGAGGCCCTACGCGGCCAAGGGCACGGCGGCCGAGGACTTCGGGGACGCCCAGCGCGCGTCCTGGACGGTGTCCGTACTGCCGGACGCGCCCGTCGTCGCGTACGCCGTATCCGGGTTCGCCGACGGCCGCGCCGTCACGGACCCGGAGCCCGCCACCGAGGCGATGGGCAGCAACACCGCCTCGGCGCCCGCCCAGTCCGGCCTCGGCCACGAGGCGAAGGGCATCGCCGACCGCGTCGAGCGAGGCCTGCGCAAGACCATCGCGAAGGCGGACAAGGCGTGATGAGGCCCCGTCAGTCACTGGCCGCCGCCGCGGTCGCCGCCGCGCTGGCCCTCGCCCCCGCGGCCCCGGCGCACGCCGACGACGGCATCCGCGCCCAGCAGTGGGGCCTGGACGCCATGCACACCGGCCAGGCCTGGCAGACCACCAAGGGCGCCGGCATCACCGTCGCCGTCCTCGACACCGGCATCGACGCCCAGCACCCCGACCTCGTGGGCAACGTCCTCGAAGGCAAGGACATGGTCGGCTTCGGCGCCCGCCGCGGCGACCGCCCCTGGGCCCGGCACGGCACCGCCATGGCCGGCATCATCGCGGGCCACGGACACGGCGAGGGCCGCGGCGACGGCGTACTCGGCATCGCGCCCGAAGCGAGGATCCTGCCGATCCGCGTGATCCTCGAAGACGGCGACCCCGCCCGCAAGAAGGCCCGCAACACCCGCGGCAACGCGCTCGCCGAAGGCATCCGCTGGGCCGCCGACCACGGCGCCGACGTCATCAACCTCTCCCTCGGCGACGACTCCAAGTCCGCCCACCCCGAACCCGCCGAGGACGCCGCCGTCCAGTACGCGCTCAAGAAGGGCGTCGCCGTCGTCGCCTCCGCGGGCAACGGCGGCGAGCGCGGCGACCACGTCTCCTACCCGGCCGCCTACCCCGGCGTGATCGCCGCGACGGCCGTGGACGAGAACGGCGACCGCGCCTCCTTCTCCACCCGCCGGTGGTACGCCACCGTCGCCGCGCCCGGCGACGACATCGTCATCGCCGACCCCGACGGCAAGTACTACGAGGGATGGGGCACCAGCGCCGCCTCCGCCTTCGTCTCCGGCGCCGTCGCCCTGATCCGCGCCGCCCACCCCGGCCTCACGCCCGCGCAGATCAAACAGCTCCTGGAGAACACCGCCCGCGACGCACCGCCCGGCGGGCGCGACGACTCCCGCGGCTTCGGCCTCATCGACCCGGCGGCCGCCCTCACCCGGGGCGCCGCACTCGGGCGGGACAAGCCGCGCGCGGCGGCGTACGGCGAGAAGTACTTCGGCCCCGGCCCCGACGCGGCGGAGGGCGACAGCGGCCCCGCCGCCTGGGTCGGGCCCGTCGCGGGCGGCCTTGGCGTGGCCCTGCTGGCGGCCGGCACCTATCTGTGGCGCGGGCGGCGGGGCCCCCTGCCCGAGGCCGTGACCCTGCTCCTCGGGGGACGGCGCGTCCCGCCGGCAGGGGCGCCGGGCGGCCCTCCCTAGGGCCGGACTAGGGTCGACACCGTGGCGAACATGGCGAACAAGAACATTCCCGACCCCGGTTTCTCCGACGACGACGGCACCGCCGACCCCCGGCTCGCCGCGGCGCTCACCGCCTGGTCGCAGGACCGTACGGCCCACGGGCCCGTCCTCGAAGCCCTGGCCGAGGCCCGGCTCCTCGTTCCCGTCGTCGCCGTACTCGGCGAGGTCGAGGAGGACGAGAACGGCCTTCGCCGCGAGAAGACCAGCGACATGGCCGTCCCCACGCTCAAGGCCGGCGACCGCAAGGCACTGCCCGCCTTCACCTCCACCGAGGCCCTCGCCCTGTGGGACCCGGCGGCCCGGCCCGTCGCCGTCCCCCTGCACCAGGCGCTCCAGGCCGCGGCCCACGAACAGGCGGACACGATCGTCCTGGACCTCGCGGGCCCCGTCCCCTACGAACTGGGCCGGGCCGCGCTGCTCGCCCTCGCCGAGGGCCGCGCCGGCGCCGACCCGCTCGCCGACCCCGCCGTCACCGGCGCGGTGCGCGCGGCCGTCGCCGCCGAGCCCGCCGTGCTCCGCGCCCACCTCGGCCCCGGCAGCTCCGACGGCACCCTCGCCCTGGTGCTCGACCCGAGCGCGGACCCGGCCGAGGCCGCCCAGCGCGTGGCCCGCCGCATCGCCGCCGACGAAACACTGAGGGCCCGCCTGGTGCGCGGCCTCGACCTGGCGATCCTGCCGGCCGAGGCGACGCCACCGGGCGAGCCCCTCTACGTACGTACTGACTGATCCGTGCGTACTGACTGACTACCGGGATCTCCCCGGGACGGGCGGCTCAGCCGAAGACCGGGCCCGTGTACTTCTCGCCCGGCCCCTGGCCCGGCTCGTCCGCGACGATCGACGCCTCGCGGAACGCCAGCTGGAGCGACTTCAGGCCGTCGCGCAGCGGCGCCGCGTGGAACGAGCTGATCTCCGTGGCGCTCGCGTCCAGCAGACCGGCCAGCGAGTGGATCAGCTTGCGGGCCTCGTCGAGGTCCTTGTGGCCCTCGCCGCCCTCGGCGAGGCCGAGGTTCACGGCGGCGGCGCTCATCAGGTGGACCGCCACCGTGGTGATCACCTCGACCGCGGGGACGTCCGCGATGTCACGGGTCAAGGTGTCGAAGTCGGGGGAGTCGGGCCCGGGGACCTCGGGGGACTCGGGGGCGGGGGTCGTGTCGCTCATGTCCCACACGATAAGCCGCGCCCCGCACCGCCCGGCCCCCGGGAGCCCGCGGCCCGGCCGGTTCGCCCCACCCCCGGGGAGCTGCTAACCTTGTGTAACGACCGGCCGGAGACCCGCGTGCCAACGCAAGGATCCGGCCCACAAGTGGAGGCTCCGATCTCCCACCTGGCCGCTCCTAGGAGCGGCGGGTCACCGGTCAGGCGGCCGAAGTCCCCGAGGCTTCGGGTCGCCCGATGTGCGCCCCGCGATCACCGCGGAGGTGCTCCGGTAGTACGTGGAGCCCCTTCTGTGATCGGTCGGGGCATTTTTTATTGCCTCGCGCGGTTGGTCCAGTCAAACAGACGTAACGCGGCTGTCCGCCAGACGGTCGCGTGGTGCTACCGAGGAGGATCCATCAGCGCCGAGCCCCGCATCAACGACCGGATTCGCGTTCCCGAGGTGCGACTTGTCGGCCCCAGCGGCGAGCAGGTCGGGATTGTTCCGCTTGCCAAGGCCCTGGAGCTCGCGCAGGAGTACGACCTCGACCTTGTCGAGGTCGCGGCGACCGCGCGGCCGCCCGTGTGCAAGCTCATGGACTACGGGAAGTTCAAGTACGAGTCGGCCATGAAGGCCCGTGAGGCGCGCAAGAACCAGGCGCACACGGTCATCAAGGAGATGAAGCTCCGGCCGAAGATCGACCCGCACGACTATGACACCAAGAAGGGTCATGTCGTCCGGTTCCTCAAGCAGGGCGACAAGGTCAAGATCACGATCATGTTCCGTGGTCGCGAGCAGTCCCGCCCCGAGCTGGGCTTCCGGCTGTTGCAGCGTCTCGCTTCGGACGTCGAGGACCTCGGGTTCATCGAGTCGAACCCGAAGCAGGACGGCCGAAACATGATCATGGTTCTCGGTCCGCACAAGAAGAAGACCGAGGCGATGGCCGAGGCCCGTGAGGCCCAGGCGGCCCGCAAGGCGGACGCGAAGGCCAACCCGGGCCGCTCGCAGAACTCCGCCGAGGGGGAGGAGCCCTCCGAGGCTCCCGCCGAGGCCCCGGCCGAGGCCAACGCCGAGGCCTGATCTCCCGGACGCGAGTCCAGGGGATCGCCAACTGACACATATGGCTCCCGGATGCCCGGTTTCACGACCGGGCATCGGAGTGCCACTGACGAGGAGAGAACGGCGCTATGCCGAAGAACAAGTCGCACAGCGGTGCCAGCAAGCGCTTCAAGGTCACCGGCTCCGGCAAGGTGCTCCGTGAGCGCGCCGGCAAGCGCCACCTGCTCGAGCACAAGTCGTCCCGTCTGACGCGTCGCCTCACCGGCAACGCCGAGATGGCCCCGGGCGACGCCAAGAAGATCAAGAAGCTTCTCGGCAAGTGAGCCGGGGCGCGCACCGCGCGCCTCGCTCTGACCGGGACCCAATCGATACCGGGTCGTGTGAGTCCAACCACGGCCCCGCTACAAGGAGTTAACAAGTGGCACGCGTCAAGCGGGCAGTCAACGCCCACAAGAAGCGTCGGGCGATCCTCGAAGCGGCCAGCGGCTACCGCGGCCAGCGCTCGCGCCTGTACCGCAAGGCCAAGGAGCAGGTCACCCACTCCCTGGTCTACAACTACAACGACCGCAAGAAGCGCAAGGGCGACTTCCGTCAGCTGTGGATCCAGCGCATCAACGCCGCTGCCCGCGCCAACGGCATCACCTACAACCGCTTCATCCAGGGTCTGAAGGCCGCCAACATCGAGGTGGACCGCAAGATCCTCGCGGAGCTGGCCGTCAACGACCAGAACGCGTTCGCCGCGCTGGTCGAGGTCGCGCAGAAGGCGCTGCCGAGCGACGTGAACGCGCCGAAGGCGGCCTGACGCCCGCGGTTCGCTCAGCGTGATCTTCGGACCCGTAAGCCGCTTGGCTTACGGGTCCGCTTGCGTTCGGGCTCTCGTCTGCCCTCTGCTCTTGTCTGCCGTCCGCGGACCGTGACCGGCTGGTCGCGCAGTTCCCCGCGCCCCTGCGGGGCGCCCGCATAGTTTCCCGAAGGTGAGTTCATGACCGCCGCCCCCGAGTTGATCTCTCCCAAGTCGCCGCGCGTCAGTGCCGCCCGGCGGCTGGCCAAGCGGAACTTCCGGGGGAAGGAGCGGCTGTTCCTCGCCGAGGGGCCGCAGGCCGTGCGGGAGGCCGCCGGGCACGCCGACACGCTCGTCGAGCTGTTCGCCACCGTCGACGCCGCCGAGCGCTACGCCGACATCGTGGGGGAGGCGCGGGCCGCCGGCGCCAAGGTGCACCTCGCCGACGAGGACGTCATCGCCGACATCTCGACGACCGTGACGCCCCAGGGGCTCGTCGGGGTCTGCCGGTTCCTCGACACGCCCTTCGAGGAGATCCTGGCCGCCCGGCCCAGGCTCGTCGCCGTCCTCGCCCACGTGCGCGACCCCGGCAACGCAGGCACCGTACTGCGCTGCGCCGACGCCGCGGGCGCCGAGGCCGTCATCCTGACCGACGCCTCCGTCGACCTCTACAACCCCAAGGCGGTGCGCGCCTCGGTCGGTTCGCACTTCCATCTGCCGGTCGCCGTCGGCGTACCCGTGGAGAGGGCCGTGCAGGGCCTGAAGGACGCGGGCGTACGCATTCTCGCCGCCGACGGCGCGGGCGAGGACGACCTCGACACGGAGCTGGACAAGGGCACCATGGGCACCCCCACCGCCTGGATCTTCGGCAACGAGGCGTGGGGCCTGCCGGAGGAGACCCGCGCACTCGCCGACGCCGTGGTGCGCGTTCCGATCCACGGCAGAGCCGAGAGCCTCAATCTCGCGACCGCCGCCGCCGTGTGCCTCTATGCGTCCGCTCGTGCACAGCGCGCCGCCGGAGGGTGCCGCTCCGTCACATCCAGCTAGTAGGGTGACGGCCCAGTCCGAGAGGTGGGGTACGGGGAATGAGCGTCGGCACGAGCAGCGCACCGGGAGTACCGGACATCGTCCGTGCTCGCGCGGACTGCGGTCACGGTGATCTCGGCGACCTCGGAGTCGACCCCGACGAGCTGCCCGACGGGCTCGTCGTCGCGGACGAGACGGGCCGGATCATCTGCTTCAACGCGGCCGCCGCGCGGATCACCGCCGTCCCGGCCGACGACGCCATCGGCGCGCCCCTGGAGCGCGCCCTTCCCTTAGAGGACCTGGAAGGCCGCCGCTGGTGGCAGCTGACCGATCCCTACGGAGGCCTCGCCATCCGCGTCGGCCAGCCCGAGCGCAATCTGCTGCTGCCGGGCGGCCGCGAGGTCCTCGTCTCCGCCCGCTATCTGCGCACCACCCGCACCGGGCCCGTACGCCGCGTCATCATCTCCCTCCGCGACACCGACGCCCGCCGCCGCACCGAGCGCAGCCACGCCGAGCTGATCGCCACCGTCGCCCACGAGCTGCGCTCCCCCCTCACCTCCGTCAAGGGATTCACGGCCACGCTGCTCGCCAAGTGGGAGCGGTTCACGGACGACCAGAAGAAGCTGATGCTGGAGACCGTCGACGCCGACGCCGACCGCGTCACCCGGCTGATCGCGGAGCTTCTCGACATCTCCCGCATCGACTCCGGACGGCTCGAACTGCGCCGCCAGCCCGTCGACATAGGCGCGGCCGTCTGCCGGCACATCCAGGCGCACGTCGCCTCGGGCCAGGACGCCGACCGCTTCCTCCTGCGCCTCCAGCGGCCGCTGCCCGACCTCTGGGCGGACCCCGACAAGATCGACCAGGTGCTCAGCAACCTCCTGGAAAACGCGGTGCGGCACGGCGAGGGAACCGTCACCATTGACGTGGCGCCCTTCTCGTCCTCGCGCGAGCGGGGCGGCGCCGAGACCGCCGTCACCGTGAGCGACGAGGGCCCCGGCATTCCGGAGGAGTCGATGGGCCGCGTCTTCACCCGCTTCTGGCGGGGCAGCAAGCGCGGCGGGACAGGACTGGGGTTGTACATCGTGAAGGGCATCGTGGAGGCGCACGGCGGGACGATCACCGTCGGCCGCGCGCCCGGCGGCGGCGCCGAGTTCCGATTTTCGTTGCCCGTGGGGGCCCCGGCGTATCTCCAGTGACTCAGCTGAGTCAGTGAGGGCGCCCTGAGCAGCCCGCGGGCGCATTCGATCACCACACCCCCGTTAGACTCGGTCGTTGGCACTTTGCGTCCCCAACCTTGGGACACTCCGTCTCCGATTCGTCGACGGGGACCATCCGCCAGCCAACCGGAAGCACGGGAAGAGATGTCGGCACCGAACAAGTCGTACGACCCTGTTGAGGTCGAGGCACTGAAACCTGAAGAGATCGAGCGCATGCGGGACGAGGCGCTCGCCGCCTTCGCGGCCGCGGACTCCCTCGACGCGCTCCAGGAGGCCAAGGTCGCGCACACCGGCGGCACCTCGCCGCTGGCGCTCGCCAACCGCGAGATCGGCGCGCTGCCCCCGCAGGCCAAGGCCGAGGCCGGCAAGCGCGTCGGCATGGCGCGCGGCGCCGTGAACAAGGCGCTGGCCGCCCGCCAGGCCGAGCTGGAGGCCGAGCGCGACGCCCGCGTCCTGGTCGAGGAGGCGGTGGACGTCACACTGCCGTACGACCGCACGGCCGCCGGTGCCCGGCACCCGCTGACCACGCTCATGGAGCGGGTCGCGGACGTCTTCGTCGCCATGGGCTACGAGGTCGCCGAGGGCCCCGAGGTCGAGGCGGAGTGGTTCAACTTCGACGCCCTGAACTTCACGCCCGACCACCCGGCCCGGCAGATGCAGGACACGTTCTTCGTCCAGGGGCCCGAGGGCGCCACCGGTGACGAGTCCGGTGTCGTACTGCGGACGCACACCTCCCCGGTCCAGGCCCGCGCGCTCCTGGAGCGCCGTGAGCCGCCCGTCTACATCGTCTGCCCCGGCCGCGTGTACCGCACGGACGAGCTGGACGCCACGCACACCCCGGTCTTCCACCAGATCGAGCTGCTCGCCGTCGACGAGGGCCTGACCATGGCCGACCTGAAGGGCACCCTCGACCACATGGTCCAGGCGCTCTTCGGCCCGGACATGAAGACGCGGCTGCGGCCGAACTACTTCCCGTTCACCGAGCCGTCCGCCGAGATGGACATGGTCTGCTACGTCTGCCGCGGCGAGTCCGTCGGCAACCCCGACCGCCCCTGCCGCACCTGCGGCAGCGAGGGCTGGATCGAGCTGGGCGGCTGCGGCATGGTCAACCCCAAGGTGCTCACCGCCTGCGGCGTCGACCCCAAGAAGTACAGCGGATTCGCCTTCGGGTTCGGCATCGAACGGATGCTGATGTTCCGCCACAACGTCGAAGACATGCGAGACATGGTCGAGGGTGACATCCGGTTCACCCGGCCGTTCGGGATGGAGATCTGATGCGGGTCCCGCTTTCCTGGCTGCGGGAGTACGTCGACCTCCCCGCCACCGAGACCGGCCGTGACGTGCAGGCCAAGCTCATCGAGGTCGGCCTCGAGGTCGAGACCGTCGAGCAGCTCGGCACCGGCCTCAAGGGCCCGCTCGTCGTGGGCAAGGTCCTGACCATCGAGGAGCTGGAGGGCTTCAAGAAGCCCATCCGCTTCTGCACCGTCGACGTCGGCACCGCCAACGGCACCGGCGAGCCCCAGGAGATCGTCTGCGGCGCCCGCAACTTCGCCGTCGGCGACAAGGTCGTCGTGGTCCTGCCCGGCGCCGTCCTGCCCGGCGACTTCGCGATCGCCGCCCGCAAGACGTACGGCAAGACCTCGCACGGCATGATCTGCTCCGGCGACGAGCTGGGCATGGGCGACGACGGCAGCGGAGGCATCATCGTGCTCCCGCCCGAGCACGAGGCCGGCACCGACGCCATCGAGCTGCTCGAACTGGTCGACGAGGTCCTGGACATCGCCGTCACGCCCGACCGGGGCTACGCCCTGTCGATGCGCGGCGTCGCCCGCGAGACCGCCATCGCGTACGGCCTGCCGCTGCGCGATCCGGCGCTGCTCGACGTGCCCGCGCCGAACTCCTTCGGTTACCCCGTCAAGATCAGCGACCCGCTCGGCTGCGACCGCTTCACCGCGCGTACCGTCACCGGCCTCCAGCCCGAGGCCCGCTCGCCGATCTGGCTCAAGCGGCGCCTCCAGAAGGCCGGGATGCGTCCCGTCTCGCTCACCGTCGACGTCGCGAACTACGTGATGCTGGAGCTGGGCCAGCCCCTGCACACGTACGACCGCTCCCGCGTCCAGGGGACGATCGGCGTGCGCCGGGCCGAGCAGGGCGAGAAGTTCACGACGCTCGACGGCGCCAAGCGCGTCCTCGACGCCGAGGACCTGGTGATCACCGACGAGCGCGGGCCCATCGGCCTCGCGGGCGTCATGGGCGGCGCCAACACCGAGATCGCCGACCACGACGCCGAGAGCGGCACCACCGACGTCGTCATCGAGGCCGCGCACTTCGACGCGCTCTCCATCGCCCGCACCGCGCGCCGCCACAAGCTGGGCTCCGAGGCCGCCAAGCGCTACGAGCGCGGCGTCGACCCGCAGGCCGCGTCGGCCGCCGCCCAGCGCACGGTCGACCTGCTGGTCCTGCTCGCGGGCGGCACCGCCGAGGCCGGTGTCACCGAGATCATCGCCCCCAGCGCGCCGCACACGATCACCATGCCCGCCGACCACCCCGACAAGGTCGCCGGTGTCACCTACGGCCGCGAGACCGTCGTACGCCGCCTCCAGCAGGTCGGCTGCGACGTGTACGGCCAGGACGACCTGACCGTCACCGTGCCGTCGTGGCGCCCCGACCTCGCGGAGCCGAACGACCTCGCCGAAGAGGTCATCCGCCTGGAGGGTTACGAGAACCTCCCCTCGACCCTGCCGAAGCCCCCCGCGGGCCGCGGCCTGACCGAGCGGCAGCGCCTGCACCGCCGCGTCGGGCGCGCGCTGGCCGGTGCCGGGTACGTGGAAGCGCTGAGCTACCCCTTCATCGGCGAGAACGTGTTCGACCAGCTCGGCCTGGAGGCGGACGACCCGAACCGCCGCGTGGTCAAGCTCGTCAACCCGCTCTCGGACGAGGAGCCCGCCCTCCGTACGACGCTGCTGCCGGGGCTGCTCTCCACGCTGCGCCGCAACGACGGGCGGGGCAGCCACGACCTGGCGCTCTTCGAGACGGGCCTCGTCTTCCACCCGCGGGAGCAGCTGAAGGTCGCGGTGCGGCTGCCCGTCGACCGGCGGCCCACCGACGAGGAGATCGCCTCCCTCACCGACGCGCTGCCCGCCCAGCCCCGGCACGCCGCCGTCGTCCTCGCGGGCGCCCGCGAGCAGGCCGGCTGGTGGGGCAAGGGCCGCCCGGCCGACTGGGCGGACGCCGTCGAGGCGGCCCGCACCCTCGCCCGCGAGGCCGGTGCCGAACTCATCGTCGACCAGGGCCAGTACGGCCCCTGGCACCCGGGCCGCTGCGCCGAGCTGAAGGTCGTCACCGACGGCGACATCGTCGCCGTCGGCCACGCGGGCGAACTGCACCCGCGCGTCGTCAAGGCGTTCGGCCTGCCCGCCCGCACCTGCGCGATGGAGCTGGACCTGGACCGCCTGGAGCAGGCCGGCGAGGGGACGCTGCGCGCACCGCGCATCTCCGCCTTCCCTGTGGCCACCCAGGATGTCGCGCTGGTCGTCGACAAGGAGGTGCCGGCCGCCGTGGTCGAGTACTACCTGACCGGCGGCGCGGGTGAACTCCTGGAGTCCATCCGCCTGTTCGACGTCTTCGAGGGCGACCAGATCGGCGAGGGCAAGAAGTCCCTCGCGTACGCGCTGCGCTTCCGCGCGGCCGATCGCACGCTGACCGTCGACGAGGCCACCGCGGCCCGCGACGCGGCCGTCGCCCTGGCGGCCGAGCGCACGGGCGCGGTGCTCCGCGGAGCGTAGTCACCGTCCGTGGGCGCCGAGAGGCGCACATCCAGGCGCGTAGAGGGGCTCATCCGGATCATCGGATGAGCCCCTCACTCGTTAGGGTGACAACTGGCTTCACCCTGGCCCAATCGGGTCACTCGGTCGACAGAATCAGTCCGGCCGTAGGGGTCGGCCTGCGCGCTGAACAGGGCCTTAGGGGGGCCGTCGGCATGATCCGTACCAAGGCTGGGGCTCCCCGCCGGACGACGCTCGGGGCGAGGTTGCGGGGCTGTGGACCCCGGAACCGGGACAGAGGACGAAGCCGCGGCAAAGGCCCGTTCGTCCGTCTCAGAGACTCCCGGGCGGCGCCTCGGCCGCTTCCCCGGGTGAAGCGCGAGCCCTTCCGCCGCGCGCTGACGGTGGGCCTGCCCACGGTGTGGGGCGCCGTCGCCATCACCTACAAACTGGCCTGCCCGCTCGCCCAGCAGGACGACATGGGCGCGCGGATCGTCAGCAGCGCGGTCTTCTTCGCCGTCGGGACCGGGCTCGTCCTGCACGTCCGCGGGGCGCTGCTGCGGGAGTTGCGGCAGATGCGCGAGGTCGCGGGCGCCGCGCAGAACGTACTCCTGAGACCGCTGCCGCCCCGCACCGAGGGCCTCGCCCTCGCCGCCGGACGGCTCTCCGCCTCGTACGGCGCCACCGTCGGCGGCGATCTGTACGAGGTGACCGCCACCGAGCACGGCGTCCGCGTCGTCATGGGCGACGTCCGCGGGCACGGCCTGGCCGCCATCGCAACCGTCGCCGCCATCCTCGGCAGCTTCCGCGAGGCCGCCCACGACGAGCCCGAACTCCCGCTGCTCATGCGGCGGTTGGAGCGGGCGCTCGGGCGCCACCTGCGGGAGCGCTCCCGCGCGGAGCACCCCGCGAGCGGCGGGCCCGCACCGGAGAGCCCGCTGGCCGAGGAGTTCGTCACCGTACTCCTCCTGGAGATCGGCCAGGACGGTGACATTCTCGCGCTCAACTGCGGCCACCCCTGGCCCTTTCTGCTGAGCGGCCAGGCCCGGCCGCTGATAGAAGCCGATCCGCTGCCGCCGCTCGGCCCCTTCCCGCTCCCCGCCGAGCTGCCCGTGCTGCACTGCGGCCGGCTGCTGCCCGGTGAGGCCCTCGTCCTGCACACGGACGGCATAGAGGACGCGCGCGATGCGGCGGGGGAGTTCTTCCCGCTCCAGGCGGCGCTCACCGAGGCCGCCCGCGTCCAGCCGGTGTCACCGCAGAACCTCATCCGCGTGGTCTACGCCGAACTCCTGCGCCACACCGGCCGGTTGCCGGCCGACGACGCGGCGCTGCTCGTCCTGCGCAACGACCGCAAGAGGGTCCCCGTCCAGCACCCGGAGACGGAGCGACGCGCCCGCACCATGAGCTGAGGCCCCACGGGCGGGGGCGGACCGGCGATATGCCGTCCGCCCCGCCATGGAGTTGTCGGGCAGACGGCGGGACGGACGGCGCCGGTGAGGGCCGCCGCACTGTGGAGGGGGGAGCCGGCGGCCCGCCGGCCTCCTCGACTGGCGAGGTGCCCCAGTCAAGCGATCCCACACGGTGCGCGGCAGAGCGCACACCCCCCGGATCCGAGCACTCCGTTCACACCCCGTGTGAAGGCACCTCCACTACCCTGAACAGCACCGAGCCACCGGAGGGCATTCATGCAGCCCAACACCTTGCTCGACGCGATCCTCGACGAAGCGGGCATCTCGCACGCGGGACTTGCCGCACATGTGAACCAGGCCGGGAAGTCCAGAGGGCTCGCGCTGCGCTACGAACACACCGCCGTCTCCCGTTGGTTGAAGGGGCAGCGTCCGCGCGGCCAGGTCCCCGACCTGATCTGCGAGGTGCTCGCCGCCCGGCTGCAACGGCCCGTGACCCTCGACGACATCGGCCTCGGGCTGCCCGGTGTCCCCGCCGCCCACGTCGGCTCGGCCTCCTCCACGCTCTCCGGTTTCGTGGAGCGGGCCACCGCGCTGTGGCGCTCGGACGAACAGCAGCGCCCCCATCTGCTCGGCGCGCCCGCGGTCACCGGCACGCCCGCGGTGATGCCGGTATGGGAGTGGGAGAACCCGCCCGAGGACGTCGACGTCTCCCGCGGCGGACGCCACCCCGTCAGCACGGCCGACATCGAGATGATGCGCGCGGCCCGCGCCCACTACGAGCAGATGTACCGCAAGACCGGCGGCATCGCGACCCGCACCCGCATCGTCGGCTTCCTCAACGCGGAGGCCGCGCCGCTCCTGCGCGGCAGCTACGCCGACGAGACGGGCCGTCAACTGCACCGGGCCACCGGGGGTTTGGTGGCCATAGCGGGGATCTGCGCCTACGACTCCGACGCCCACGGCCTCGCCCAGCGCTACTTCCACCAAGCCCTGAGGCTGGCAAAGGCCAGCGGGGACAGGGGACTTGGGGCGTACGTCATCGCGCTCCTGGTCAACCAGTCCCTCTTCATGCGCGAGTACCGCCAGGCCGTGGCGTTCGCCGAGGCGGCGCTGCGGGCCGCGGGCCGCGACCTCACCCCCGCGCTCGCGTCCGATCTGTACGCGATGCAGGCCAAGGCGTACGCGCACCTGGGCGACGGCAGGAGCGCGCTCTCCTGCATCCGGCGTGCGGAGGCCGCGGCCGAGCGGATCCTGCGGGGCCGCGAGCCGGATGAGACGGGTTATGTCCAGCCCGGACTCGTCAACGTACAAGTGGCGGAGGCCCTGCTCAGCCTCGGCGATCTGGCCGGCGCCAGGGAGCACGCGGCGGCGGCCGTGGACACCCCGGCGCACGACCGGGGCCGGGTCCACCGGCTCGCCATGCTCAGCCAGATCGAACTGCGCCAGGGCAATACCGACGAGGCGGTGGCCACCGCGGTGCAGATGGCGGAGCAGGCACGGGGGATGGAGTCCCAGAGACTGCGCGACCGGCTGCGCGCGGTGCGCGAGCACCTGGTCCGCAGCGACTGCGCGGGCACGGCCGAGGCGGCCGCACTCATCGACGGGGCGCTGCGGGTGCCGCTGTGACCCCCTGACGCCCACTGCTCCACGGTTCGCCCTGCTGCGATATTGCCATCTACTCGGCGGAAGGTGGCAGAACCGTGCAGTGGACGAAAAAGAGCGAACAAAATGTGTATGGAAATCGGTGGTTCACCGTCAATCTCGCAGACGTCGAACTACCCGACGGCCGGCATCTGGACCACTTCCTCATACGGATGAGGCCCGTCGCCGTGGCCACGGTCGTCAACGACGCCAACGAAGTACTGCTGCTGTGGCGGCACCGCTTCATCACCGACAGCTGGGGTTGGGAGCTGGCGGCGGGCGTCGTCGAGGACGGCGAGGACATCGCGTACGCGGCGGCCCGCGAGATGGAGGAGGAGACCGGCTGGCGGCCGGGCCCGCTGCGGCACCTGATGAGCGTCGAGCCCTCCAACGGGCTCACCGACGCCCGGCACCACATCTACTGGTCCGACGAAGGGACATACGTCGGCCATCCCGAGGACGACTTCGAGTCGGACCGTCGCGAGTGGGTCCCTCTCAAGCTCGTCCCCGACATGGTGGCTCGCGGGGAGGTCCCGGCCGCCAACATGGCCGCGGCGCTCCTCCTCCTGCACCATCTGCGCCTCGGCCAGGACGCGCGCTAGCTAACGGCCGAGGGCCTGCCAGAGCGCCACGGCGAACGCCGCGACCGCCGCGAGAGCGACGATCGTGGGCAGCGGCCAGCGTGTGTGCTCCAGGGCGGCGACCTTGGCCTCCAAGGACTCCACGTTCTTGGCGGTCTGTTCGTCGTGCTGCGTGAGCAACGCCAGCCGTCCGTCGACGCGGGCGAGGCCCACGTCCAGGCATCGGCGTAACTCGGCGAGTTCTTCAGGGACCACGGCACTCTCGCCGTCGGTGGTCACGAGTCCACTCCTCTCTGTAGTGGCGCGTCCCCCCTTCCTCCGCACAGGAAGTCAACTCGCCTGGTGGACGGGGCGGGAGAGTGTGCGATGGGCATATGCGAGCCCGCCGCGCACACGGTGTGCGAACGCCGCGGGCCCGGCACTCACAGGAGTGCCGGGCCCGTCAAACACAGCGGGAGCGTCAGGAGTACGTGTAGAAGCCCGACCCGGTCTTGCGGCCGAGGCGGCCCGCGTCCACCATCCGCTGGAGCAGCGGGGGAGCGGCGTACAGCGGCTCCTTGTACTCGGCGTACATCGAGTCGGCGACCGAGGCGACCGTGTCCAGGCCGATGAGGTCGGCGAGCTTGAGCGGGCCCATCGGGTGGGCGCAGCCCATCTCCATGCCGTTGTCGATGTCCTCGCGGCTCGCGATGCCCGACTCGAACATCCGGATCGCGGAGAGCAGATACGGGATGAGCAGCGCGTTCACCACGAAGCCCGAGCGGTCCTGCGCGCGGATCGCGTGCTTGCCGAGGATCTTCTCGACCATCACCTGCGCCCGGCTGATGGTGCCCTCGGACGTGGTCAGCGCCGGGATCAGCTCGACGAGCTGCTGTACGGGCGCCGGGTTGAAGAAGTGGATGCCGATGACCTGGTCGGGCCGCGAGGTCGCGACGGCCAGCTTCACCAGCGGGATGGAGGAGGTGTTCGAGGCGAGGATCGCGTCCTGCCGGGTCACCACCTGGTCGAGCACCTGGAAGATCTCGGTCTTGACCTGCTCGTTCTCCACCACGGCCTCGATGACCAGGTCACGGTCGGCGAACTCGCCGAGGTCGGTGGTGAAGCTGAGGCGGGCCAGCGTCGCGTCGCGCTCCTCCTCGGAGATCTTGCCGCGCTCGGCGGCCTTGGAGAGCGAGTTGTACAGCCGCGTGCGGCCGATCTCCAGGGCCTCGCCGGTGGTCTCCGCGACCTTCACATCCAGTCCGGAGCGGGCGCAGACCTCTGCGATTCCGGCGCCCATCTGGCCACAGCCCACCACTCCGACGCGTGCGATATCGGTCATGGAGTCGGTCACCTCGTGCCTTTCGCTGATCAATGGGACGGCAGGGTCCGGTCCCCCGTATGGATGCGGTCCCCGCCTCGGCCGTGAACGTTACTCCGCAACCAGGGGTCCATGACGTGCCGGGTCGGGCATGCTGGCGGCAACCCGGCGGAGGGTGCCGGACACAGCGAGCTGAGGGGCGTACAGATGAGGCGTATGTCACGCAGGGGTTTCTCGGTGGTGGCCGCGGCGACGCTCGCGGGCCTGGCGAGGGCGGGGGACGCGGGAGCCGCCCCCGGCCGGCGCCCGAAGAAGCGGCGTGAGCTGCGGGGCATGTGGCTGGCGACCGTCGTCAACCGCGACTGGCCTTCCAAGCCGGGCCTGCCCGCGGCGCAGCAGCGGAGCGAGTTGCTGGCCTATCTGGACTCCGCGGTGAACCGCAGACTGAACGCGGTGGTCTTCCAGGTGCGGCCCACCGCTGACGCGCTGTGGCCCTCGCGGTACGAGCCGTGGTCGGAGTACCTGACCGGTGTGCAGGGCAAGGACCCGGGCTGGGACCCGCTGGGCACCGCGGTGGCGGAGGCACACCGCAGGGGCCTGGAGCTGCACGCGTGGTTCAACCCCTTCCGCATCGCCAACCACACCGACCCCTCGCGTCTGATCGCCTCGCACCCCGCGCGCGTGCACCCCGACTGGGTGGTGCCGTACGGCGGGAAGCTCTACTACAACCCGGGCCTGCCCGAGGTGCGCCGCTTCGTGCAGGACGCGATGCTCGACGCGGTCCGCCGTTACCCGGTCGACGCGGTGCACTGGGACGACTACTTCTACCCGTACCCCGTCGCGGGTCAGGTCTTCGACGACGACGAGGCCTTCGCGCGCTACGGCGGCGGCTTCCCGGACCGGGCCTCCTGGCGGCGCGACAACATCGACCGGCTGGTGCGCGAGATGGCGGGCCGGATCAAGAAGACCCGGGGGCGCACCCAGTTCGGGATCAGCCCCTTCGCGGTCTGGCGCAACATCGCGACGGACCCGACCGGATCGGACACCCGGGCAGGCGTGCAGACGTACGACGATCTGTACGCGGACACGCGCGGCTGGGTGAGGAAGGGCTGGCTCGACTACATCGTGCCGCAGGTGTACTGGAATATCGGCTTCCCCGCGGCGGACTACGCCAAGCTGGTCCCGTGGTGGAACGACGTCGTGCGGGACACGGGCGTACGCCTGTACATCGGTGAGGCGCTGTACAAGGCGGGCGACCCGGCGCAGCCCCCGGCCTGGCAGGACCCGGCGGAGCTGTCCCGCCACCTCACCTACGCCGAGGGCTTCCGCGAGGTGCGCGGGCACGTCTACTTCTCGGCGAAGGAGGTCGGCGTCGACAGGAACGGCGCGATGGCGCGGGTGGTCGCCGACCACTACCAGGAGCCGGCGAAGCCGCCGCGCTGATGTCCGGATTGCCTTAGTTCGCCGGGTCCTTGGGCTGTACGACGGTGTCGGGGCCCGGCGATACCAGCGTCTCGTGGCCGTCCTCGAACCGGACGCGGTACGGCGGGCTGCCATCCGCGCCCAGGACCTCGACGACCTCGGCGATCCGGTCGTGCTGCCCGACGACCCTGCCGTGCAGCACCAGCTTGTCACCCGCGGTTGCGCGCATGTGGAGGGCTCCCTCGTCCTGCTCTGCGGTCGCGTTCCGTGGCCGTCAGTCTACGACGGGTGCCGGGTATTGGCGCCTGGTCGGGCGGGCGGGGGATCAGCCTCGGGCCCGTTGGGTGACCGCGATGCAGACGAGCACGGCGGCCGCCGTCACGGGCGCGGCGACGGGCAGGTGCTCGCCGAGCAGGAACACCGACCAGACCAGCGTCAGCAGCGGCTGGGCGAGCTGGAGCTGGCTGGCCTTGGGGACGCCGATGGCCGCCATGCCGCGGTACCAGACGACCAGGCCGAGGAACTGCGAGCCGATCGCGGAGTAGAGCAGGCCCGCCGTGCTGTGCCCGGTCAGCTGGAAGGACTCGTGCTGGAGGGCGAGGACCGCGCCGACCGCGTTGAGCGGCAGGCAGAGCATCAGCCCCCAGCCGATGACCTGCCAGCCGGGCATCTCGCGGGCCAGCCTGCCGCCCTCCGTGTAGCCGGCCGCGCAGATCAAGAGCGCGCCGAAGAGATAGAGGTCGGCGGTGGACAGGGCGCCGCCGCTCTGCTGCACGGTGAACGCGATGACGGCGGCGGCCCCGACCAGCGCCGCCGTCCAGAACATGCGCGAGGGCCGCGCGCCCGTGCGCAGCGCCGAGAGCACGGCGGTGGTCAGCGGGAGCAGACCCACGACCACGGCCGCGTGCGCGGTGGTGGACGTCTGGAGGGCGAGCGTGGTGAGCAGGGGGAAGCCGACGACGACGCCGGCGCCGACCACCGCGAGGCCTGCCCAGTGGCGGCGGTGCGGGACCGGGACGCGCAGGGCGAGCAGGCAGCCGCCCGCGATCAGGGCGCTCAGGACGCCGCGCAGGGTCACGAGGCTCCACGGGCCGATGCCCTCCAGGCCCCACGCGGTGGAGGGGAAGGTGAGCGAGAAGGCGGTGACGCCCAGGGCGGCCATCAGGGTGCCGGTGCGGCGGGCGCTGTGCGGCGCGGCCGTGGGGGTGGCGGCGGGGCCGGTCGTCGTGGAGGTCGCCGGGACGGGGGCTTCGGTGACTGCTATCCGCCTCGGGCGAGTAGCGCTATCCTGTGCTGTCATGCATGACAGTAGCAGCGTGGGCGAACTGGCGAAACAGCTACGGAGTGAGCTGGACCGCTACTCCCCGGGTGGAAAGCTGCCGTCGAGCCGTGCGCTCGTCGAGCGGTTCAAGGTGAGTCCGGTGACCGTGTCGCGGGCGCTGGCGCAGCTGGCCGCCGAGGGGCTCGTCGTCACCAGGCCCGGCGCCGGGGTCTTCCGTGCCGTGCCGTCGGCGCCCGCCGCGCCGGCCGGGGACACCTCGTGGCAGGAGGTGTCGCTGAGTGCCGATGCCGCGGCGGAGCTGGTGCCGCGCGGGGTCGACGCGACCGGAGTGCTCGCCACCCTGGCCGCGCCGGCGCCGGGCGTCATCGAGTTCAACGGCGGCTACCTCAATCCGGCGCTCCAGCCCGAGCGCGCCATGGCCGCGGCGCTCGCGCGCGCGGGGCGGCGGCCCGGGGCGTGGGGGCGGCCGCCCGTCGACGGCCTCCCCGAGCTGCGGGAGTGGTTCGCGCGAGGGGTGGGCGGCGCGATCACCGCCGCCGAGGTGCTGATCACGGCGGGCGGGCAGAGCGCGCTGACGACCGCGCTGCGGGCGCTCGCCCCGCCGGGGGCGCCGGTGCTCGTCGAGTCGCCCACCTACCCCGGCATGCTGGCGATCGCCCGCGCGGCGGGGGTGCGCCCCGTGCCGGTGCCGGTCGACACCGACGGGGTCCGCCCGCGGCTCCTGGAGGCCGCGTTCCGCGCGACGGGCGCCCGGGTCTTCGTCTGCCAGCCGCTCTTCCAGAACCCGACCGGCGCGGTGCTCTCCGCCGAGCGGCGCCCCGAGGTCCTGCGGATCGCCCGCGAGGCGGGCGCGTTCGTCATCGAGGACGACTTCGTGCGCCGCCTCGTCCACGAGGACGCCGGCCCGCTGCCGCGGCCCATGGCCGCCGACGACCAGGACGGCGTCGTCGTCCACGTCTGCTCGCTCACCAAGGCCACCTCGCCGAGCTTCAGGGTGAGCGCCCTCGTGGCGCGCGGGCCCGTCCTCGAACGGCTGCGCGCCATCCAGGTCGTCGACCACTTCTTCGTGCCGAGGCCGTTGCAGGAGGCGGCCCTCGAACTGGTCGGCTCACCGGCCTGGCCGCGCCATCTGCGGGCGGTCGCGGGCGAGCTGCGGGTCCGCAGGGAAGCCATGGCCGCCGCGCTGCGGCTGCGTCTTCCCGAACTCGCGATGCCGCACATCCCCGCGGGCGGCTACCACCTGTGGCTGCGGCTGCCCGACGGCACCGACGAGACGGCGCTGGCCTCGGCCGCCCTGCGCGCGGGCGTCGCCGTGGCCCCCGGCCGCCCGTACTTCGCGGCGGAGCCCTCGGCGGCGTACGTCCGGCTGAGCTTCGCGGCGGTCGCCGGGGTGGGGGAGATCGGTGAGGGCGTGCGCAGACTGCGCGAGGCCTGTGACGAGGTGCGGGGGTAGCCGGGGGCGCCCGTCCCAGCAGGCGGAATCCGCTCGACGCCGCGCGGCGGCTGCTGCGAGGGTCGGACCATGAACGACAGTGTCACGCTCCACGGGGAGTACGAGATATCCGCCGACCCCGCCCGCATCGACGCGGACCGCGTCCACCGGTGGCTGTCCACGGACGCCTACTGGGCCCTCGGCCGCAGCCGCGCCAAGCAGGACGCGGCGATCGCGGGGTCGCTGAACTTCGGCGCGTACGAAGGGAGTTCGGGGGAGCAGGTCGCGTACGCCCGGGTGGTCACCGACCGGGCCACGTTCGCCTGGCTCTGCGACGTGTACGTCAGTCCCGCCGCGCGCGGCACCGGGCTCGGCACCGCGCTCGTCGAGGCGGTCCGCGCGCACCTGGAGCCGTTCGGTCTGCGTCGCGTGCTCCTCGCCACGGCCGACGCGCACGGGGTCTACGAGAAGGTGGGGTTCACGTCCCTGGAGGTTCCGGAGAGGTGGATGGTGCTGGGCAGCCAGTGACCCGGCGGCCTCCCGCGCCGACGCGTACGCGCACGTAGTCCGTGACGAGCAGCAGGTCCTTGGCCGGGCCGCCCACCCGCCACCGGGTGCGCCAGCGGTCCGCGTCGTACACCTCGAACTCGCCGTCGTAGCGGTCCGCGGCGCACGGATGGTCGGCGGTGTGGCGGCCGGAGCGCAGGTCGAGGCCGTGGAAGAAGCGCCCGTCGGCGAACTCCACGCGGGCCGTGCCCGGCGGCTCGCCGGGCAGGAAGCGCAGGGTGCGCTCGGCGGGGCGCCCGGTGCCGCGCCAGGTGAAGACGCCCGACTCCCGGTGGAGGAGCCCGCCCTCGTCCGGGGCGGGCAGCGGCGAGAAGAGCGTCGTACCGGCGAAGCCGCCCTCGGACCCGTCGGCGAGGTCGCGGACCGTGCGGGTCACGCGCCACTCACCCACGAGATGGTCCAGGACGTCCGGGACGGGCAGAAAACGCATACCGGCAGGTTACGCGGAGGGGCCCGCGGCTCAGCTGTCGACGACCGACATGCTGCGCTCGTCGTACCGCGTGCCCGCGACCCCGCCCGCGGGCGCCGCCGCGTCGATGGCCTTGAGGTCCTCGGCGGACAGCTCGATGGTGACGGCGGCGACGTTCTCCTCCAAGTACTTCTCGCGGCGCGTGCCCGGGATCGGTACGACGTCGTCGCCGCGGTGCTGCACCCAGGCGAGAGCGAGCTGCCCGGCGGTGACGCCCTTCTCGGCGGCGAGCGAGTTCAGGGTGTCCACGATCGACAGGTTCCGCTCCATGTTGCCGTCGGCGAAGCGGGGCTGGGTGCGCCGCAGATCGTCCTCGGGGAGAGCGTCGAACGAGGTGTAGCGGCCGGTGAGGAAGCCGCGCCCGAGCGGTGAGAACGGCACGAGACCGATGCCGAGTTCGCGGCAGACGGGCGCGATCTCCTCCTCCAGGTCCCTGGTCCACAGCGACCACTCGCTCTGCAACGCGGCGATCGGATGCACGGCGTGCGCCCGCCGGATCGTGCGCGCGCTGGCCTCGGAGAGCCCGAGGTGGCGCACCTTGCCCGCCTCGACCAGCTCGGCGAGCGCGCCGACGGTCTCCTCGATCGGCACGGCCTTGTCCACCCGGTGCACGTAGTACAGGTCGATGTGGTCGACCCCGAGCCGCCGCAGCGAGGCGTCGCAGGCCTCGCGCACGTACGCGGCGTCGCCCCGGATGTGCGGCGGCTCGCCGACGCGGTTGGCGAAGCCGAACTTCGTGGCGACCACGGCCTGTTCGCGCCGCGGCCCGGCGAGCGCGCGGCCGATCAGCTCCTCGTTGTGGCCGTTGCCGTAGAAGTCGGAGGTGTCGAGCAGGGTGACGCCGAGATCGAGGGCGCGGTGGATCGTCGCGATCGACTGGGCGTCGTCCGACGTGCCGTAAACATGGCTCATCCCCATGCATCCGAGCCCCTGCGCCGAGACCGTCAGTGCGCCGAGCCGGCGGGTGGGAAGGCTGGTCATGGTGGTACCTCCTGGCTGGTGCTCCGTGGTCGGTCCTGACCCTAGGAGCTGGAGCGGACTCCAGGTCAAGAGGCGGACGGTCTTGGGAGAACGGCGGCGTGCGTACGGGGGTCATCCCCGGGGGAGTTGAGCCCGGTGGGCCCGTCGGACGCGGTGCCCGAGTTTGTGCCAGGCCCTATCCGCGTGACGCGGAGTCCGCCGTCGGGCGCGGTGCCTGGGCGGTCAGGGGGCCCTGGGCGTCCGTTCCCCGGGCCCGCCGCGGCAGTCTCGTCGCCGTTACCGCGCCGAGTGCCGCCACCGCCGACAGGGCCGACAGCGTCGGGCCCATCGCCGTGAGGAACGCGGTGTCCGTCCACCGAGCGTTCCCGTGAGGGCCCCCGCCGCGCCCCGCGAAGGTCGTCATCAGCGTGGTCGCCAGGGCGATGCCCAGGGTGGGGCCCACGTTCATCGCGGTCTGCTGGAGACCGCCCGCCACCCCGGCGTCCGCCACCGCGGCATGCCGTACGACGACCGCGGTCGCGGCGACCATCACCGTGCCGAAGCCCGCGCCGACCAGCAGGAACCCGCCACTGACCAGCACCGGCCCGGACGCCTGGTCCAGACGGGACAGGGTGAGGACGCCGAGGGTGAGCACCACCATCGCGGCCGTGATGGTCCGCCGCGGCCCGTGCCGCCGCAGCAGCACCGCCCCGTACGGCGCGCACACCACCATCATCAGCGCGAGCGGCAGCGCCCTCAGCGCGCTCCGCAGCGGATCGAGTTCCAGGACCTCTTGCAGGAAGTACGTCGCCACGAACAGCGCCCCGAACATCGCCGCGGACGCCGCCACCAGCACGCCGAGCGCGGGGCCCACCGCGGGCGAGGCGACCAGGCGGGGCGGCACCAGCGGACTCGCGGCACGGCGCTCGTGCCGGACGAACGCGGCCGCGGTGAGCGCCGCGGCGCAGCAGCCGAGCGCGGTGGCCGCCGTCCAGCCGGTCTCCGCGACGCCGACCAGCGTGTGCACCAGGCAGGCGAGCGCCACCGCGAGCAGCCCGGCGCCGGGCAGATCGAGGCCGGGCGCGGGCCCCTCCCGGGGCGGCGCGGGCACGCGGACCACCAGCGCGAGTACGCCGATCACGAGCGCGGGCACGACGCTCAGGAAGAACACCGAGCGCCACCCGAGATGCGTCGCGAGCGCCCCGCCGAGCACCGGCCCCACCGCCGCCGCGAGGCCGATCGCACTGGTCCGCACGGCGATCGGCATCCCGAGCCTGTCCGGTGGGAACGCGGCCCGCAGCATGCCGAGCGTCGCGGGCTGCAACAGCGCGCCGAAGACACCCTGGGCGACGCGCAGCCCGATCACCCAGCCGACGCCGGACGCGAGACCGATGCCCGCCGAGGCGAGCGCGAAGCCGAGCGTCCCGACGGCGAAGAGCCGCCGGTGCCCGTACCGGTCGCCGAGCCGCCCCGCGAAGACCAGCAGGCTCGCCACCGCGATCAGGTAGCCGGTACTGGTCCACTGCACCTGCGCGAAGGAGGCGCCCAGATCACGCTGGAGAGCGGGCTGCACGATGGTCAGTACCGTGCCGTCCAGGGCGACGATCATGGCGCCGAGGACGCTGCATACGAGCGTGAGGTTCCGTTGCAGTCCGGTGCCGGGATTCACGGGGTCTCCGATGCCGGGTTTCACGAGGCCTCCGGTCCGAGGTGCGCCTCCAGCGCGGCCTCGATCAGCGCCTCCACATCCGCCGCCCCGGTCGCGAGCCCCAGGCTGCCCCACTCCCACAGCTGGGCGATGCCGTGCAGGTTCGCCCAGAGCGCGCCCGCGACGACCCGCGCCCCCGCGCCGGACGCCGGGCGGGCCTCGGCGACCAGGCCGACCAGCGTGTCGAAGAGCGGCAGGCTGGTCTCCCGCAGGCCCAGCGCGCCGCTCTCCAGGAGGTCGTGGCGGAACATCAGCTCGAACATGCCGCGGTGGGCCGCCGCGTAACCGAGGTAGGCACGGCTCAGCGCCTTCAACCGCGTACGCGCGCCGCCCTCCACCGCGGCCTTCTCGACCTCGGCCGCCAGCTCCGCGAAGCCCCGTCGCGCGATCGCCGACAGCAGGGCGACATGCGTGGGGAAGTACCGCCGGGGCGCCCCGTGCGAGACCCCCGCCCGGCGGGCGATCTCCCGCAGGGTCAGCGCCTGCACGCCCTCGGCCTCGACCAGCTCGACGCCCGTCCTCACGAGCCGGGCCCGCAGCCCGGCATCACCCTCAGCGTGCTCATCGTGTCCGTCGTGTTCCTTCATCACCCGTACCACCTCCCTAGCCTTCGCAGCCTTCGTAGACACTGTCTACTCCATCTCGTAGACAGTGTCTACCCAGATTGGGGTCCTTGGGGCCCTGTCCGGCAGGGGGGAGGTAGGAGATATCTTGATGTCGAGCAATGTTGCAGACGCGGAGCGGAGCACCCGGTGACTGACTCGACCATCATCTACACCCACACTGACGAGGCCCCGGCCCTGGCGACCCATTCGTTCTTGCCGGTGGTCCAGGCCTACGCATCGACGGCCGGTGTCGGCGTGGAGACCCGTGACATCTCGCTCGCGGGGCGGATCATCGCGAGCTTCCCCGAGCGTCTCGAGGAGGGCCAGCGCATCAACGACGCCCTCGCCGAGCTGGGCGAACTCGCCAAGACGCCCGGGGCGAACATCATCAAGCTGCCCAACATCTCGGCCTCGATCCCGCAGCTGAAGGCCGCGATCGCCGAGTTGCAGGGCCAGGGCTACGCGCTCCCCGACTACCCGGACGACCCGAAGACCGACGAGGAGCGCGACATCCGCGCCCGCTACGACAAGGTCAAGGGCAGCGCCGTCAACCCGGTCCTGCGCGAGGGCAACTCCGACCGCCGCGCCCCCGCGTCGGTCAAGAACTACGCCAAGGCGCACCCGCACCGCATGGGCGCCTGGACGGCCGACTCGAAGACGAACGTCGCCACCATGGGCGAGAACGACTTCCGCTCCACCGAGAAGTCCGCGGTGATCACCGAGGCCGGTTCGCTGCGCATCGAGCTGCTCGGTGACGACGGCTCCACCACCGTCCTGCGCGAGTCCGTACCGGTCCTCGCGGACGAGGTCGTCGACGCCTCCGTCATGCGTGTCGCCGCGCTGCGCGAGTTCCTCAAGGAGCAGGTCGCCCGCGCCAAGGCCGAGGGCGTCCTCTTCTCCGTGCACCTCAAGGCCACGATGATGAAGGTCTCCGACCCGATCGTCTTCGGCCACGTGGTCCGCGCCTTCTTCCCGAAGACCTTCGCCGCGCACGGCGAGACCCTCGCCGCCGCCGGCCTGACCCCGAACGACGGTCTGGGCGGCATCTTCAAGGGCCTGGACTCGCTCCCCGAGGGCGAGAAGATCAAGGCGTCCTTCGAGGCCGAGCTGGCCGAGGGCCCGGAGCTGGCCATGGTCGACTCCGACAAGGGCATCTCCAACCTGCACGTCCCGAGCGACGTCATCGTCGACGCCTCCATGCCCGCCATGATCCGCACCTCCGGCCACATGTGGGGCCCGGACGGCGAGGAGCACGACACCCTGGCCGTCCTCCCGGACAGCAGCTACGCGGGCATCTACCAGGTCGTCATCGACGACTGCCGCGCCAACGGCGCCTTCGACCCGGCCACGATGGGCTCGGTCCCGAACGTCGGCCTGATGGCGCAGAAGGCCGAGGAGTACGGCAGCCACGACAAGACGTTCGAGGTCCCGGCCACCGGCACCGTGCGCGTCGTCGACGCCGCCGGCAACGTCGTCCTGGAGCAGACCGTCGCCGCCGGTGACATCTTCCGCATGTGCCAGACCAAGGACCTGCCGATCCAGGACTGGGTCAAGCTCGCCGTCACCCGCGCCCGCGCGACCGGCAGCCCGGCCGTGTTCTGGCTGGACGACACCCGCGCCCACGACGCCGTGCTCATCGGCAAGGTCGAGCGGTACCTCGCCGACCACGACACCGACGGCCTGGACATCCGGATCATGTCGCCGGTCGAGGCCACCGCGTTCTCCCTGGAGCGCATCCGCCGCGGCGAGGACACCATCTCCGTCACCGGCAACGTGCTGCGCGACTACCTCACCGACCTGTTCCCGATCCTGGAGCTGGGCACCAGCGCCAAGATGCTGTCGGTCGTCCCGCTGATGAACGGCGGCGGCCTCTTCGAGACGGGCGCCGGCGGCTCCGCCCCGAAGCACGTCCAGCAGCTGGTCAAGGAAAACTACCTGCGCTGGGACAGCCTGGGCGAGTTCCTGGCCCTCGCGGTGAGCTTCGAGCACCTCGCCACCACCACGGGCAACGCCCGCGCGCAGATCCTCGCCGACACCCTGGACCGCGCCACCGCCACGTTCCTGGAGAACGACAAGTCGCCGAGCCGCCGCCTCGGTGGCATCGACAACCGTGGCAGCCACTTCTACCTCGCCCTGTACTGGGCGCAGGAGCTGGCCAAGCAGACCGAGGACACGCAGCTCGCCGAGGCGTTCTCGGCCCTGGCCAAGACGCTGGCCGAGCAGGAGCAGACCATCGTCGACGAGCTGATCGCGGTGCAGGGCTCCCCGGCCGACATCGGCGGCTACTACCAGCCGGACGTGGCCAAGGCCTCCGCGGTCATGCGCCCGTCCGCGACGCTCAACCAGGCGCTCGCGATCCTGAGCTGACGCTCCGGCGCCCATGAAGAAGGGGCCTCCCGCCACACCGGCGGGAGGCCCCTCTTCCGTAGGGTCCCGAGGGATCCGCTGCCGGGTTACGACCGGCGCCGGGGCTTCCCGCGCTTGGCCGGCTTGGCGCTCTTCGACTGCCGGACGGGGGCCCCGCGGCGCCCCTTGTCGGCCGCGGGCTTCCGCTTCGGCTGGGCGGCCGCCTTGGCCGGGGCCTTGTCCTTGGCCGGGGCCCTGTCCTTCGCCGGGGTCTGCGCGCGCCCCCGCGAGCTGTTGACCGTACGGCCGCGGACGATGCCGATGAAGTCCTCGACCAGATCCGTGGTCTCGGCCTCCGGCCAGGCCAGGGCCACGCGCGACTCGGGGGCGCCGGTGACCGTGCGGTAGGTGAGGTCCTTGCGGTGGTGCAGGCGGGCCAGGGACTGCGGGACGACGAGGACCCCCACGCCCGCGGCGACCAGCTCGACGGCGTCGGCCGTCGTCTCGGGGCGCTCGGCGGCCGGCACCCCGGGCCGCCGCTCCCACTCCAGCGTCTCGTCGAGCGGGTGGAACACGACCTCGTCGGCGAGATCCTCGGGCGACACCTCGTCGACCGCCGCCACGACGTGGTCCTTGGGGATCACCACGACCGTCGTCTCGGCGTAGAGGGGGATCGCGCTGAGGTCCGTACGGTCGACCGGCAGCCGTACGAATCCGGCGTCGGCGCCACCGGCCCGCAGCACGTCGGCTGCCTCGGCGGGGGAGACCTGGAGAAGGGTCAGCGGGACGTCGGGCAGCCGCTCGTTCCAGATACGCACCCACTTGGTGGGCGTCACCCCCGGGACGTAGGCGAGCCGGAACGAAGGGGTTACTTCCGAGCCTGTCACCTCGCCAGGCTACCGGTCGTGGTCGGAAGTAGCGCACATGCTCGATACCCTGGACACCATGACGTCGCACCAGACCACCCAGACCATGAAGCCCGCGACCGCGGCGAAGAAGCTGGGTGTGTACCTCGAGGCCACCCCCGCCGAGTTCCAGGAGGGTCTCGTCACACGCGCTGAGCTGAACGCGCTCCAGACCGACCCGCCCGAGTGGCTCCAGGAACTGCGCCGCAACGGCCCGCACCCCCGCCCCGTCGTCGCCGCCAAGCTCGGCGTCTCCATCGCGGGCCTCGCCCGCGGCGGGGTCACCGAGCCGCTCACCACGGAGCAGATCGACGCGCTGAAGGACGAGATGCCCGGCTGGCTGCGCCAGGAGCGCGCCACGCAGGCCGAGGTCCGCAAGGAAGCGGTGCGTATCAAGGAGAAGCAGGCGGAGGACGCCCAGAAGCGGGCGGCCCGCGCCGACGACAACGCCCGCTCCTGACCGGCGCCCACTCCTGACCGCGCCCCTGACGGACCCCCCTGGTGGACGCCCTCAGTCCGTCGACCGCAGGCTCAGCACGAGGTCCCGCGGCAGGCCGTGGGTGTCGTGCAGATAGCGGAAGTCCTCCTCGTCCAGCGGGCCGTGGAAGCGGGGCCGGGCCAGCACCTGCCGGCCGCGCTCCAGAAGTCGCCGGAACCGGCGCTCCTCGTCGAGCAGCACCCGGCGCACCTCGCCCGGATCGGTGTCCTGCCGGAAGCGGTCCAGGGTGTGCCGGATCAGCTCGTCGGGGAGATCCCCGAGCCCGCGCGAGGGATCGTCACGCCAGAGCACGGTGAGCACCCGCCGCACCAGGCGGCGCAGCACATAGCCGCGCCCTCCGGCGGCCGGACGCACTCCGTCGCCGATGACCACCACGGCCGAGCGGAGATGATCGCAGACCAGCCGCAGTGACGGCTCGTCCAGCGGCCACCGCCCCGGGACGAGCTGCCGCCAGGGCTCGAAGACGTCGCACTCGAACACCGAGGTGCGGCCCTGGAGCAGCGAGGCCAGCCGTTCCAGGCCGAGACCGGTGTCGACATTGCGCTGGGTCAGCGGCACGAGTGAACCGTCGGCGAGCCGGCGGTGGCGCATCATCACGTGGTTCCACACCTCCACCCAGCGGTCGTCGCGCGTGGGCGTCGACTGCGGCGGGCCCTCGCCCGTCCACACGAAGATCTCCGAGTCGGGGCCGCACGGGCCGGTCGGTCCGCTGGGCCACCAGTTGTCCTCGATGGTCAGCTCCACGGGGACCCCGCGTTCCTGCCACAGCTCCACGGAGGCGGTGTCGGGCCCGGTCCTGTCGTCACCGCCGAAGGCCGTGGCGTGCAGCAGCCCCGGATCGACACCGAACCCCTCGGTGAGCAGCCCGTACCCCCAGTCGAGGCTCTGCGGACCCCCGTAGTCGCCGAGCGACCAGGTGCCGAGCATCTCGAAGACGGTCAGATGGGTGGGGTCGCCGACCTCCTCCAGGTCCGTCGTGCGCAGACAGCGCTGTACGTTGACGAGTCGTCGGCCCAGGGGGTGCGGGCGCCCCTCCAGGTAGGGGATGAGCGGATGCATGCCCGAGGTGGTGAAGAGCACCGGGTCACCGGACGGTGGCAGCAGCGTCGAGCCGGTGATCCGGCGGTGCCCGCGGTCCTCGTAGTACTCGACGAACGTACGGACGACACGCTCGGTGCTCCAGGGAACGGTCTTGAGGGGAACGGTCTTCATGGGAGTGGCTCCTTGGCGTCGCAGCGGGGGAGGCGCCGGGCGACGGCCCGCGGAACACCGGAACCGGGACGGGAGACCACGGATCCACCGGCGGGCCGTTTCCGGTCGCCGGTGGGATGAGGAGGTACGTCAGGCGGCGGCAACCGGCGAGCTGGTCGCTCGCGCGGTCGCGGTACGGCTTCGGCCGGTGACGTTCATACGGCCGAAGGTAGCGCGCGCAAAGCCGCGGGGCACGCGAATTATCGGCGGCGGGGGTGCCGCGGCCGGGGGATCGTGGCTGCTCAGGCCAGGGTGACGGTCATGCCGCGCTCGGGCAGGAGGTCGAGGACCGCGGCGAACAGGTCGTAGGGCCGGCCGTCCGGTGTCAGGGCGTGGGACAGGTGCGCGTGGGCGGTCGCGGCGTCGCGCCACAGCAGGGTGGCGGGGGCGGTGTAGCCGAAGGTGCCGCCCAGGCATTCGTGCAGGGCGGCGAGGCAGCCGCCGAAGTAGCCCCCCGGGCCGTTGACCGCCTCGCCGAGTGCCAGATAGAGGGCGGGTTCGTCGGTGATGTGCCGCCCGTCGAGTTCGTAGGTGTGCCCGGCCGGTCGGTCGTGGCGGGTTCGCCGGCAGCCCCGCTCCCGGACGAGGTCGTGCCAGGCCCCGCGGCGGCGGGTGTCGAGGCCGGCCCAGGCGTTGACGGCGTCCGGTGGCCCGGCGAACCACCGCTCCCAGACCGGCCGGGCGTACTCGGGAACGGGTGTGAACAGGCGGCCGCCGTCGAGTTCCAGGTCGATCAGGTCCGCCCCCTGGGAGGAGGGGCGCCAGCCGCTGACGGTGGCCCGCAGCAGCCGGTCGGTGAGCGGCTCACCCTGCGCGTCGCGGATCTTGAGAGCGGCCTCATCCAGATCCAGTGCCCGCCGGGTGCCCTTCACCAGCGCCGCCCTCAGCCGGTCGCTCGGCGCGAGCCCCCGCAGGACGAGCGAGGGCGGCGCCTGCTCGCAGGACAGGACGTGGGTGAACTCGCGGCAGGAGCCCAACCAGCGGTGCCCGTCGTGCACGCGCACGCGACCCCTGTACTGCTCGGGCGGCCCCTCGTAGTCGTCCAGGCCGGTGAGCAACAGGCCGTCGGATCCGGGGAGTTGACTCGAACTCTGCACGTCCTCCAGCAGCCAGGGGTCGAGCGCGTCGTCCTCCGGCACCAGCCACACCCGGCTGCCCACCCACGCGGGTACGCCGGACGCCTCCGGAACCCAGCCGGACAGTTCGTACGTCTCGCGGTCGGGTTCCCCGAAGAGTCCCTCCACTTCGGCGCAGACGCCCCAGACATGGTCGTCGCCGGTCCCGGCCAGGGCGTACCGCGGGCCCTCGCGCCTGTTCTCGTCCTCATGCACAGGGGCCATCATCCCCCGGCCAGGTGGGTCCGGCGCCGGTAGTAGTGCACCGTCACCGCGCCCAGCAGCGGGCCCCAGAGGAGCAGGGGAGCGTAGACGATGTTGAGCAGCCAGGTGCCCCAGGCGCTGGCCGCCATGTCCGCCGCGTTGAGGGACGTGTAGACGAACAGTGCCCCGAAGACCGTCGTGGCCAGCGCGCCGAGGCCCGCCAGGGTGGTGGCCACCATGACGGGCACCCGGCGGCCACGGAGATACGGGATCCAGCGCGGCCAGATCTCGCCCCAGCTCCGCACGAGTCCAAGGGCGAGGAACCCCAACATCTCGGAGACCAGGCTGAGGCCCACGAGATAGAACGACCCCCAGCCCGGGGCGTGCATCAGGTCGTACTCGGACTGTGCCAGCCCCACGGGGAGGCCGACGGCGATGGCGACGCGCCACAGCCCCGAGGGCACATTGGTCAGCGCGGCCCCCGTCGCGGCGAGTCGGGCCCAGCGCGGCACGTTCGGTAACGCAGGTGTTCTCGGCATGCGACCCAGGCTGGCCGAGGTGGCGTGGCCGGGGCGTCGACCCGTGGGCGCATCCGCCTCGTCCTCGCGGCGGAGAGGCCGTACGACTACCGAGCACCTTTGCATAAAAGTGCAGCTCTGCGTATAGTCATGCCATCCAAGAGGAGGGTTCCATGGCGGTACGCGCAGCAGTGGCAGGGGCGAGCGGGTATGCGGGCGGCGAATTGCTGCGCCTGCTGCTCGCCCACCCCGAGGTGGAGATCGGCGCCCTGACCGGGAACACGAACGCGGGGCAGCGCCTGGGCGCGCTCCAGCCGCATCTGCTTCCGCTCGCCGAGCGGGTCCTGGAGCCGACCACCGCGGAGGTCCTCGCGGGGCACGACGTCGTGTTCCTCGCGCTGCCCCACGGGCAGTCCGCCGCCGTCGCCGAGCAGCTCGGCCAGGGCGTCCTCGTCGTCGACATGGGCGCCGACTTCCGGCTGAAGGACGCGGGGGACTGGGAGAAGTTCTACGGCAGCCCGCACGCCGGCACCTGGCCCTACGGCCTTCCCGAACTGCCGGGCGGGCGCGCAGCGTTGGCGGGGGCCAAGCGCATCGCCGTCCCCGGCTGCTACCCGACCGCCGTCTCGCTCGCGCTCTTCCCCGCGTACGCGGCGGACCTCGTCGAGGCCGAGGCGGTGATCGTCGCCGCGTCCGGCACCTCCGGCGCGGGCAAGGCCGCCAAGCCGCACCTCCTCGGCTCCGAGGTCATGGGCAGCATGTCTCCCTACGGAGTGGGGGGCGCGCACCGGCACACGCCCGAGATGATCCAGAATCTGAGCGCCGCCGCCGGTACCCCCGTCACCGTCTCCTTCACACCGACACTCGCCCCGATGCCGCGCGGCATCCTCGCCACCTCCAGCGCGAGGGCGAAGCCGGGTGTGACCGCCGAGTCCGTGCGGGCGGCCTACGAGAAGGCCTTCGCCGACGAGCCGTTCGTCCATCTGCTCCCCGCGGGGCAGTGGCCCGCGACCAGCGCCGTGTACGGCTCGAACGCCGTGCAGATCCAGGTCGCGTACGACGGCACCGCTGACCGCGTGATCGTGATCAGCGCCATCGACAACCTCACCAAGGGCACCGCCGGTGGTGCCCTCCAGAGCATGAACATCGCCCTCGGCCTCGACGAGGCCACCGGGCTTACTACGATCGGAGTCGCGCCGTGAGTGTGACGGCAGCCAAGGGATTCACGGCGGCGGGCATCGCCGCCGGGATCAAGGAGAACGGCAACCCGGACCTGGCCCTCGTGGTCAACACCGGGCCCCGACTCGCCGCCGCGGGCGTGTTCACCTCCAACCGCGTCAAGGCCGCCCCCGTCCTCTGGTCGGAGCAGGTACTCAAGGGCGGCCTCGTCTCCGCCGTCGTCCTCAACTCCGGTGGCGCCAACGCCTGTACGGGCCCCAAGGGCTTCCAGGACACGCACGCCACCGCCGAGAAGGTGGCCGACGTCCTGTCCCTCAACGCGGGCGAGGTCGCCGTCGCGTCGACCGGGCTCATCGGCGTGCCGCTGCCGATGGACAAGCTCCTGCCGGGCGTCGAGAAGGCCGCCGGTGAACTCTCCGCGCACGGCGGCGAGAAGGCCGCCATCGCCATCAAGACCACCGACAGCGTCCACAAGACGTCCGTCGTGACCAGGGAGTCCGGGGGAGGCTGGACCGTCGGCGGCATGGCCAAGGGCGCCGGCATGCTCGCCCCCGGCCTGGCCACGATGCTGGTCGTGCTCACCACCGACGCCGACGTCGAGGCCGACGTCCTGGACAGGGCGCTGCGGGACGCCACCCGGCTCACCTTCGACCGGGTCGACTCCGACGGCTGCATGTCCACCAACGACACCGTGCTGCTGCTCGCCTCCGGCGCGGCCGAAGTCACCCCCGAGTACGCCGAGTTCGCCGAGGCCGTCCGCGAGGTCTGCGACGACCTGGGCCGCCAGCTCATCCGCGACGCCGAGGGCGCAAGCAAGGACATCAAGGTCGAGGTCGTGAACGCGGCGAGCGAGGCCGACGCCGTCGAGGTCGGCCGGTCCATCGCCCGCAACAACCTCCTCAAGTGCGCCCTGCACGGCGAGGACCCCAACTGGGGCCGGGTGCTCTCCGCGATCGGCACCACGTCCGCCGCCTTCGACCCGGACCGGCTCAACGTCGCCATCAACGGCGTCTGGGTCTGCAAGAACGGCTCGGTGGGCGAGGACCGCGACCTCGTCGACATGCGCTACCGGGAGATCGTCGTCACCGCCGACCTGGCCGCGGGCGGCGAGAGCGCCACCATCTGGACCAACGACCTCACCGCCGACTACGTCCACGAGAACAGCGCGTACAGCTCATGAGCCAGCCCACCGCGCGCAAGCACACCGCGCTGCCCAAGGCCCAGATCCTCATCGAGGCGCTGCCCTGGCTGACCAGGCACCGCGGCAAGACCGTCGTCATCAAGTTCGGCGGCAACGCCATGGTCGACGACGACCTGAAGGCCGCCTTCGCCCAGGACGTCGTCTTCCTCCACCACGCGGGCCTCAGGCCCGTCGTCGTACACGGCGGCGGCCCGCAGATCAGCAAGGCCCTCGACCGGCACGGCATCGTCAGCGAGTTCAAGGCGGGCCTGCGCGTCACCACCGAGGACGCCATGGACGTCGTACGCATGGTGCTCGCCGGACAGGTGCAGCGCGAACTGGTCGGGCTGCTCAACCGGCACGGCCCGCTCGCCGTCGGCCTCACCGGTGAGGACGCGCACACCATCACCGCCACCAAGCACCAGCCCCGCATCGACGGCGAACTGGTCGACATCGGCCGGGTCGGTGAGATCACCAAGATCGACACGGGCGCCATCGAGGCGCTGCTCGCCGACGGCCGCATCCCGGTCGTCTCCTCGATCGCCCGTTCCCAGGACGAAAGCGACAAGGGGCATGTCTACAACGTCAATGCTGATACGGCGGCTGCGGCACTCGCTGCGGCGCTTGGTGCCGAGACCCTGATGGTCCTGACCGACGTCGAGGGCCTGTACGAGGACTGGCCGAACTCCGACGAGGTCATCAGCAGGCTCACCGCGAAGGAGCTGGAGAAGCTGCTGCCTGAGCTGGCCAGCGGCATGGTCCCTAAGATGGAGGGCTGTCTGCACGCCGTACGCAACGGCGTCGAGACCGCCCGGGTCATCGACGGGCGGGTCCAGCACTCGATCCTGCTGGAGATCTTCACCGATGAAGGCATCGGCACGATGGTCGTGCCCGACGCCCACAGCACCGGCACCGGCACCGGCACCGGCACCGAGGGGGAGTCATGAGCAACCAGGAGCTGACCACGCGCTGGCAGGGCGCGCTCATGGACAACTACGGCACGCCGCGGCTGCCCCTCGTGCGCGGCGCGGGCACCAAGCTGTGGGATGCCGACGGCAGGGAGTACGTCGACTTCGTCGGCGGCATCGCGGTCAACGCGCTCGGCCACGCGCACCCGGCGGTCGTCGAGGCCGTGAGCACCCAGATCGCCTCGCTCGGCCACGTCTCGAACCTCTTCGTCGCCGAGCCCCCCGTGGCGCTCGCCGAACGGCTGCTCCAGCTCTTCGGGCGTGAAGGCCGTGTGTTCTTCTGCAACTCCGGTGCCGAGGCCAACGAAGGCGCCTTCAAGATCGGCCGGCTGACCGGCCGGCCGCACATGGTCGCCACCGACGGCGGCTTCCACGGCCGGACCATGGGGGCGCTCGCCCTCACCGGCCAGCCCGGCAAGCAGGAACCGTTCCTGCCGCTGCCCGGTGACGTCACGCACGTCCCGTACGGCGATGTGGAGGCTCTGCGCGCCGCCGTCACCACCGAGACCGCCTTCGTGATCATCGAGCCGATCCAGGGCGAGAACGGCGTCGTCATGCCGCCCGCCGGCTATCTGCGGGCCGCCAGGGAGATCACCCGGGCCACGGGGACCCTCCTCGTCCTCGACGAGGTGCAGACCGGAATCGGCCGGACCGGACACTGGTTCGAGCACCTGGCGCACGACGGCGTGGGGCCCGATGTCGTCACACTCGCGAAGGGTCTCGGCGGCGGCCTGCCGCTCGGCGCGACCGTGGCCTTCGGCGCGGCGGCGGAGCTGTTCAAACCCGGTCACCACGGCACGACGTTCGGCGGCAACCCCGTCGCGTGCGCCGCCGGGCTCGCGGTCGTCGACACCATCGCCGCCGAGGGCCTGCTCGAGAACACCAAGCGGGCGGGCGACAGGCTGCGCGACGGAATCGAGTCACTCGGACACCCGCTCGTAGGGCATGTCAGGGGCTCGGGCCTGCTGCTGGGTATCGTGCTCACCGAGCCGCTCGCGCCGCGGGCGCAGCAGGCGGCTCAGGACGCCGGCTTCCTGGTGAACGCGCCCGCCCCCGATGTCGTACGGCTGATGCCACCGCTGAACGTGCGCGGCGACGAGGTGGACGCGTTCCTCCGGGCGCTGTCCGGCATCCTGGACAAGGCTCTTGAAGCCGACGACGGGGACGGACGATCCGGAGAATGAGACGACGATGAGCCAGGCGCAAGGCAACGAGCACGGCGACCACGCGGGTCCCGCCGTGCCGCAGACCCGCACCGCACGCCACCGCCGGATCGTGGACATCCTCAACCGGCAGCCGGTGCGCTCCCAGAGCCAGCTGGCGAAGCTGCTCGCCGACGACGGTCTGACCGTCACACAGGCGACGCTCTCCCGCGACCTGGACGAGCTGAACGCGGTCAAGATCCGCAACGCCGAGGGCGACCTCATCTACGCCGTGCCGAGCGAGGGCGGTTTCCGCACCCCGCGCGCGCCGCTCGGGGAGTCGGCCAAGGAGGAGCGGATGCGGCGCCTCTCCGCGGAGCTGCTGATCTCCGCGGAGGCCTCGGCCAACCTCGTCGTGCTCCGTACGCCGCCGGGCGCGGCCCAATTCCTCGCCTCGGCCATCGACCAGGCCGAACTGCACGACGTCCTCGGGACGATCGCGGGCGACGACACGCTGATGCTGATCAGCAGGGAGCCGGCGGGGGGTCAGGCGCTGGCGGACCACTTGCTGCGGTTGGCCTCCAACGAGTGATCTGGCTCCGGAGCCTTGGGCGTGCCCCGTCGCCGGCTGCGCCGGGCTTGTCCTCAAGCGCCGGACGGGCTTGAAGTCGTGGTGCTCGGGGGTGTTCTGTCGCCGGCTGCGCCGGGCTTGTCCTCAAGCGCCGGACGGGCTAGAGGGTGTGGTGCTCTGTCGTCGGCTGTGTCTGGGTTGTCCTTAAGCGTCGGACCGGTTTGATTGCCGCTGCCCGTCCGGGGACTTTGCGGGGCGCGCCATCCAGGCCGCTACCAGCGCGCCCGACACGTTGTGCCAGACCGAGAACACCGCCGAGGGCAGTGCCGCGAGGGGGCTGAAGTGGGCCGTGGCCAGGGAGGCTGCCAGGCCTGAGTTCTGCATGCCGACCTCGAAAGCCATCGCCCGCGAGGCCGGTTGTCCTAGGCGGGCCAGTTTGCCCGCGCCGTAGCCGAGCGCGAGGCCCAGGCCGTTGTGCAGGAACACCGCGAGGAACACCAGCGCCGCGGCCGACTTGATGGCCGCGGCACTGCCCGCGACGACGATCGCCACGATGGCGGCGATGGTCAGCGCGGACAGCCACGGCAGCGCCCCGAGCACCCGGTCGACGTACCGCCCGAAGAGCAGCCGCACCACAAGCCCGGCGAGGACCGGCAGCAGCACGGTCTTGAGGATGTCCGTGACCATCGAGCCCGCGTCCACCGGCAGGTACTCGCCCGCGAGCAGCAGCGTCAGTGGCGGTGTGACCAGCGGCGCTAGGACCGTCGAGACGGTGGCCACGGACACGGACAGTGCCACGTCGCCGCGCGCCAGATACGTCACCACGTTCGATGCGGTGCCGCTCGGCGCGCAGCCCACCAGGATCACACCGGCCGCCAGTTGGGGCGAGAGGTGCAGCGCGTGGGCGATCAGCCAGCCGAGCCCCGGCATGATCAGGTAATGGGCGACCAGGCCCAGCGCGACCGCCCAGGGCCGCCTGACCACGCCCTGGAAGTCCAGCGGGGTCATCGTCAGCCCCATGCAGAACATCACCACGCCCAGCAGGTACGGCACGCCGGTGCCCCAGCCCTCGAAGACGCCGGGTGCGGCGAGGCCGAGAGCGCCCGCGGCCAGGACCAGGACGGGGAAGACGGTGACAGCGCGGCGGGCGGCCTTGTCGCCGCCGCTTTTGCCGCCGGTGGGTGCGGGGATCGTCTGTTCGGGGTGCACGGCGCGATGCAACGCCCCGCCCACGCGCGCGTGCAACCCCGTCTCGGTATGTGGTCGCTACACCGACCGTGCCGGGGGGCGGCTCAGTAGCGGGTCAGGGCCGTCGGGCCCGACTCCGTGCCGATCGCGATATGCGGCCGCAGGCCCGGCCTCGCCCACCGCAGGATCTGCCGCATCGCCCTCGCGGAAACGGAGACGCAGCCCGCGGTCGCCCCGCTCCCGTGGACGTGCAGGAAGATCCCCGCACCCCGCCCGCGCACGGGACGGCGGTAGTTGTAGTCGATGACGAGGGCGTGTCGGTACTGCGGGTCGTAGGTGATGAGGTGCTCGGACTCGGCGGCGCGGCAGTCGGCGGCACGCGGCTCGGACCAGCGGTTGTAGGAACGCGACGCGTTGTCCTGGCACCACCAGGACTCCTTCGTCACGCGGCGGTACGGGTAGTCGGCCCCGCTGGGCCTCGGGGCGATCCCGAACGCGTACGGAAGCCCGTACAGGCCCGTCGGTGTCGTCCTCGTCCCCTGTCGGCGCGAGCCGCCCTCCACCAGCCCCCGCGCGCCGAACCGGGCGGGGGCGGACCCGGCCTCCACCCAGCGGCCGCCGCGCCGGTCCCACCAGGTGAGCGTGCCGGTGGCGGCGCCGATGTCCGGTGCCACGGCGGTGATGAGCTGGCTGCCGCCGCCCGTGTCGGCCATCCGTTCCGGAAGCGGGAGGCCCGGCGCGGGCGCCGCCCCGAGCGCTCCGGCGGCGGCGAACAGGACGGCACAGACCAGGGCGGCGGCTCGTGGGCGCATGGCTCGGACGCTAGTGGGCGGCGACGGAAGCGGCAGCCCGGAAAGGCCGTCGATGCTCCGTGCGAGGAAATCCCTCGCCCCGCCCCGGCGGCCGATTGACGAATCATGCATAACTCTGCATACTCATGCACAGCGCATAGTGCATAGCGTATGGCGCACAGCAGCGAACCCGGCAAGCGACAGCCCTGAGGAGCACGTGCAGTGAGCAGCAACAACGGCGGTGACGTCCGGCTCTGGGGCGGACGGTTCGCCGACGGGCCCGCCGAGGCCCTGGCCAAGTTGTCCGCGTCGGTCCACTTCGACTGGCGTCTCGCCCCGTACGACATCGCCGGTTCCCGCGCCCACGCGCGCGTGCTCCACACGGCGGGGCTGCTCACCGAGGACGAGCTGACCCGCATGCTGGCCGGGCTCGACCAGCTCGAAGCCGACGTCGCGGACGGCTCGTTCGTCGGCACGATCGCCGACGAGGACGTCCACACCGCCCTGGAGCGGGGCCTCCTGGAGCGGCTCGGGCCCGACCTCGGCGGCAAGCTGCGGGCCGGCCGTTCGCGCAACGACCAGGTGGCGACGCTCTTCCGGATGTACCTGCGCGACCACGCGCGGATCATCGGCGGCCTCCTCGCCGACCTCCAGGGCGCGCTCGTCGGCCTCGCCGAGGCGCACCCGGACGTCGCGATGCCGGGGCGTACGCACCTTCAGCACGCCCAGCCGGTCCTCTTCGCCCACCACGTCCTCGCGCACGTCCAGTCCCTGTCCCGGGACGCGGAGCGGCTGCGGCAGTGGGACGAGCGGACGGCCGTCTCCCCGTACGGCTCGGGCGCGCTGGCCGGTTCGTCGCTCGGCCTCGATCCGGAGGCGGTCGCGAAGGACCTCGGCTTCGAGCGCGGCAGTGTGGGCAACTCCATCGACGGCACGGCCTCCCGGGACTTCGTCGCGGAGTTCGCCTTCATCACCGCGATGATCGGTGTGAACCTCTCCCGGATCGCCGAGGAGGTCATCATCTGGAACACGAAGGAGTTCTCCTTCGTGACCCTCCACGACGCCTTCTCGACCGGCTCGTCGATCATGCCGCAGAAGAAGAACCCGGACATCGCCGAGCTGGCGCGCGGCAAGTCGGGCCGCCTGATCGGCAATCTGACGGGCCTGCTGGCCACCCTCAAGGCGCTGCCGCTCGCGTACAACCGCGACCTCCAGGAGGACAAGGAGCCGGTCTTCGACTCCTGCGACCAGCTGGAGGTCCTGCTGCCCGCCTTCACCGGCATGATGGCGACGCTCACCGTCCACCGCGAGCGCCTGGAGGAGCTGGCCCCGGCCGGCTTCTCGCTCGCCACCGACATCGCCGAGTGGCTGGTCAAGCAGGGCGTGCCGTTCCGTGTCGCGCACGAGGTCGCGGGTGAGTGCGTGAAGGTCGCCGAGGCCGAGGGCAAGGAGCTGGACGGCCTCACCGACGAGCAGTTCGCCAAGATCTCCGAGCACCTCACCCCCGAGGTCCGCACGGTCCTGAACGTGCCGGGCGCCCTGGCCTCGCGCAGCGGCCGTGGCGGCACCGCCCCCTCGGCCGTCGCCGTCCAGCTCGCCGAGGTCAAGGCGGATCTGACGGTCCAGCAGGAGTGGGCGGACGCGCGCGGGTGACGCAGGGGCGTCGCGGGTTACGTTGGCGGGGAGATCCCCTACGACGAGGAGCCCGCGATGCCCTTCGCCCGTCTTGCCGCAGCCACCACCCCGACCGCGCACCTGGGGCTCGGTCTCGCCGCCGTCGGCAGGCCCGGCTACATCACCCTGGGCCGCGAGGCGGACCTGCCGCCGTCCCGCAGCGTCGAAGCGCTGCGCGAGCGCACGTTCGAACTGCTCGACGCCGCGTACGCCTCCGGCGTCCGCTACCTCGACGTGGCGCGCTCCTACGGCCGCTCCGAGGAGTTCCTGGCCGCCTGGCTGCACGCCAGGCCCGATGTCCGTGACGTCGTCGTCGGCAGCAAGTGGGGCTACACGTACACGGCGGACTGGCGGACGGACGCCGAGGGCCCGCACGAGGTCAAGGACCACAGCGTCGCCGCCTACGACCGGCAGCGCGCCGAGACCGCCGAAGTGCTCGGCGACCGGCTCGACCTCTACCAGATCCACTCCGTCACCCCCGAGAGCCCGGCGCTCACCGACAAGGAACTGCACGCCCGCCTCGCCGGCCTCGCCGCGGAGGGCGTCACCGTCGGGCTCTCCGTGAGCGGCCCCGAACAGGCGGCCGCGATCCGCGCCGCCCTTGAGGTCACCTTCGACGGGGAGCCGCTCTTCCGCACCGTGCAGGCGACGTACAACCTCCTGGAGACCTCCGCGGGGCCCGCGCTCGCCGAGGCGCACGACGCGGGCCTGACCGTGCTCGTCAAGGAGGGCATGGCCAATGGCCGCCTCGCCGCCCCGCACGCGCCCGCCGCGCTGCGCGAGATCGCCGAGGAGACGGGGCTCGGCTGCGACGCGGTGGCGCTCGCGGCGCCGCTGTGCGAGCCGTGGGCGGGCGTCGTCCTGTCCGGGGCGGCCACCTCGGTCCAGCTCGTCTCCAACCTGCACGCGACCGCCGTCGACCTGGACGCGGGCCACCGCGAACGCCTCGCCGCGCTCGTGGAGGAGCCGCGGGAGTACTGGGGGCGGCGCGGGGAGCTGCCCTGGCACTGAGCGGCGGCGCGCAGGGAATGATCTTGGCGCGGAGCGGCTTCGCGGCACCCCCGTGAGACAACGGCGTCTCAATAGGGCTAGGCTTGTCTCATGTCAGTCGATCGCGACCAGGTCCTGCGCAGCGCCGCGGCCCTGCTCACCCACAAATCGACCTCCACCATGGACGAGGTCGCCCGCGCGGCGGGCATCAGCAGGGCCACCCTGCACCGCCACTTCGCGGGCCGCGACGCCCTCGTACGCGCCCTGGAGGACCTGGGACTCCAGGAGTGCGAGGCCGCCCTGGACCGGGCGGAACTCGACGCGGGCAGCGCCCAGGACGCCCTGCGGCGCCTGGTGAAGGAGATCGAACCGCACGCGGGCCTCCTCGCGTTCCTCTACACCGAGAACCAGCTCTTCGAGGGGGAGGCGCAGAACGAGGGCTGGGCCCGCATCGACTCCCGCCTCGCCGCGCTCTTCCGGCGCGGCCAGGAGAGCGGGGAGTTCCGCATCGACCTGACACCCGTCTGGCTCACGGAGGCGCTCTACGGCCTCATCGGCTCCTGCGCCTGGGCCGTACTGGACGGCCGGGTGGCCGCCAAGGACTTCTCGTACATGATCGCCGAGCTGCTGATCGGCGGCGCGCGGCGGAGAGTGGACTCATGACCAGCACCCCTCAGCGGACCGCCGAGGCGGACGTGGAACGCGGCCCCGGCCGCTGGCTCGCGCTCGCCGTGCTCGTCCTCGCCGTGCTCCTGGTCGCCGTCGACGCGACCGTGCTCGGCCTGGCGACCCCGTACATCAGCGAGGACCTCAAACCCTCCGGCACCCAGCTGCTCTGGATCGGCGACGTCTACTCCTTCGTGATCGCCGGTCTGCTCGTCTCCATGGGCAGCCTCGGCGACCGCATCGGCCGCAAGAAGCTGCTGCTCACCGGCGCCGTCGCCTTCGGCGCGGTCTCGGTCCTCAACTCCTACGCCACGAGCCCGGAGCTGATGATCCTGGCCCGCGCGCTGCTCGGCGTCGCGGGCGCTACGCTCATGCCGTCCACCCTGGCACTGATCCGGAACATCTTCCACGACCCGCGCGAGCGCAGCCTCGCGGTCGGCATCTGGGGCGCCATGGCGTCCGCGGGCGCGGCCGTCGGGCCCGTCGTCGGCGGCTTCCTCCTGGAACACTTCTGGTGGGGTTCGGTCTTCCTCATCAACCTGCCGGTGATGGCCGTCCTCGTCCTCGTCGGCATCAAGCTCCTGCCCGAGTCGAAGAACCCCGCACCGGGCCCCTGGGACCTGGTCAGCGTCGTGCTCTCGCTCATCGGCATGATCGCCGTCGTATACGCCATCAAGGAGGCGGCCGCGCACGGACTGCGCTGGGACGCCGTGCTGGCCGCGGTGGTCGGTGCGGGCGCGCTCACCTGGTTCGTACGCCGCCAGCTCACGCTCCCCGCGCCGCTCCTGGACATGCGGCTCTTCCGCAACCGCGGCTTCTCCGGGGCGGTCCTCGCCGACCTGCTGACCGTGCTCGGCCTGTCCGGCCTGGTCTTCTTCCTCTCCCAGTTCCTGCAACTGGTACAGGGCAGACGGCCGTTCGAGGCGGGCCTCGCCGAACTGCCCGCCGCCGTCGGCGCGGTGGGGGCGGGCCTGATCGCGGGCGTGGTCGCGCGGCGCTTCTCGGTACGGGTGGTGGTCGCCGGCGGGCTCGCGGCGGTCGGCCTCTCGCTCGCCGCGCTCACCGGCCTGAGCCAGCACACCGGCTATCCGCTGCTCGGCGCCTCGCTCCTGGTCGTCGGCATCGGAGCGGGCTTCTCGTTCACGGTGACCGCCGACGTCATCCTCTCCAGCGTCCCCAAGGAACAGGCGGGCGCGGCCTCCGCCGTCTCCGAAACGGCATACGAACTGGGCGCGGCGCTCGGCATCGCCCTGCTCGGCTCCATCGTCACCGGCGTCTACCGCGACTTCACCGCCCCCGCGGGCACTCCACCGGACGTGGCATCGGCCGCGCACGAATCACTGGGCGGCGCGGTGGAGTCGGTCGACGCCCTGCCGAGCGCCCAGGCGGACGCGTTGCTTGCCTCGGCCCAAACAGCCTTCGTGGACGGCCTGCGCCTCGCGGCGGGCGTCGGCGCGGCGGTCCTCCTCGCCACGGCTGCGGTGGCGTGGTTCCTCCTGAAGGGCCAGAAACTGGAGGACGGGGTCGAGCACTGAGGGCGTGCGGGGACAACTGTGCGCGACCAGCCGCGGGTCATCCGTGGCTGATCGCGCAGTTCCCCGCGCCCCTCGGGGGCGCGGCTAGGCCGCTTTGGCCTTAGTGGCGTACATGTCCACGTACTCCTGCCCGGACAACCGCATGACCTCCGTCATCACGGAGTCCGTCACCGCCCGCAGCACATAGCGGTCGCGGTCCATGCCGTCGTAGCGGGAGAACTCCATCGCCTCGCCGAAGCGGACGGTCACCTTGCCGGGTCGCGGCAGGCCCTTGCCGCCGGGCTGGAGCTTGTCCGTGCCGATCATCGCGAAGGGCACGACCGGCGCACCGGTCATCAGGGTGAGGCGGGCGATGCCCGTACGCCCCCGGTACAGACGCCCGTCGGGCGAGCGCGTGCCCTCGGGGTAGATGCCGAAGACCTTGCCGTCGTCGAGAACGCGCCGCCCGGTCATCAGCGCGGCGACACCGCCGCGCCCGCCGTCGCGGTCCACCGGGATCATGCCGACGCCCGTGAAGAACCACGCCATCAGGCGCCCCTTGAGACCCTTACCGGTGACGTACTCGTCCTTGCCGATGAAGAACACCGGACGGTTGGCCACCAGCGGCAGGATCATCGAGTCGATGAACGTCAGGTGATTCCCGGCCAGAATGACGGGCCCGGTTCCCGGGATGTTCTCGGCGCCTTCTACCCGTGGACGGAACATCAGGCGCAAGATCGGTCCGAGCACTGCCTTGATGAGCGCTAGACGGGACAACAGGCCCTCCGGGGTCAACGATCCGACGACGAGTATGTACGAGTAAGTGCAGGTGAGGACGATACTCGCGGGCCGCTGCCGTTTGCACATCGGGTTCACGCACTCGATACGCAGTGTTGACATGACTCCGTGTGCCGGTGCCCTGGGCCGTCGCCCCTGCGACGACCGTATCCCCGTGGGGAGGATGTGGCCCGAAGTAGTGGTCCTTGTCACGCGCACGCTTCTCTCTGCGTGACGGCCATCCGGCCGGGGCGCCACCCCCGTCGTCCCGGGGCCGTCACCTCCATGGTGCGCCCACTCGCCATGCCGCGTCACCCCGCCGTTCCGTCCAGGGTCTCCCACACGTCACTCGCGGCCACCTACGATCGGTCCCGCTTTGTCAGGTGCAAGGCGGCAGTACAACGGGAGGAGCGCCAATGGCGACACAGGAGTCGGGTCAGCAGCAGCCGGGGACGAACCGGGGGCGCCGAGCGGTACTGGGGGCGGCGATCCTCGGCGCGGGTACGGCCGTGGTGGGAGTGCCCGGCGTGGCGAGAGCCGACCAGCGGCACGGGCACGGGCACGGCGGGTACGAGGACCTCCCGAAGCCGACCGTCGTCGCGCACCGGGGTGCGAGCGGTTACCGGCCCGAGCACACGCTCGGCTCGTACCAACTCGCCCTGGACATGGGCGCGCACGTCATCGAGCAGGACGTCGTCCCCACCAAGGACGGGCACCTCGTCTGCCGCCACGAGAACGACATCACCGCCACGACGGACGTCGCGGCGCACCCCGAGTTCGCGTCCCGCAAGACCACCAAGACCGTGGACGGCACGAAGTACACCGGCTGGTTCACCGAGGACTTCACGCTCGCCGAACTGAAGACGCTGCGCGCCAAGGAGCGCATCCCGGGCACGCGCCAGCACAACACCCTCTACGACGGCCGCTGGGACGTACCCACCCTCGAAGAGGTCTTCCAGTGGGCCGAGAAGCAGGGCCGCAAGCGGGGCCGGCAGATCTGGCTGCACATCGAGACCAAGCACCCCACGTACTTCCGCAAGCTCGGTCTCGGCCTCGAAGAGCCGCTGGCCAAGCTCATGCGCCGGTACGGCAGGCACAAGAAGAACTCGCCGAACTTCCTCCAGTCCTTCGAGCCCAGCAGCATCCAGCGCCTGGCCAAGCTGGTCTCCGCGCCGCGCGTCGTCCTCCTGTCCGGCGCCGCCTCGCGCCCCTGGGACTTCGTCGAGGCGGGCGACCCGCGCACGGTCGCCGACCTGATCAAGCCCGAGGGCCTGGAGTGGATGGCGGGCTACGCGCAGGGCATCGGCCCCACACTCGACCTGATCATCCCCAAGAAGGCCGACGGCAGCCTCGGCACGCCGACCACGCTCGTGGAGGACGCGCATGACGCCGGGCTGATCCTGCACCCGTACACGATGCGCAACGAGAACACCTTCCTGCCGGCGAACTTCAGGAAGGGCACCGACCCGGCCGCCTACGGAGACGCCTTCGGCGCCTTCAAGACCTACTTCGAGACCGGCATCGACGGCATCTTCTCCGACAACCCGGACACCGCGCTGCTCGCCGCCGCGGACTTCGCCGACCGCTGAGCGACGCCCGTCAACGGCTGACCGCCCGGCCCCGATTGGGGTGAGAGACGGCCGCTCCGGAAACCTACCGCCGGAGCGGCCGCGTCCCGCCGTGCATGACGTACGACCTCACCCTCATCCCCGCCCTGCGCCCGCTGCTCGCCGCCGAGGCGTCGGCGGAGGACCTCGGCTCCGGTGATGACCCCGGCGACCTGGAACAGGCCGTCTGGCTGCGCCTGTTGGAGCGCCTGGAGTCCGACGGGCCGCCCGCCGACCCGGCCCTGTGGCTGCGCGGCGCCGTCCAGTCCGAGGCACGCCGCTCCCGACGAGCCACCCAGCGGGAGGTGGCGTACGCGGCCGAGCCCGCCGACGACTCCGAGGGCGGCCCCGAGCAGCGCGCCCTCACCGCCGACCGGCGCCGCTCCCTGCACGCCGCCGTCCGCAGACTGCCGGGCCGCTGCCCCCGCCTCATGGCCGCGCTCCTGTCCCCCAAGGACCTCACCTACCGGGAGATCGCAGGGGAGTTGGGAATGTCACAGGGGAGCCTCGGGCCGGAACGTTCCCGATGTCTGGGATGCCTGCGCAGAATGCTGGCGGCGGAGGTTGCAGCTCCCGGGCCGCGGGGAAGGGAGCGTTAGACAACCGGTGGAGCAGGTGAGCGGGAGGCATGCGCACATGGGCATGAGCGTGACCATCTCGGAAGCGGCTGAAGCGGACGCCGAACAGATACTCAAACTCCAGTACCTCTGTTACCAGAGCGAGGCCGAGCTGTACGGCGACTACTCGATCGAGCCGCTGACCCAGTCCCTCGACTCCATCAAGGCCGAACTGACCGCGGGCACGGTGCTGGTGGCCCGCCTCGGCGACGAGGTGATCGCCTCCGTGCGCGGCACGGTCGACGCGGAGGGCACGGCGCGGATCGGCAAGCTCATCGTCCACCCGAGGCTTCAGCGGCACGGCCTGGGCGGCCGCCTCCTGGACGCGGTGGAGCGCCAGTTGGGCGCGGGCGGTGCCGCCAAGTCCTTCCAGCTCAGCTCCGGCCACCGCAGCGAGCAGAACCTCCAGCTCTACCGCAAGCACGGGTACGCGCCCGTGAAGACCCAGCAGGTGAACGACCGGCTCACGGTCGTGACCCTCTCCAAGGACTCCGACGTGCGCGCGTACGTGGCCAGCGCCTAGGGCGTGTCGGTCCGTCGATCCGCGGATCCTCCCGCGGGTCGACGTCCGTCGCGCAGGACGTTCAGTCGAGACAGAACTCGTTGCCCTCGACGTCCTGCATCACGAGGCACGACTCGTTCTCCTCATCGGCGAGCAGCAGCCGTACGCGTACTCCACCGAGCGCGACCAGACGCGCGCACTCGGCCTCAAGCACGGCCACGCGCTCTTCCCCCACCAGTCCGGTGCCGACCCGCACATCGAGATGCACCCGGTTCTTGGCGACCTTCCCCTCGGGAACGCGCTGGAAGAACAACCGCGGGCCCACACCCGAGGGATCACCGCACGCGAACCACGCGTCCCGCTCCTCCGGTGGCTGTGCCTGCTTGAAGTCGTCCCAGGTGGTGTACCCCTCGGGCGGCGGCGGTACGACGTACCCCAGCACCTCGCACCAGAAGCGGGCGAGGCGCTCCGGTTCCGCGCAGTCGAAGGTCACCTGGAACTGCTTGATCGATGGCATCGGCGCACCATAGCAAGGGAGTTCAGCCGAGCGAGGGGATTTTCCCGTCGCTCACGCCGCCCGCCGCGCCTTGATCAACCAGAAGATCGCCGTCACCGGCAGGAGCACCGGAATGAACAGATAGCCCATGCCGAAGTCCGACCACACCGTGGAGTCGGGGAAGGCGGACGGTTCCGCCAGCGTCCACGCGCCCACGGCGAGCACGCCCACCAGCTCGGCGGCGCAGCACACCAGCGCCGCCCTGCGGGCCGTCTCGCCGCCGCGTACCAAGGAGTACGTGATGAAGCCGTAGACGAGGCCCGCCAGCGCCGACAGGGAGTAGGCGAGCGGGGCCCTGTCGAAGTCCGTCGAGATCTGCACGGCCGAGCGCGACACCGCGCCGACGACCATCACGCCGTACAGCCACAGCAGCAGAATGCCCGGCCCGGTGATCAGCTTCCGGCGGGCGCCGCCGTCCGCGCCCGCTGCGGTCTTCTCGGCCTCGGCCACCTCAGCCACCCCAGATGTCGTAGAGCCGCACTTCGAGCACGGCGAGGACCACGCCGCCCGCGGCGACCGTCAGGGAGCCCCAGCGGGTGCGCTCGGCGAGCGACATGAAGCCCGCCGCGGGTACGCACGCGAAGGAGCCGAGCAGATACGCCACGAAGATCGTCGTGCCCTGTTCCGGGTCCTCGCCGCGCGCGAGCAGGACGATGCCGACGATCAGCTGGACCAGGGCGAGGAAGGTCACCACACCCATGCCGATGAAGTGCCAGTCCTTGGTCGGCTGGTCGCGGTACGCGGCGAAACCGCACCAGGCGGCGAGGGCGAGCGCGGCCACGGAGGTCGCGATCGTCAGGGCAACAAGCATGCCCGTGACTTTATTACGGGCCCTTTGACCCGATGCGCCTGCCCCCGGGGTGCCCCGTACGCTCGGACGCCATGAAGATTCAGGCCGAAGCGCTCCTGTTCGACAACGACGGCACCCTCATCTCCTCCCTCGCGTCGGTCTACCGCTGCTGGACGCGGTGGGCGCGGGAGTACGGGATCACCGCCGAGGAGTTCGCCCGGGTCGAACTGCACGGCCGCCCCGCCGCCGAGATAGCCGCCGACCTGCTGCCGCCGGAGAAGGTCGCCGAGGCCGTGGCCCGGATCGAGGAGCTGGAGGTCTCCGACGTGGCCGGCGGTGTCGAACTGCTCCCCGGCACCCGCGAACTCCTCGACTCCCTGCCGTCCCCCGAGCCCTCGGCTCCGCTCGCGCAGGGAGGTGCCCCCCTCCGCTGGGCCGTCGTCACCTCCGCCACCCGCGTCCTCGCCGAGGCCCGGCTCGCCGAGGTCGGCATTCGGCCCGGTCTGCTGATCGCCGCCGACGACATCACCCGCGGCAAGCCCGACCCGGAGCCCTTCCTCCTCGCGGCCCGCAAGCTCGGCGTCGACCCGGCGCGCTGCGTGGTCTTCGAGGACGCCCCGGCCGGTCTCCAGGCCGGGCGGGCCGCGGGCATGACCACCGTGGCGTTGGCCACAACGCACAACAGCTCCGAGCTTTCCGCGGATGTCCTGGTCAAGGACCTCTCCGCCGTGTCGGCGCAGGCCACGGCGGGTGGCGTGGAGATCACGATCGCCGACTGACCGGCGCGGCCGGGCCGCCCGGTCCCGTCCCACCGCTGTCCGCTATACGGACAGCGGTGGCGGACGGCGTCCTCACGCGTGTTTTACTTCTCCCCATGACCACGACGAGCAGCCGCACCCTTGCGACCGAGGCGACGATGACGCCCGGTGCTCGTTGTATGTGTCGAATGTGCGCCTTCTGAGGGCCCCCGCACCACTGAAGAGCCTCGCGCCCCGAAGCGAAGCCGCTGTGCCCCGCCCCCGCACGACGTACGCGACGAAAGCCGTACCGACGCAGGAAGCGAGCCCGCCCCCGCGCACACGTCCTCCGGTTCCTTTCGCCACCGCGAGAACCGTGCCGCGTTCCGAACGAATGCCCCGTGCCCGGCCACACCCACGCCGCGCACTCGACAGTGACGGAATCCCCTGTGATCACCACTTCCGGCCTCACCAAGGTCTACCGCTCACGCGGTCGTGAAGTAACCGCCCTCGACGGAGTCGACCTGCATGTACGAGAGGGCGAGGTGTACGGCGTCATCGGCCAGTCCGGCGCCGGCAAGTCCTCCCTGATCCGCTGCGTCAACCTCCTTGAGCGCCCCACCTCCGGCACGGTGACCGTCGCCGGTCAGGACCTCACCGCCCTGGCCGGCCGCGGCCCGCGCGCGGGCCGGGAGCTGCGCCGGGCGCGCAGCCGCATCGGCATGGTCTTCCAGCACTTCAACCTGCTGTCCTCGCGGACCGTGCAGGACAACGTCGAGCTGCCGCTCGAAATCCTCGGCCTGTCCGGCCAGGAGCGCTCCCGCAAGGCCCTCGAACTGCTCGACCTGGTGGGCCTCGCCGACAAGGCGAAGTCCTACCCGGCGCAGCTCTCGGGCGGCCAGAAGCAGCGCGTCGGCATCGCCCGCGCGCTCGCCGGCGACCCGAAGGTGCTGCTCTCCGACGAGGCGACCAGCGCGCTCGACCCGGAGACCACCCGCTCCATCCTCCAGCTCCTGCGCGACCTCAACCAGCAGCTCGGCCTGACCGTCCTGCTCATCACGCACGAGATGGACGTCGTCAAGAGCGTCTGCGACTCCGCCGCCCTCATGGAGCGGGGACAGATCATCGAGTCCGGCACCGTCAGCGAACTCCTCGCCACCCCCGGTTCCGAGCTGGCCGCCGCGCTCTTCCCCGTCAGTGGCGAGGCCACCGGCGAGGACCGCACCGTCGTCGACGTGACCTTCCACGGCGAGGCCGCGACCCAGCCGGTCATCTCCCAGCTGTCACGCACGTACAACATCGACATCTCGATCCTCGGCGCCGCGATGGACACCGTCGCGGGCAAGCAGGTCGGCCGCATGCGCATCGAACTGCCCGGCCGCTTCGAGGAGAACGTCGTCCCGATCGGGTTCCTGCGCGAGCAGGGCCTCCAGGTCGAGATCGCGGGCGAGGGCCTCGCGAGCGCTCCGCAGGACGACACGCTGCTGGTCAAGGAAGGTGCCAAGTGACCTGGTCGGAGATGCAGCCCCTGCTGGAGCAGGCCTGTTGGGACACCCTGTACATGGTGGGCTGGTCGACGCTGATAGCCGTCGTCGCCGGACTGCCGCTCGGCATCCTGCTCGTCCTCACCGAGCGCGGCGCGCTGTTGCAGAACGCCGTGCTCAACAAGGTCATCGGGCAGATCGTGAACATCGCCCGCTCGATGCCCTTCATCATCCTGATGGTCGCCCTGATGGGCTTCACGCGCTGGGTCACCGGCACCACGATCGGCCGCGAGGCCGCCCTCGTGCCGCTCGCCGTCGGCGCCATCCCGTTCTTCGCGCGCCTGGTGGAGACCTCGATCCGTGAGGTCGACGGCGGGCTCGTGGAGGCCGTGCAGTCGATGGGCGGCTCCACCTGGACCGTCGTACGCAAGGTCCTCGTACCGGAGTCGCTGCCCTCGCTGATCTCCGGCGCCACCACCACGATCGTCGCGCTCATCGGCTACTCCGCGATGGCGGGCACGGTCGGCGGCGGCGGCCTCGGCGACCTCGCGCTGCGCTACGGCTACCAGCGCTTCGAGACCGAGCTGATGTGGATCACCGTGGCGATCCTCGCCGTGGCCATCTCGATCATCCAGTTCGCGGGCGACTACGCCGCCCGCAGGCTGCACAAGCGCGGCGGCGGCTCCGGTCCGCTGCTGCTGTTCCGGCCGCTGCGCGGGGTGCTGCCCGGCACCGTCGCCGCCGAGTCGACCACCAAGACCGGCTGACCGGGCACAGGCCCGCAGCCCGCCCCGCCCACCTGTGCGGGGCCGCACCACCCATGGAGAAAGGCACTTTTCGTGCGTAACACCGCCAAGATCACCACCGCTGTCCTCGCCGCCGGAGCCCTCACCCTCGGGCTCACCGCCTGCGGCTCCGAGAAGGGCTCCGCGGGCGACAAGGACGGCCCGCTCGTCGTCGCCGCCACCCCCACGCCGCAGGGCCAGATCCTTGAGTACGTCCAGAAGAACCTGGCCAAGAAGGCCGGGCTCGACCTGGAGGTGAAGGAGTTCACCGACTACGTCACGCCGAACACCGCCGTCCAGCAGGGCGAGGTCTTCGCGAACTACTTCCAGCACAAGCCGTACCTGGACGACTTCAACAAGAAGAACGGCACGGACATCGTGCCCGTCCCGAACGGCACGGTGCACCTGGAGCCCCTCGGCGTGTACTCCAAGGGCGTCAAGAAGCTCGGCGACCTGAAGGACGGCGCCACCGTCGCCGTCCCGAACGACACCACGAACGAGGCCCGCGCCCTCAAGCTCCTCGCGGACAACGGCGTCATCGAGCTGAAGAAGGGCGTCGGCTTCGACGCCACCCCCAAGGACGTCGCCAAGAACCCGAAGAACCTCAAGTTCAAGGAGCTGGAGGCCGCCCAGCTGCCCCGCTCCCTGAGCGACGTCGACGCCGCGGTGATCAACGGCAACTACGCGCTGGAGGCCGACCTCAGCCCCGCCAAGAACGCCCTCGTCGCCGAGAAGGCCAAGGGCAACCCCTACGGCAACTTCCTCGCCGTGAAGAAGGGCGACGAGAACGACCCGCGCGTGAAGAAGCTCGCCAAGCTCCTCACCTCGCCCGAGGTCAAGAAGTTCATCGACGACAAGTACGACGGCGCCGTCGTCGCGGCGTTCTGATCATGCGTGCGTCCGTCATCGCCGCCGCGGCCGGAACCCTGGCCCTCGCGCTGGGGCTCACCGCGTGCGGCGCGGACACGGACAGTGGCCCGGGCGGCGACACGCTCGTCGTCGGGGCCACCCCGACCCCGGCCGGCGAAGTACTCACGTACATCCAGGAGAACCTCGCGAAGAAGAAGGGGCTCGACCTCCGGATCACGGAGTTCACGGACTACGTGACGCCGAACACCGCGCTCCAGGAAGGCTCCCTCGACGCCAACCTGTACCAGCACACCCCGTACCTCAAGGACTTCAACGCGTCCAAGAAGACGGACCTGGTGCCGGTCGCCGAGGTGTACCTGCCGCCGATGGGCGTGTACCCGAAGGACGACAAGAAGCTGAAGGACGTCCGCGAGCTGCGGGCGGGCGCGACCGTCGCCGTCCCCAACGACACGACCAACGAGGGCCGGGCACTCCAACTCCTCGCCTCCAAGGGCGTCATCGGGCTCAAGAAGGGCGTCGGCGGCACCGCCACGCCCGAGGACATCACGTCCAACCCGAAGAAGCTCACCATCAAGCCGCTCGACCCCGCGCAGCTGCCGCGCTCGCTCGACGACCTCGACGCCGCGGTCATCAACAACAACTACGCGCTCGACGCCGGACTCAGCCCCAAGAAGGACGCCATCCTCCTTGAGTCGCCGAAGGGCAACCCGTACAACAACGTCCTGGCCGTCAAGAAGGGCGACGAGGACGACACACGGGTGAGGAAGCTGGCCGAACTGCTCACCTCCCCTGAGGTGAAACGGTTCATCGAGGACACGTACAAGGGCTCCGTCCTGCCCGCCGAAGGGAACTGACGCCCAGTCCGTTCCCGCCCGCACCACGGGGTCCGCTCCTGATGAAGGAGCGGACCCCGTGGTGCGTCCGCGCGCCGACATGCTGCATGCTGGGCACTTCAGCAGGCCCGAGGGTTCCAGGTTACGGAGCGGCGCATGACGACCACCTTCCCCGATGTCTCCATCAGCACGGAGCGGTTGGTGCTGCGCCCGTTCGAGGACGCCGACGTCTCCGCGTACGCGGAGATGATGAACGACGAGATGGTCACCGCCTGGACCTCCGTGCCCCAGCCCTACACCGAGGCCGACGCCCACGACTGGATCACCCGGCTCGCACCGGCCGAGCGCACCGAGGGCCGCGGGATCGCCCTCGCCGTCACGGAGTTCCTCACCCAGCGGCTGGTCGGCGTCATCCATCTGCGCAATACGGACTGGCGGGTGCGCGCCAGCGAACTCAGTTACGTCATCGCCCCCTGGGCCCGCGGTGAGGGCTACGCCTCCGAGGCGGCGCTCGCCACCGCCCAGTGGCTCTTCAACGACCAGGCGTTCGAGCGCATCGAACTGCGCACCGCAGCCGACAACACCGCAGCCCAGCAGGTCGCCCAGAAGATCGGCTGCATCAGCGAGGGCGTCCTGCGCGGCGCCTGGATAGCGCGTACGAGAAACGGCGGCGACCCCTTCGGCGGCTGGCTCGAGATGCGCACCGACCTCATCGTGTGGAGCCTGCTCCCCGAGGACCTCGAAGGCGTGTCCGACAGCCTCGCCGAGAGCGGCTTCTCCGCGTTCTCCGACTGGAACTGAGCCCGCGCCCGCCGCGCACGGGAACGCGCCGAACCATCGGCCCGGCACACCCCCCGGCTCCCCAGCACACCCGAGTCCCACCAGGTACGCTCGCCCTGGCCGCGTGCGCGGTCGCTCCCCGCAGCCACCGCACCGCACGGACGACCCGCGAGAACCTCAGGAGACAGACGACGATGGCCGACCGGGTCACGGTGATCGGCTGGGACGGTACGCCGCTGACCGCGGCGGCACGCTCCGCGCTCCGCGCCGCCACGCTCGTCGCCGGCGCCGCCCACCACCTGGCGCTGGACGAGCTGCCCGCCCACGCCGAACGGATCCGCCTCGGCAGCGTGGGCCTGGCCGCCCGCCGCATCGCCGCCCACCGCGGCACCGCCGTGGTCCTCGCCGACGGCGACCCCGGCTTCTTCGGTGTCGTACGCACCCTGCGCGCCCCCGAATTCGGCCTGGAAGTCGAAGTGGTCCCCGCCGTCTCCTCCGTAGCCCAGGCGTTCGCCCGCGCGGGCATGCCGTGGGACGACGCCGAGGTCGTGGTCGCCCACCGCCGCAGCCTGCGCCGCGCCGTGAACGTCTGCCGCGCCCACACCAAGGTCGCCGTCCTCACCTCCCCGGGCGCGGGACCGGCCGAGCTGAGCCTGCTGCTCCAGGGCGTCCACCGCACCTTCGTCATCTGCGAGGAACTCGGCACCGAGCGCGAGCGCGTCACCGTGGTCACCTCCGACAAGGCCGCCGACCACACCTGGCGCGACCCGAACGTCGTCATCGTCGTCGGCGGATCCGGCACCACGCCCTCCTCCGACACCGGCTGGATCGCCGGGCGCGAACCGGCCGCGTCGCCGCGCGGCTGGGCACTGCCCGCCGCGGAGTACGGCGGCGACATCTGGCTCGGCGAGGGGGAGAGCGACCGGCTGCGCGCCGCCCAACTCGCCCGCACCGGGCCGCGCGTGGGCGACCTCGTCTGGGACATCGGCTGCGGCAGCGGCGCCTTCACCGCGGAGGCGGCCCGCTTCGGCGCCGCCGTGATCGCCGTCGACCAGGACGCCGACGCCCTGGGCCGCACCACCGCCGCCGTCCGCCGCTTCGGCGTCCAGGCGCAGACCGTCCACGGCGTCGCGCCGCACATCCTCGAAGACCTCCCCGAACCGGACGTCGTACGCGTCGGGGGCGGGGGAGCGGCGGTGGTCTCCGCCGTCGCCGACCGCCGCCCGCAGCGCATCGTGACGCACGCCGCGACGCGCGACGCCGCCGAACTCATCGGCAGGGACCTGTCCGAGCACGGATACCTCGTCGAGTGCGCCCTCCTCCAGTCCGTCGAGCTGGACACCCGCGCCTGGCGGGAGGAGAAGCGGACGGTGGTGTTCCTGCTGTCCGGGCGGTTGCCGGACCGTTCCCCGTGACCCTGTCGCCACACGGCGCGAGGTAGGCTGGCCGATCGTTGTACCGCACCCGGGTGCCCGGCAATTCGTTGGTCAAGGTCCGGAAAGTCCACCCGCTTTGGGGGGCCCGTGTGGTACGGCAGGGCCGGAGGACGCGCAACGTGGCGCAGTCCACAGCGGACCGTGGCCGATCAAGCTGCCGCGGCGGCGTACCAACCGGGACAATGCCTGTTGTCCGGTCAGCGGTTCGTGCCGCGCGGCGCGCACGCTCGTTGAGGATGACGGGCGGTTGGTGCGCCGCTCCGGTCAATGGGGCCTCCCCGGCCGAAGGCCGAGGGGCGGTCGAAGAAGCACTAACCGATGGGCGAGGGGTTACGCATGACCGACACCGGCCAGGTCCCGGGCGAGGGGCTGCCGGAGGGCGCAGGCAACGGTGTGCCGTCCGGGCCCGTGCAGGGCATGGGGGCACAGCAGCCGGGCGCTCCCGCTCCGGATGCGTATACCTTCGCGGACCCCGCCGACTCCTCCGAGAACCCCGCCGATGAGGACGATCTGCTGCTGATGCCGGGCGCCCAGGGGGCGTGGAGCGAGGCGCAGGCCGCTCATCAGCCGGGACCGCACGAGACCTCGGGCCGTGACAGCGGCTCGGTCGACCTGAACGGCGTCCGCATGCCCGGCGCCGCGCCCGCCGCTTCCCACCCGGGCCCCTCCCGCCGCCCCCTGCACCACGGCCCCTCGGGCCCCGCGGTGCCCGACAGCTCGGCCAGCCCCGTACGCTCGCTGGCCGACCGGGGCCCCGCCGGGGCGGCGCCCCCGCAGCACACCGCGCCCGCGCGGCACGCGGGGCCGCCGACGACCGGGCCCGAGTACCTCGACATCCCGCGCGACGACGCGGCGCTGCCGGCCCCGCAGCTCGGTGAGATCCCGCCGCAGGGGGGCGAGCCGTGGGCCCCTCAGCAGGCGCAGCCCCAGCCGCTGACTCAGCACGAGGCTTATCCCGCACCAGCAGAAACGGTCGTCCCAGAGGGCACGCCAGTCACAGAGACCTCTGACGTCACACCCGTACCGCAGCCGATCGCGGTCGCGGCGGAGGAGCCGCAGGTCCCCGAGCAGCCCCGGAGCGCGGAGGCCGCCGAGCACCTTCAGGCCGCACCGGCTCCGGAAGCCGGCCCCGCCGAGCTGCCCGCGGAGGTGCGGGAACAGGCGAGACAGGCCACCCCGGGCGCGCCGCTCGCGGAGGCGACGCAGGGGGAGGTCGTTTCGGAGGCAGTTGTTCCGGACGCGGCTGTTCCGGAGGCGGCAGTGCCGTCCGCAGCCCCGGCGGCGGCCGTTCCGGACCTGACCGTTCCGGCTCCGGGTGCCCCGGAGCCCGCGGCGTTCCCGCAGGCCGCTGACGCCGCCGATGCCGCTGTCTCCGGCGACCCCGGTGCCGCCGCTGAAGCGGGCCCCGGCGTCGAAGCCGCCCCCCTCCCGCAGCCCGGCGCCGAGTCCGGGTACGTTCCGACGGCGGAGCAGCCTGCGTTCGCCGAGGCCATGCCCGCCGCCGTCGCGCAGCCTCCGTTCGCCATGGCCTCCGCGCAGCCGTGGGCCGACGCGCAGGTCCCGAGCGACGAGACCACCCAGCACGGCTTCGCCCCCGGCACGGCCCAGCCCGGTTTCGCCCCCGAGACCGCCCGGTCCGGCTTCGCCCCGGACACCGCCCAGGACGCGTACGCCATGGCCGTCGGCGCCCAGCCCGGCCACGCCTCGCACGGCGGCCACCCCGCCGAGGCGCGGCACGCGGCCCCGCACCAGCCCGAGCAGCACACCCCGCAGGACGCGGGCGAGCCCCAGTACGCCCCGCTCCCCGGTGAGTCGGCCGGCGCCCAAGCGCCCATGCCCATCGGCCAGTTCGTGCCCGTCGAGGGATCGGTGCCGACCACGCCCCACCTGGCGCCGACGCCCCCGCGCCCCCTGGTCGTCCCGCAGGACGATCCCGCCCCGGAGGCCGAAACCACCGCGGACGCCGAGCAGCTCGCGGCCCAGCCGGCCCCCGCCGCGCCGGTCGCACCGGCCGCACCGACGGAGTCCGCCGCCCCGACCCTCGTACCGCAGGGTGACCCGACGCGAGCGGCGGCGCCCGAGGCCGTCCCCGCCGAGGCCCCGACGGCCACGGTGCCCGCCCCGCGCGACGGCGCCGAACCCCTGGCCGCGGACGCCGCGGCGGACACGGCGCTGCCCGAGGCCGCGGAGCCGGTCCAGGACGCGCCGGTTCCGGCCGCGTCCGCTGATTCCCCCGTACCCCCGGTGGTGGCCCCGGCCGAGTTCCCGGCCGCCCCCGAGACGGCCGACCCGGCCGAAGAGTTGGACGAGGCCGACGACGTCATCTCGTTCGAACCGATCGACGCGAACGAAGTGAACGAAGTGGCCGACGCACCCGAGATGGCCGAAGCGCCTGACGCACCCGACACGGCACAGGGCCCCGAGGCCCTCGCGCCCCAGGACACCCCGGAGCCGGTGGAGGCGCGGACCGCCACCGAGGCGCCGGGACTCCTCATCATCGAGGAGGACGAGGAAGCCGCCGAGCCCGCCGAGATCGCGGAGCCCGCCGAGCCCGTGACCTCTCCCGGCACCGCCGCTCCCGGTTACGACGACGCCGAGCGCGAGGCCGTCCTGCGCGTCATGCGCGAGCGCCGCGACATCCGCAACGGCTTCCGCGGCGACCCCATCCCCCACGAGGTGCTGCTCCGCGTCCTGGAGGCCGCGCACACCGCCCCGTCGGTCGGCCACTCCCAGCCCTGGGACTTCGTCGTCATCAAGTCCGCCGAGACCCGGCGCACCATGCACGAACTGGCCGCCCGCCAGCGCGAGGCGTACGCCAAGTCCCTCCCCAAGGGCCGCGCGAAGCAGTTCAAGGAACTGAAGATCGAGGCCATCCTCGACACCCCGGTGAACATCGTCGTCACCGCCGACCCCACCCGCGGCGGCCGCCACACCCTCGGCCGGCACACCCAGCCGCAGATGGCGCCCTACTCCTCGGCGCTCGCCGTCGAGAACCTGTGGCTCGCCGCCCGCGCCGAAGGCCTCGGCGTCGGCTGGGTCAGCTTCTTCGACGAGCGCGAGATGGTCCGCGCCCTCGGCCTGCCCGAGCACCTCGAAGTGGTGGCGTACCTCTGCGTGGGATACGTCGACGAGTTCCCGGATGAGCCCGAGCTGATGCAGGCCGGCTGGTCCAAGCGCCGTCCGCTGTCCTGGGTCGTCCACGAGGAGACGTACGGCCGTCGCGCGCTGCCCGGCGAGGACCCGCACGACCTGCTCGCCGAGACCGTGGCCAACATCCGTCCGCTGGACGCCAAGGCGCTCGGCGAGGCATGGGAACGCCAGAAGCGGATGACCAAGCCGCCGGGCGCCCTCGGCATGCTGGAGATCATCTCCGCCCAGCTGTCCGGCCTGTCCCGGATGTGCCCGCCGCCGATCCCGGAGCCCGCGGCCGTCGCGATCTTCGCGGGCGACCACGGCGTGCACGCCCAGGGCGTCACCGCCTGGCCCCAGGAGGTGACCGCGCAGATGGTCGCCAACTTCCTCGGCGGCGGCGCGGTCTGCAACGCCTTCGCCAACCAGGTGGGCGCCGAGGTCTGCGTCATCGACGTGGGCGTGGCGAGCGAACTCCCCGCCACGCCCGGTCTGCTGCCCCGCAAGGTGCGCGCGGGCACGGCCGACATGACGACCGGGCCCGCCCTGACCCGCGAGGAGGTCAAGGCGGCCATCGAGGTCGGCGTCGAGACGGCCCGCGACCTCGTGGCAGCGGGCAACAAGGCCCTGCTGACCGGCGAGATGGGCATCGCGAACACCACCGCGTCAGCGGCCCTGATCTCCGTCTACACGGACGTGGATCCCGCCGAGGTCACCGGCCGCGGCACGGGCATCAACGACGAGATGCACGCCCGCAAGGTCGAGGTCGTCCGCCGCGCCCTCGACCTCCACCAGCCCGACCCGTCGGACCCGATCGGTGTCCTCGCGGCGGTCGGCGGCCTGGAGCACGCGGCCATGGTGGGCCTCCTGCTCGGCGGCGCGTCCCTGCGTACGCCGGTGGTCCTGGACGGCGTGAGCGCCGGCGCGGCCGCCCTGGTCGCCCGCGCCATCGCCCCCGAGGTCCTCGCGGCCTGCATCGCGGGCCACCGCAGCGCGGAGCCCGGCCACGTCGCGGCCCTCAACAAGCTGGGCCTGCGCCCCCTGGTCGACCTCGACCTCCGCCTCGGCGAGGGCACCGGCGCGCTCCTGGCCCTGCCGATCGTCCAGAGCGCGGCCCGCGCGATGCACGAGGTGGCCACGTTCGACTCGGCGGGCGTCACCGAGAAGTAGCGTCGCAGCGCTCGACCCCGAACCGGGGCTTCCCCCTCCGCCCGACGGCGGGCCCGGGGGCGAAGTCCCGGTTTCGGGAAGGGGCGGGTGTGGGGAGAGCCACCCGACCCGGCCCCCCGGCCCCCGCCATACTGAACCCGCACGTCAGAACAGCCGCTCCACCGCCGCAGCGGCACTGCCCCCGCCAGGAGGAGCCGTCAGCATGGCCGAACACCCCGCCTATCCCGTAGGCCTCCGCCTCAACGGCCGCCGCGTCGTCGTCCTCGGCGGCGGCCAGGTGGCCCAGCGCCGCCTCCCCGCGCTCATCAAGGCGGGCGCCGACGTCCTCCTCGTATCCCCCTCGGCGACGCCCTCCGTGGAGGCCATGGCCGATGCGGGCGAGATCACCTGGACCAGGCGCCGCTACGAGCACGGCGACCTCCAGAACGCCTGGTACGCCCTGATCGCCACCAGCGACGACGAGGCCAACAACCGTGCCTCGGCGGAGGCGGAGGCCCACCGCGTCTGGTGCGTACGCTCCGACGACGCCGAGGCGGCCACCGCCTGGACCCCGGCCACGGGCCGCTCCGAGGGCGTCACCGTCGCCGTCCTGTCGAGTGACGTACAGGACCGCGACCCGCGCCGCACCGCCGCCATCCGCGACGCGGTCGTCGAGGGACTGCGCGACGGCAGCCTCGTCGCCCCGCACCTGCGCACCCGGACCCCCGGCGTCGCACTGGTCGGCGGCGGCCCCGGCGACCCCGACCTGATCACCGTCCGCGGCCGCCGGCTCCTCGCCGCCGCGGACGTCGTCATCGCCGACCGCCTCGGCCCCCGCGACCTCCTGGACGAGCTGCCGCCGCACGTCGAGGTGATCGACGCCGCGAAGATCCCCTACGGCCGCTTCATGGCCCAGGAGGCGATCAACAACGCCCTGATCGAGCACGCCAAGCAGGGCAAGGCCGTCGTCCGTCTCAAGGGCGGTGACCCCTACGTCTTCGGCCGCGGCATGGAGGAGGCCCAGGCGCTCGCCGAGGCGGGCATCACCTGCACGGTCGTGCCCGGCATCTCCAGCTCGATCTCGGTCCCGTCGGCGGCGGGCATCCCGGTCACCCACCGCGGCGTCGCCCACGAGTTCACGGTGGTCAGCGGCCACGTGGCGCCGGACGACGAGCGTTCCCTGGTCGACTGGGAGTCCTTGGCCAAGCTGCGCGGCACCTTGGTGATCCTGATGGGCGTCGACAAGATCGGCAAGATCGCGGAGGCCCTGATCGCCCACGGCAAGGCGGCCGGCACCCCGCTCGCCCTGATCCAGGAGGGCACGACGGCCGCCCAGCGCCGCGTCGACGCGACGCTCGGCACGGTCGCCGAGGCGGTCCGCACCCACGAGGTGAAGCCGCCGGCGGTCATCGTCATCGGCGACGTCGTCACCGTGGGCCCCGAGGCCCGCGCGTAGCGCGCCCCGCACACCACCCCAGTAACCAGCGGTAACGGAACACGCCCCCGGCCGTTGGCACCCCACCCAGGACAAGGCAGTATCACCCTGTGGCTGATCTCATCACCGTCGACGACCCCGACGACCCCCGCCTGCGCGACTACACGGGCCTGACCGACGTCGAGCTGCGCCGCAGGCGCGAACCGGCCGAGGGTCTGTTCATCGCGGAGGGCGAGAAGGTCATCAGACGGGCCAAGGACGCCGGTTACGAGATGCGGTCGATGCTGCTCTCGGCCAAGTGGGTCGACGTCATGCGCGATGTCATCGACGAGCTGCCGGCCCCCGTGTACGCGGTGAGCCCGGACCTCGCCGAGCAGGTCACCGGCTACCACGTGCACCGAGGCGCCCTCGCCTCGATGCAGCGCAAGCCGCTGCCCACGGCCGACGATCTCCTGGCGACCCACCGCAGGGTGGTCGTCATGGAAGCCGTAAATGACCATACGAACATCGGCGCGATCTTCCGTTCGGCGGCGGCCCTCGGCATGGACGCGGTCCTGCTCTCCCCGGACTGCGCGGACCCGCTCTACCGCCGCTCGGTGAAGGTCTCGATGGGCGCGGTCTTCTCGGTCCCGTACGCCCGCCTGGAGTCCTGGCCCAAGGGCCTGGAGGGCGTGCGCGAGGCCGGCTTCAGCCTCCTCGCCCTCACCCCCGACGAGAAGGCGAAGTCCCTGGACGAGGTGGCCCCGCACCGCATGGACCGCGTCGCGCTGATGCTCGGCGCGGAGGGCGACGGCCTCTCCACCCAGGCGCTGGTCGCGGCCGACGAATGGGTCCGCATCCCGATGGCTCACGGCGTGGACTCACTGAACGTGGGCGCGGCGGCGGCGGTCGCCTTCTACGCGGTGGCGACGGGCCGCCCGCAGAACTGACAAGCGCCCCGAAGGGGCGCGGGGAACCGCGCGCTCAGCGACGACGAATCCGCGCCCGAAGGGGCGCGGGGAACTGCGCGCTCAGCTACGAACAACCCGCGGAGTCACCATCTACGTGTTCCGCTCGGACGCCGCTTCGATCCCGGGGGCATCCCGCCCCTGCGCCGCCTGGGAGGACACCCGCTCCGGCGCCCCCGAGGGGCCGCCCCCCATGCCCCGGGAGGGGCCCTGGCAGCCCTGCGCCGCCGCGATGCCGAGGGCGACCAGCAGCGTGACGACCACGAACACGGTGAGCCGCTGCCGCAGCAGCCGCGGATTGGCGGGCATCATCCGCCGCCCCGTCCCCGTCGTGCGCGGCCTCTGCCGCCCGGTACCGCTGCGAGGGGCGGGCCTGCCGCCGGAACGCGTCGTATTACGGGGTACGGAGGGCCGCGCTCCGGTCCTGGACGAGCCGGTCTTGGCGGAGCCGCTCCTGGACGCGCCGTTCCTGGACGCGCCAGTCCTGGACACCCCGCCCCTGGACACCCCGCTTCTGGACGCACTCGGCCGCGGCGGGGGAGTGACGCCGGGGGCGGGCCGGCGCTGGGTGCGCTGGTCCGCGTAGCTCTCGGCGAGTCGGCCCGTCGGCCGGTCGTGGTCCTGCCGCGGCGCGGGCGGCCGCACCTCGCCGAGGCCCTGGGCCTCGCGGGCGGCGATCTCCTTGAGCCTGAGCGACAGTTGGAGCGTGCTCGGCCGCTCCTCAGGATCCTTGGCGAGGCAGGCCCGGATCAGCGGCGCGAGGGCGTCCGGCACGCCGTGCAGCTGCGCCTCCTCGTGCACCACCCGGTAGAGCATGACCTCGGAACTGCCATGGCCGAAGGGTGAGTCCGCCATCCCCGCGTACGCCAGCGTGGCGCCGAGCGCGAAGACATCGGTGGCGGGGGTGACGGCGGCGCCGCGCACCTGTTCGGGGGCGAGGAAGCCGGGCGAGCCGACGGCGGTACCCACATGCGTCAGGGTCGAGGCCCCGGTCGCCCACGCGATGCCGAAGTCGATGATCCGCGGCCCCTTCGGGGACAGCAGGATGTTCGACGGCTTGAGATCGCGGTGTACGACACCGGCCTCGTGCACGGCGACGAGCCCCTCGGCGAGCGCCGAGCCGACCACGGCCACGTCGGCCGCGGAGAGCGGCCCCTCGGCGGCGACCTTGTCGTGCAGCGAGGGCCCGGGAACGTACTGCGTGGCGAACCACGGCCGTTCCGCCTCGAGGTCGGCGGCGACGAGCCGCGCCGTGCAGCCGCCGCGAATGCGCCGGGCGGCCGACACCTCCCGCGCGAACCGGGACCGGAATTCCTGATCCTCCGCCAGATCGGGCCGGATCACCTTCAGGGCGACGCGCTGCCCCCTCCGGTCCGACCCCAGATAGACGACCCCCATGCCGCCGGCGCCCAGGCGCCTGTGCAGCCTGAACGAGCCGACGACACGCGGGTCCTCGCGCCGGAGCCGCATCATCGCCATGTCCATCCCCGCTACCCGGTCCGTTTGACGAGCCACAGCTTACGTTTCCACGGGCGGGCACGTGCAGAGGCCGCGCCCTCGCGGGCCGATCGATTGTCAGTGCCGGGTGGGAAAATCGAAGAGTGGTCAGAAGGCCGGGGACAAGGAGCCGTTGAGGCCGCCCCTGTCTTCAACCATCCATCACTGAAGGGGGATTGATCCCGTGAAGGGTGATCGCGTGGAGATAGTCGTGGACGCCGGGGACACGACGAGGACGTACGAGGTGGTGGCGAGCCGGGCGGGCCGCCGGGTGGAGACGGCGGTGCGCAGGGGAGTGGTGGAAGTGAGCGAAGTCACCCGCAGTGGATCCGTGGTGCGCACGGCGCGCTTCATGGCGACGCGCGTGCTCGCCCTCGTGGAGCAGCCGGTCCCCAGGGAGGACGCCTCGGAGGCCGCGGCCCGCCCCCTCCGGGAAGACCCTGAGTCCTAGGTCCCCGTCTCCACCCATGGGAGTACACGCGTGCGGGTCGGTCATCCTCCGGGAGGCCAGCCAATCGGTACGAGGGCATGACGCCCGGGACCTCCCCTCCACCTAAATTTGAGGTCAAGCGGCGGGTGCAGCACTCGTCCCCCGAGGTCAGACACCCGCCGCTGCCAGAACCACATCGAAATAGGTCAGGAGAGGAACCATGGCGGACACGGCACCGCGGACCATGCTCCGTACGCAAGGACGCAGGCTCTCCGCGTTCAGCGCCCGCCCGTCCGGTACGCGCCACCCCTTGGTGGCGACGGCCATGGTCCTCCCCCTGGCAGCCCTGCTCGTGGTCGTCTTCGGCGGCTGGGAAGCAGTGGTCACACAAGCGTCGTCCGTAGGCGTGATGCTGGGGCGCTGAGCGGCGCCCCAGGCCCGGAAGAGCGGTCCGGGCGGGGACATCCGGCCTGGAAACCCCGTGGGGACGGGGGTGCGGCGGACGGCACCGATGCCCGCGCAGCTGGGGAGCTGCGCGGGCATCGCCACACCCCACCCGGGGCCACGGCCAACGCCGCACCAGCCCACGAGGGGCCTCGCACGCGCGCCGTCCAGGGACGCGGGGATCTGGCGCCAGCCCACGAGGGACCTCGCACCCGCCCGGCCTAGGGGCGCGGGGAACTGCGCGCCAAGCCACGACGTGCCCGCGCTTGCCCCGTCCGGGGGGCGCGGGGATCTGGCGACAGCCCACGAGGGACCTCGCACGCGCGCCGTCCAGGGGCGCGGGGAACTGCGCGACAAGCCACGACGTACCCGCACTTGCCCCGTTCGGGGGGGCACGGGAATCTGGCGCCAGCCCACGAGGGGCCTCGCACTCGCCCCGCCAAGGAGCGCGCGGAACAGGCGGGACAGCCCACAACGGACCCGCACCGGAATTACGTACGCTTCGCCGATGAACCCGCAGCCAAGCACCCCGCACCCCCCGAGCACCCCGTGACGCCCCTCCTCCC